>NZ_VPAW01000008.1:0-165176 GCF_013419055.1 Acinetobacter sp. YH12108 | reverse complement strand
ACCTTCAAAATTCTTGCTGAGCGATATCGCAATCGAGGCAAAAGACTAGCATTAAGATTCAATCTAATTGCTGGAATTTATAACTTGGAGCTGAGTGAAAAATGACTTATGAAAGAAATCTATTGATTAAAGTTATTGCTCTTTTACCTGCGGTAGTATCTGGTTCTAATTCTTTTTGATTTATGATTGACGATAATTCTGCTTTAGATAGATCCAGAACTAATGCAAGCTCAGATTCTTGCAATTGCAACTGTTCAGCGAGATTGAATATTGCTATAGCTAGTACTTGGGATTTAGAAATATCCGTTTCATTATTCATTTTTATTAAATTCTATTAATGAATCTTGTTTTGATTATGCTGCCTTTATCCTTTTCTTGCTATGTTGTTTATCATTAAATTTACTCATCAAATTAAAAGCACCCTCGCTTAGAGGGTGTTTTAGAATGGTAATATCGTGATTATGGTGCCGGATTGGGCTGCTGACGGTGAATGGCTTCAATGCCCTGCAAGACTTCTTCAGACAGATTCACGTCAAACGCCTGAATGTTTTCTTTGAGCTGATCCAGATTGGTCGCACCGATAATGGTACTGGTCACGAAGAACTGCTGTTTAATGAAAGCCAGTGACAACTGGGTTAAGGTCAGGCCATGCTGCTCAGCCAGTTGTGCATACTGCTCGACGGCCCACTCGCTTTCCGGATTGCTATAACGGCTAAAACGTGAAAATAAAGTCACACGTGCATTGGCTGGACGTGCACCATTGCGGAATTTACCAGTCAGATAACCGAATGCCAGTGGAGAATAAGCCAGCAAACCTACACCTTCGTATTTGGCAATTTCCGACATACCAATTTCATAAGTCCGATTCAGCAAGCTATACGGATTTTGCACGCTAACAAATTTAGAAAGTCCCAATTTCTCTGCCAGATGCAGGAACTTCATGGTGCCCCAAGGTGTTTCATTGGACAGGCCAATATAACGGATACGACCTTTCTTAATTTCGTCATGCAAAGCAGTCAGGGTTTCTTCCAGATTCGTGACAGCACGATCATCTGCAGCTTCTGCATTGCCATAACCCAGCTTGCCAAAGAAATTGGTTGCGCGCTGAGGCCAGTGCAATTGGTACAGGTCGATATAATCAGTTTGCAAACGTGACAATGAATTATCAATTGCTGATGCAATCTCATCTGCCACAAACCGGGTCTGACCATCACGGATATGGCTCCCACCTTGTGACGGACCCGCAATTTTCGAAGCTAAAAACAGTTTGTCACGACCACCACGTGAAGCAATCCAGTTACCAATAATGCGTTCAGTTGCCCCTTGCGTTTCAGGCTTGGGTGGCACCGGATACATTTCTGCGGTATCCCAGAAATATAAACCTTGATCCAAGGCATAGTCTAATTGCTGAAAAGCCTCTTCCTGAGTATTTTGCTCACCAAAAGTCATGGTGCCCAAACAGATTTCTGGCAATAAAATCCCAGTATCCGCCAATGGTCTGAATTGCATAAAAATATCCTTTAAGTTTATCTGTTATTTATCAAGAGCAAGTGTGCTATAGCCTATCGGAATTATAAGACGGACTTAAATCATCTTTTCTAACAAGCTTGTGCCAATTTGTTATGTTCTGAATCAGGCTGAAATTTTTAAACAGGAATAAAAAAAGCAAACCCGAAGATTTGCTTTTTATCGTGCTTTTGGCTTATTCGTCTTCGAACTCGCCAGCACCCACTGCTTCAGGTTCTTCCAGCGATGCATCAAAAATCAGAATCGCCTTACCATCGGTTTCAATCATGCCCTGTTCTTCTAGAGTTTTTAGAACACGACCGACCATTTCACGTGAACACCCAACAATACGGCCAATTTCCTGACGGGTAATACGGATCTGACGACCATTTGGCAAGATCATCGCTTCTGGCTGAGATGACAGGTCAATCAGACAACGTGCAATACGACCAGACACATCGATAAATGCCAGGTCAGTCACTTTACGTGTGGTATTTTTCAGACGGCGAACCAGCTGAGCAAAAACTGCATAGCTTAGATCTGGATATTGTTTGCTAATTTCATGAAAGTTTTCATAGGTAATTTCAGCAATTTCACAGACATCACGAGTACGCACTTCTGCAGTACGCTGTGGATTTGCTTCGAAAAGACCCATTTCCCCAAAGAAGTCTCCCGCATTTAAATAAGCTACCACAATCTCACGTTCATCATCTTCACGAAGAATGATAGATACAGACCCCTTCAGAATTAAATACAGCGATTTAGATTCTGATCCTGCATCCACGATCGTGGTACGTTTTGGATAGCGATTGATATATGCACGTTTTAATAACGCTTTCACTGATTCAGGTAGTTGCCCCGGCGAAAGTGCGTCTGTGCTTAATTGTGAAAAGTTTGAAGTCATGCTTACAGTTCCGAATATGGATAATTTATAGATCGCACAAGACCTAATGTGAACTTGTCACACAGTGGGATTGAAATTCCTTATCAACCCAATTTATGTTAGTGTACAGTTACTTCGTAAATTTATAGCTTTTTTTAGGTAGTTGCAATGCAAACGAGTGTTCATTGGCTAGAGAATGTTGCTTTTGAAGCAAAAACTCAAAGTGGTCACAGTATCATCATGGATGGTTCACCTGAATATGGCGGTGAAAACCGTGGTCCTCGCCCAATGGAACTGATTTTGACCGGTCTGGGTGGTTGTGCTTCTTTTGACATTGTGACGATTTTAAAGAAAGCACGTCAGGAGATTACTGATGTACGCTGTGAATTAAAAGCAGAACGTGCCGATACAATTCCTGCGGTATTTACCAAAATCCATCTACACTTTGTGGTCAGCGGTAAGGGCATCAAAGAGAAACAGGTCGCTAAAGCCGTAGAGCTTTCTGCTGAGAAATACTGCTCTGCCAGCAAAATGCTGTCTGATGGTGGTGTCGAAATCACCCACGATTTTGAAATTGTAGAAGTGGAATGATCCGCTAATTTCATTAAAAAAGCAGTCTTCGTGGCTGCTTTTTTTACGTCATTTTTTGAGTGAAATACTGCTGGCCATCTTCAAAAATCACCAGATTTTCAGGCAGTCTTAAAGCCCCAAGATGATGAGCATACTCAGCCTGTTGCTGTCGGTCACGATAACGCCTGCCCACTGAATAGTCGACACAGAATACATTCTGCTGCTGTCCAAACCATTGCAGAGCATCAATATGCTTAAACAGACCGGATTTTTCTTCGGTGGTTTTAAAGTTTCTCCAATAATGGCCAATCACCACAGGTATCCTATCTGTATAACGCTCCCACCATGGCAAACGGTCAATCATACGCCAGCGCCCCCCTGCATAGACTGGACGTTGTGCAATTTTTTCTGCGCCTGAGCTTAAGGTACGAATCGGATTTTGCATCTGGTCGCGTAACTCTTTTTCAGCGATATATTTTAATAAGGGAATACTGGCTGCTGGATCCTTGAATTGTCCCTGATATTGCTGCTGTTCACTCTGGATATATTCATCAAAGCCTAAAGTCTGTAACTCAAGCTCATTTTTCAGGACAAAATAATCATAAGCCTGTCTGATTGAATTAAAAGGAACAGATTTCAATTGTTGAATTGCCTGCGTATCCCAGCAAGCATGCACAATTCTTAAATGGGGTGCATCTAGAGCCAAAGGCAGGCTGTTTAGAAATTCTAGAATCCATGCACGATCCTGAATTGAAGCCTGAACTGAATCAAAAGTTTTGAGATCATCCTGATGCGGTGAACCAAAAAACCAGCCATTACCTTCCCGTAGCGTATCGGTTAACAAGTTGATTTCATGATTACCCAGAATGCATTGCGCATTGCCATTTTCTATTAAGGTTTTAACCTGTCTGATGACAGCGATACTGTCCGGTCCACGATCACACAGATCTCCGACAAAAATCAGTTTACGCTGTTCAGGATGACGACCTTGCAGATCGTAGCCCAATACTTTTAATAATTGATGTAGCGCATCAATCTCACCATGAATATCGCCAACAATATCCACCGGACCATCAAAAGTCTGCTGTATGAATATCTGATTACTCATGGCTCTACCCTACCCAGGTCAATAAAACCTTTTTTTTAATATAGCGCTTATACTTTAAATCAATATAACAATTTCAGAATTATTTTTTAATCATTTCGATTATTCAATCAAATAACGATAGATCAGAAACTTAACTGAAATCTCATTTCTTCATTTCTTATCTAAATGTATATCTAAAAACAATAAAAAACCGGCGCCTAAGCACCGGTTTTATTCACTTTACGAGCTTTAAAGCTAGTACAGCCTGATTAAGCATTTAGTGATTCAATGATTTGGTTCAATGTAGCACTTGGACGCATTACAGCATTTACTTTCGCAGGATCAACCGCATAGTAACCACCGATATCTACAGATTGGCCTTGAACTGCATTCAATTCGCTTACGATCTTCTCTTCATTTTCAGCAAGAGACTGAGCGATCGGTGCAAATTTCGCTTTCAATTCTGTATCTTCGTCTTGCGCTACAAGTTCTTCTGCCCAGAATTTAGCCAGGTAGAAGTGGCTGCCACGGTTGTCTAGCTCGCCAGTACGACGTGATGGAGACTTGTCATTGTCAAGCAATTTACCAGTCGCAGCATCCAGTGTTTTCGCGAGCAGTTTCGCACGTGCATTGTTTTCTTTAATGCCCATTTCTTCCAGAGAAACAGCCAATGCCAAGAACTCACCTAGAGAATCCCAACGTAAGTGGTTTTCTTCTACCAATTGTTGTACGTGTTTAGGCGCAGAACCACCAGCACCAGTTTCGTACATACCGCCACCTGCCATTAGAGGCACGATAGACAGCATTTTCGCAGAAGTACCAAGCTCCATGATTGGGAACAGGTCAGTCAGGTAGTCACGCAGGATGTTACCAGTCACAGAAATCGTATCCAGACCGCGAGCAACACGTTCAAGTGTATAACGCATCGCACGTACTTGAGACATGATTTGGATGTCTAGACCTTCTGTATCGTGGTCTTTCAGGTATGTTTGAACTTTTTTGATCAGTTCGTTTTCGTGTGGACGGTACGGGTCAAGCCAGAAGATTGCTGGCATGCCAGAGTTACGTGCACGAGTTACAGCCAGTTTCACCCAGTCGCGGATCGGTGCGTCTTTCACCTGGCACATACGCCAGATATCACCTTCTTCCACGTTTTGAGACATCAACACTTCACCAGTTTCAAGGTCAGTGATGTTCGCAACACCCGCTTCAGGAATTTCGAAAGTCTTGTCGTGAGAACCGTATTCTTCAGCTTTTTGAGCCATCAGACCAACGTTAGGAACTGTACCCATAGTACGTGGGTCGAAGTTACCATTCCATTTACAGAAGTTGATCATTTCCTGATAAATACGTGCGAATGTAGATTCAGGCATAACTGCTTTACAGTCGTAAGGTTTACCGTCAGCACCCCACATTTTACCGCCAGTACGGATCATTGCAGGCATAGAAGCATCTACAATCACGTCGTTTGGAGAATGGAAGTTGGTAATACCTTTTGCAGAATCAACCATCGCAAGTGCTGGACGGTGTTCTTGACATGCATGAAGATCTTCAATGATTTCTTCACGTAAAGAAGTCGGTAAAGATTCGATTTTTTCGTAAAGACCAGCCATACCGTTGTTTACGTTAATGCCGAGCTCGTCGAATAATTTACCGTGTTTCTCAAACGCATCTTTGTAGTAAATACGCACACAGTGACCGAATACGATCGGGTGTGATACTTTCATCATGGTCGCTTTAACGTGTAAAGAGAACAGGATGCCAGCTTCTTTACAATCTTCTAATTCTTTTTCATAGAAGTCGCAAAGGGCTTTTTTGCTCATGAACATTGAGTCGATGATTTCGCCGTCTTGAAGCGCAACTTTTGGCTTAAGAACGATAGTTTCACCAGACTTGGTGATCAGTTCCATTTTCACATTACGTGCACGGTCTAAAGTCATAGACTTTTCGCCATGGTAGAAGTCGCCTTCTTGCATGTGAGAAACGTGAGTTTGTGACCAAGGTTTCCATTCACCCATAGAATGTGGGTGTTTTTTCGCGTAGTTTTTCACTGCTGTCGGCGCACGACGGTCAGAGTTACCTTCACGAAGTACTGGGTTCACTGCTGAACCTAGGCACTTGCTATAACGCGCTTTAATTGCTTTTTCTTCTTCAGTAGTCGGGTTTTCCGGATAATCAGGCAGTGCATAGCCCTTAGACTGAAGTTCTTTAATGCATGACGTCAACTGAGCAACAGACGCACTAATATTAGGGAGTTTAATGATATTAGTATCTGGGTCCTGAGTAAGACGACCTAATTCTGCCAGGTTATCTGAAACTTTCTGCTCATCGCTTAGATAGTCTGCGAATTCTGCAAGTACGCGTGCGGCTACAGAGATGTCTGTCTTAACAATCTCAACGCCCGCCGGCTTAGTAAAGGTCTCAATGATCGGCAGTAGAGAGTAAGTCGCCAATAATGGCGCCTCGTCGGTCAGTGTGTAAATGATTGTTGACTTTCCACCAGCCATATATAGCCCCTTGCTTTGGATTGAGTTTCTGATCATCAGGCTTTTGGCCTAATTTCAGCGAACCGGTTACTTAAATAAACTTTGAAAGTAGTGGTGCTGGTTGCACCTCAGTCAAAGGAATATCAATACATATTCAACTTTGCCTGAAAAATTCGTAAAAATTGTCAGCGTGATTCACCGACAGCAGTATTCTACGTGAAAATGAACCTTTTTTCGAATCGGCACATTGCCAAACCATGCGATTTGTGCATTAGAAGGTTAATTTGCAGATTTTGCTTAATTTTACCAAAAATTATAATTTAATCATTATAATTCAATTACTTAAATTAAAAATCAGACAAATTCACCTATAAACTTAATGTGTGCTTAATTCGGTTTTTTGCCATCAATTTTTATCTACATGTTGGGTATCATGAAAATAAATTATCAATGGCCGTAATTTCCATAAGTATGGGTTAAAAAGCGAATTGAAACAGATCTGCTATTCCCTATCGAAATTTATGATCTGCACCTGATAAATTGATAGTTAATCCTAAAGGCTTAAGACAACCTAAATAATAGTCACCTTTCTACTCTTTGTTCAGTTTAAATTATGTGCATTTTTTTAATTACCTTTACAAACACTGGAAATGTATCGACCGTAATTCAAATAAAAAAAATGGTTCTATTGGTTTAATAGGCTTTAGATAATGCCAGTATGTTGGTTTAATTAATAAGAATCTTCTAATTAAATTTGGGTAGAATGCTGATTAATTTACAATAAGGACTTATTTTATGCTGAATTATTTAGTTAGTTTTTCGACATGGGCTGAGAGCAATTCAGGACAGATTCAGATTCTGATAGGCATATTAGCGCTAAGTCTTGCAATTTTTGGTTATAGACAAATAATTGAACAGATAAAAATTGCAAAAAACAGGAAGATCGTGCAGATGAACAAAGAAAATTTGAATTAAAGATACAATCCCTTAATATGTCACTCATAGCTTTAGATAAAAACGCATTAAAAATAAATAATTTTAAAAAAATATTGAAATTGTCGGAAGGGTCTATCAAATCACTCGATCAGAATAGCGAAGTAATAGAAGGTGATATTCGAAAGTTAATTACACTCACTAAAGAAAAAATTAACCATGCTGAAGAAGTCCAAGAAGATATTTTTGATATGTGTAAGCGTATAAACAGAAAGAGCGCTTTCCATAGTCTAGATGAGCTAACTGCTATATATGATGTATTAATTTCTATAATAAATGATGCAAATAATACTGACTTAATGAGACATCACTTTACGATAACTGAAGATTAACAATCTCATATCACACAAAAATCCTCAGCCTCACTACTCACCCTACCCCATTAACTGAATAAGGCTTTTCGTATGCAGCCTCTAACATGTCAGCAATATCTTCGATCCCGGGTGTAGTAAGTATTTGCCAGCACTTTGATATACGCCCAGTGATCAGGGCCAGCACATCAATCGATAATTTCTATTTATTCACAAAGGGTTGAGTGCTCTATGTCGCGTGTCATAAAAATGAATATCTGGAAGCCCTGCCTTTTGCTTTCTACGTTTCCATATCAACTTAAATGAATTCTCTTTTTGAGGGATTAATATTAAGTCCGTCATATTGAATCAAATCCAGAAGCTCTATAGCCTTTATAGTTAACGGCATATTAAGTGCATCACCATTTTTAGTCTTTGGCAGATGAACATTTCTATCGTAAATATTTTTTATCTTTATACCCATTTCCCCCATCACATTGCAGTTTTAAGTGCAAACCGAAATGTCCATATAACAGAATGATCTGACCTTATTCATAGCATTATTTTATTATCAAAAGATTCAATGTACTTTCTTATTCTTGGCTCAGTTAATTTCATGACGTACTTTCCAAAATTCTTGTCGTAACCTTGACGTAAATTAAGCTGTATAATCGGTAAAAAGCAGCGATTTTAAGGATAACGCGGATAAAGATACTTTTTATTGTAGGTATAAAAAAAGGGTTTTAAGCTACTGTTTTCGCTTAAAACCCTTATAACATTAGTTTTTGAATCCTGGTAGGTATATCCAGACTCGAACTGGAGACCTCTACGATGTCAACGTAGCGCTCTAACCAACTGAGCTATACACCTAGAATGCTTGGCATATTATAAATTTTTCGATCTCAAAACAAGTCTTTTCATTTAATTTTCAATATATACGTACAAGTTTTAAGCAAATCTTTGAATTGTTTCAGATCTTGGTCTGAGAATTTCCTGCCTGAATAAATTGATTTTTCAAATAGTCTAATTGCTTCAAAGAATACAGACTGATCTTTATCCTGAACTTGCTGAGATAGCCGTAACATCCACTGATGAAAAGTCTCTGCGGGTTGTCTTTTTAATTTTTTTTTCAAAGACTGATTAAACTGCTGAATAGAATGTTCAAAAGGTGACTGTAACTGCCTATTTTTAAAATAGATTTTTAAAATATAAAGCAGTACGAGTATGCCAATACCAGATATTAAAATAATTACGCTGGAATAGACTGAACTTAGACCCAGTTTCGCTAACCAGCCCTGCTGTGATTCGGCATTATAGCCTACGACCTTACTTTGCCATTGGTAACTTGCATAATCACTCCAGACTCTTAGTTTGGTCAGCCATATATTACGGTGTAATGTCCAGCCAGAATTACTTGCCCATACTCGCTCATCTTGCGAGATTAAATTTTGCATCCCATCATCAATACGTTGCGGGGCTACCATTGCGGTAGGATCAAAACGCTGCCATCTTTGGTTAATCCAGACTTCTGTCCAGGCATGAGCATCCAATTGACGAACCTCCCAACTTTTCCCATCGAGTGCCAATTGTCCGCCTTGATAACCTGTGACCACACGTGCCGGAATTCCCACATATCGCATCAGCATCACGAAACTGGAAGCATAGTGCTCACAAAAACCCTGCCGGGATTTAAACAGAAATTCATCAATCCGGTTTTTGCCGAGTACACCTGGTTTCAGGGTATATACAAAATGATTTTGCTGGTACCAGTTCAAGACTGTTCGGATATAACGTCGCGGATCCTCCCCACTTTGTAGATATAAACGCTGTGCCAGCTGTTGTGCCTGAGTATCCAAATGGACTTGAGTCTGGGTATTCAGTCGCTGAACAAATTGTTCTGGTAGAGCACTTTCAGCATTGTGATTACCCAGCCATTGCAAATGGATCGGTTCTACTCGTTGGGTTAAACGCCTTGGTACGATACTCCAGTCCTGACGATTATAATAACGGCGTTCCAAAGGCATCGATTTTTCCAGGCCCATCACCCAGAACACAGAAGGATCAGCAGCCAAATATTGGTAATTCCACCCTGATGAAGATACTGGAACAACTTCTCCAGGCTGACGGATTAAAGGCTGCTGATTAATAAAGCTACTGGTCCAGCGCTGTCCATCATACTCATCTAAAACTAATGCCCGCCAATACAACTCTGAACGTGGCGGCAGTTTACTAACATCCCCAATAATCCGGAAAGCCAGAGCATTAGATTGAGATAATTCAGCAATATCTCCCGGTGACATACTGTCACCGATTCCGGTTATACCTTTATTTTCTGGAATTGGGATATGCCAAAGCGGTGGCAAACGCGGAAAGAAAATGAATAACAAAATAAAAAACGGCAGAGCATAAAGCACAAATCTGCCGACATATTTGGCATCTTGCTGTAAGGCTATACGTGGTGATTGCTGACTCTGCTGAAACTCACTGGTCTGAATCCGGTATAAGCCAATTAGACAGCTTAATAAGCATAGAATAATCACAACAGCCATGCCAAAAGATTGGCTATATAGAAATGAACTGGCCGCAACAAAAAGTGCAAAATTAAACAGGATAACCAGATCCCGCCGGTTTTTCGTTTCCAGTGATTTGGCAAATAAAAAAGTGGAAAGAACTGCAACACCTGCCTCCACTCCAATAAAACTACGGTGGCTAAGATAAATACTGCCTAATGCTAAAGTCGTGAGTAGAAAAGTTCCTATTTTAGGAAATGGCTTTTGCCGTTTAAGAAAAATCCAGATACACAGTAAGCTAATGACAAAGATAATGCTGAGCAGCACCGGGATAAAAGCTACTTGGGCCAAGATGATCAAGCCTAGGGTCAAGACGATCGAAATTCGGATTTTTCCATCAATCATAGATTCACCCGTTATGCCTGAGCCAATAATTGTTTGGCCTTACGTAACTGTTCTTCACCTGCTCCCTGCGGCAATTCTGCCTGAGGTAAATGCAACGCATATGCACATTGCTGCTGCTCACATTGCTCAATTAGCTCCATCATCAAGCCCAGTTTCTCCTCATGCGACTGGCTAGGCATATGTTCATAATGAATTTCGATGCTATGTTCATCCTGATACTGTTCAAAGACTTTGACATACAAGCCTTGCCCACGTGCAAACTGTTTCCAGGAAACTGCCTGCAGTGAGTCTCCAGATTGATAGTTACGTAATTCACGGAATTCATCCATATCTGGCTCAAAGCTATTTTGATAAATCTTGTTTTCTGAAGTATTGATTTGAGCTTTAGGTGCCACCCAGGCAAACTGATGATGATAAAGATAGGTCCAGGCTCGAACCAGGCCAAAGGGATAAACCGAATAAATCTGAATCACCGGATACTCAAATTTACCGCGACGTTCCGCATAAAATGGCAGCACCCAATGCTGCTTTTGTTCAGTCAGATAAACTTTCTCCAGCTGATTGCCGGCCTTGATATACAGATAACGTGGCCGGGCTGTCGCTTGCTGAAAATAAAAATGTAGATTAAGCGCATGACCCACCTGCCCGACGTCTTCAGCAACCATTTCGATATCCAGATCATGCAACTGTTTAAAGGTCAGATAGAAGCTAACACATAGCACTGCACTAATCAGAAAACAGAAGCCTAAGATCAGGTTATTGGCATAGTTCACGCCAGCAATAAAGGTGATAAAAATCAAAACCAGATACAGATAACCCTGCTGGTAAATAAAGACCAGTACATCCTTTTGAGAAAGTCGTTTTTGCTGTGAAAATTGAAAGCGTTTCGCCAGCCAGTTTTGCCAGGTTTTATCCAAGAGCGGACTCCTTTAACTGACTGCGACCTGTTGCATCACATTTAATGTTTCTGCATCGCTCAGCCCCAGACGATGGGCGGCGACTGCCACAAAAACGGCTTGTACATCGTCCGGAGTTACAAAGCTACGTTGCTGAATAATGGCATTCGCCTGTGCTGCACGTTTAAGCGCCAGCAAACCTCGTGTTGATAAGCCTTGGCGTTTCTTACGGGTTTCTTCTGCTAGATCCAGCATATATTCCTGAACTGCTTCACTGATAAAAATCTGCTGGGTCAACTGCTGTAATTCCAGCACTTCATTTTCAGTAAATACATGTGCCAAGCTAGCGATCAAGGCAAAACGGGATTCTTGCTGTAATAACAGTTTTTCAGCATGACGGGATGGGTAACCCAAAGACAGGCGCATTAAAAAACGGTCAAGTTGGGATTCAGGCAAGACATACGTGCCACTTTGAAATAACGGGTTCTGGGTCGCGATTACCCAGAATGGCTTAGGCAATGCATAACGTATCCCATCCACAGTGGCATAGCCTTCCTCCATCGCTTCTAGCAAGGCACTCTGAGTTTTGGGACTGGAACGGTTAATTTCATCTGCCAGCAAAATCTGGGTAAAAATAGGCCCCTGTTTAAACTCGAACTGATGTTCTTTCTGGTTAAACATATTGATACCGATCACATCACTGGCCAGCATGTCATTGGTAAACTGAATCCGCTGAAATTTTAGTCCTGTAAGATAGGCTAGGCTGCTTGCCAATGTTGTCTTGCCCAAACCGGGTAAATCTTCAAATAATACGTGTCCGCCTGCAATAAGACAGCATAGGGCTAATCTGGTCTGTGCATGTTTATCCAGAACAATCGCATTAATTTCTTGGAAAAATTTTTGAATCTTGGGGGCATAATCAGCCAGCTTCTGTTCAAGCTCATCATTGTTGTGCGCAATATCCAGCTTTTCTTTTTGTTTCATGCCCCAGATCACAATATTTTCCCTAATAAAACATGCTGTAGGATTAACATACACTGTTTTTTAAAATTCCCCAAAGATCAGTCATCTGCCGACTTTATTTCTGCAGAATAAATTGGGAATTTTAGAAATTTTATATGATTAAATTTCCTATAAGAACCAATTGAAACTTTAAGATTAAAGTTTAGAAAAATTGCATTTTCCTTGGCATATTTATTAGAAATAACAGGCTATTAAAAACCTTTGAGATTTGATTTTATACCTAAAAGGTAAAGACTTTTAAAAATTTAAATTCCCAATGTCAAAATAGATCATAATTTTGTTTTATCTTGTTTGAATCCTAAAATTTGCCCATAAAAAAGCGCCCCGAAAGGCGCTCATTTTATTCATCTATTAGCATGGACACTTCTTCATATCTCCACCGGCAGAGGGATAACGCGAATCTACACAGTGACGATAAAATGTTTTAGGGTCCATCGCTTCCAGATCAGGATGGTGCTTTTTCATATGCGCCAAATAGGTCTGATAATCAGGCACACCCACCATCAGGCGGAAACTCTGCTGTAAACGCTGCCACAACGTCGCAATCCGTGACCAGTTTTTCGGGTTCAGGATTAAGTCTTTTTGTGACATCACGGTCATCTTGATGATTTTATAGATAACCGCTTTTCCACCTTTAGCAAACTTCAAGTTCATGCGCTGCTCCTTAATGTCCTTTTGCAGGCTGAATTTCTTCAGGATCGCGATATACTGCTTCTGCTTCATTTACGGTTGGTACCGGGCTCGCCAGGGCACGACGGATCACGCCAATCGCAGCAAATAGCATTACAAACGCTACGATCATGAAGAAGCCACAAAGTGCTGCGTTGATCTGGTTCGACATTGCGACAGTCTGCATTTCAGCCAGGGTTTTCGCTGGTGCCAGAATTTCATTATTCGCAATTGCCGTATTGAAACGCTCTGCCTGTGCCAGGAAACCGATCTTTGGATTTTCATGGAAAATCTTCTGCCAGCCTGCCGTCATTGAAGTAATAAACAGGAATACGGTTGGAACAATGGTTACCCACACATATTTCTCTTTCTTCATCTTGAACAGAATCACAGTACCCAAAATCAATGCCATTGCAGCCAGAATCTGGTTACCAATACCGAACAATGGCCATAAGCTATTAATACCGCCTAATGGATCAACAACGCCCTGATAAACGAAGAAACCCCAGCCAGCAACAGCAACGGCTGTACCCAGCATATTACCGAAGAAGTTATGAGATTGTTTTACCGCAGGAATCACGATACCAACTGTATCCTGAACCATGAAGCGACATGCACGAGTACCCGCATCTACCGCTGTCAAAATGAATAAAGCTTCAAACAGAATTGCAAAGTGATACCAGAAGGCCATCATTTCACGGCTGTTAAAGATTTCGGTAATGATATGCGCCATACCAATCGCGAAAGTTGGTGCACCACCCGTACGTGACAGAATCGAGTTCTCACCTACTTCCTGAGCCAAGAGAGTCAGCGCTTCAGGCGTTACCACAAAACCAAGATTACGTACTGCTTCAGCTGCAGTATCTACGGTTGTACCTAGTAGTGCTGCTGGTGAGTTAATCGCGAAGTACACACCTGGATCAAGAATCGCGGCACAGATCAAAGCCATGATCGCAACAAATGATTCCATCAACATACCGCCATAACCGATTATCCGGATATCGCGTTCGTTGTTGACCAGTTTCGGTGTCGTACCTGAAGAAACCAGTGCGTGGAAACCGGAAATCGCACCGCAGGCAATGGTAATAAACAGAAATGGGAACATTGAACCAGCGAATACTGGGCCTGTACCATCAACAAATTTGGTAATCGCTGGCAATTTCATTTCCGGCATCGCGAACAGAATACCAATCGCCAGACCGGCAATTACACCAATTTTCAGGAAGGTAGATAAATAGTCACGTGGTGCAAGTAATAACCAGACGGGCAATACCGATGCAATAAAACCATAAATGATCAAAGCCCAAGTCAGCTCAGTACCTGTTAAGGTAAATAGCTGTCCCCAGTACGGATGCTGTGCAACGTTTTCACCATAGATAATGCCAAGCATCATCAATACGAAACCAATGATCGAAACTTCTGCAATTTTACCCGGACGGATAAATCGCATGTAGATACCCATGAAGATGGCGATCGGAATCGTAGCGGCAATACTGAATACGCCCCATGGACTATTGGTCAGTGCTTTGACAACCACTAGCGCCAATACTGCTAGGATGATGATCATCACACCCAGCGCACCAAGCATCACGATAATACCAGCAAAGGTACCCAGTTCCTGTTTTGCCATTTCACCCAGTGAACGGCCGTCACGACGGGTAGAAATAAACAGTACCAGGAAGTCCTGTACCGCACCTGCCAGTACCACACCGACCAGTAGCCAGATCGTGCCCGGCAAATAACCCATCTGCGCTGCAAGGATTGGACCGACTAAAGGACCCGCACCGGCAATCGCGGCAAAATGGTGACCGAATAACACACTTTTATTGGTCGGCACATAATCCAGACCATCACCCAGACGATGTGCGGGTGTTAAACGGCGTGCGTTCAGTTCAAAAACTTTATTGGCAATAAATAAACTGTAGAAACGGTAAGCGATGCTGTACACACAGGCTGCGGCCAGTACCAGCCAGACTGCATTCACATGCTCACCACGACTGAGTGCAAGTATCCCGAAGGAGACTGCCCCGACTATGGCTACCAGGAGCCAGATGATTTTCGAAGTCATGGTTGACTTCTGTTGTAAAGTTTCCATTCAATCCCTCATTTTGTGAAGCATATAAATCAGCGTGATTTTTTTATTCGAGGTACTGCTGTTTTCCCTTGCGACTTTACGCTTGTTCCTTTCGAATTCCTCTAAGACTTTGGCATAAAAAAAGGGATGATTTTAGTCATCCCCTTTGATAATAGTCTATTTTCCGACCATTATGCACGTTCTAAATAGTCACCAGTACGGGTGTCTACGCGAACGCTTTCTTCTTGCTGAACGAATAATGGAACACGTACTACCGCACCTGTTTCAAGTTTCGCTGGTTTACCGCCACCGCCAGAAGTATCACCACGAACGCCTGGATCAGTTTCAACAATTTTTAATACTACAAAGTTTGGTGGGCTTACTGTTAAAGGTACGCCATTCCATAACATGATAGTACATTTTTCATTTGAATCGTCTTTTAACCATTTTGCAGCATCGCCCATTGCTGTTTTATCAGCAGCGATCTGTTCAAAGGTTACAGGATCCATGAAGTTCCACATTTCGCCATCGTTGTACAAATATTCCATTTCTACTTCTACGATGTCTGCAGCTTCTAGAGAATCACCAGATTTAAAAGTTTTTTCCAAAACTTTACCACTGCGAAGGTTACGTAATTTAACGCGGTTGAACGCCTGGCCTTTACCTGGTTTAACGTATTCGTTTTCCATGATTGAACATGGGTTACCATCAAGCATAACCTTCAGGCCAGACTTGAAATCGTTCGTAGAATAATAGGCCATGATTGGCTCACTCCAAACTTACTAACTTTAAGCTATTGATGCTATGGGCTGTTGCAATGTCATTTAGCAAGTCTGACACGAACATGAGTTGCCACATGCACATTCATTTAATGTTGCGTATTCTAAATGAGCAATACACCAAGTCGCAACGAAAAAATCGGTTTTAACTTGCTGACACTGCTTAACTTAACATCAGCTATTCCAATACTGGTGCACAACCAGTCTTCCAAGCACATAAAAGTCTCTATGCTTTTGCATACCATAGCAAACTGATCGTGTTTAGAGAAATTTTAGCCGGCTTTCACATTCCCATCTGTAGACAAACTGCTAAACTGCGCACTTCTGGCTATCGCCTTCATCTTTTTTTGATCTTCCGGCATGACACAGTATTTATATCAAGAAGCAAATTGGCAATCGCAACTGAGCGACCTGATCACCGATCCACAGGAATTACTGCAAATTCTACAGCTTTCTCCAGATCAGCTGTTATCTGGTGCTCTGCTGGCCTCTCAAGCCTTTAAATTACGTGTGCCACGAGCTTTTGTTTCCAGAATGCAGCCAGGCAATCCTTTAGATCCACTTTTATTACAAGTGTTACCGCATCATCTGGAACTGGAAGACCATCCGGGATTTGTCACCGATCCCCTAGGTGAAGAACAGGCCAACCAGCAGCCTGGTGTTCTACATAAATACAAGTCACGTTTTTTACTGACCTTAACCGGTGCCTGTGCTGTCCACTGTCGTTACTGTTTCCGACGCCATTTCCCCTATCAGGAAAACCTGCCTAAAAATGAGGACTGGATCAATATCAAACAATATCTGGAAAGCCAGCCGGATATTAATGAAGTCATTCTGAGTGGTGGCGATCCACTAACCTTATCGAACCGAAAATTAAAAACCTGGATTGAACGACTAGAATCGGTACCACATCTCAAATTTTTAAGAATACATTCACGAGTTCCTATTGTGATCCCAAACCGGATCGACGAAGAGCTACTAAGCATGTTAAAAAACAGTAGGCTACGTATTATTCTAGTGGTACACTCGAACCATGCATCAGAGCTGGATGACCTGACCTGTAAGCAGCTTAATCAGCTGGTTCAGCATCAGATCACGGTACTCAATCAGGCAGTTTTATTAAAAGGGGTTAATGATTCTGCTCAAGTTTTGATTGATTTAAGCTATCGCTTGTTTGATGCTGGCGTGATGCCCTATTATTTACATGTACTTGATAAAGTAAAAGGTGCGCATCATTTTGATTTATCTGCTGAGCACATCAATGAGATTTATACAGAAGTTTTAGCGAACCTACCGGGGTATCTGGTTCCTAAACTAGTTCGAGAAATAGCGGGCGAGAAGAATAAGACACCGCTTTTTGGGGTTTCAACATTTTTGAGTTAAATAATAAAGATGAGTAAGCATACTGCAGACATTTTTCAGACAACGGCTGAACTCACCATAGAACAGCTAAGTTTTTGTCCCACAAATGCCAAAGCATTGCAGGAATGGGTCGCAGGAATTTCAATCCTGCAATTGGGGAATTCATCCAAGTCTCTGTTCAGTGCTTTACTGGAAATTTCCGAACTGAAATGTGCGGAAACCTTGCGTTTTGACCTGATTCAGGTATTGCACCCTACCCTTGAAAATGTTTTGGCCAGTCTTGAGAAACATTTCGTCAATCAGGGTCTGATCACGACGGATCGCAATGACCAGATTATTGAACTGGCCATGCTGTTACGCAGCTATTTTGCCAAGATCTATATAGATATTGCCAAACGCTGTAATCATCAGCTGAATCATCAAAAGTTTTCACTATTTTCCCTGGGCAAAAAGAAAAGCCTGCAAAGTGCCCGGATGGTGTCTATTTACTATGGCCTGCAACAGTTAAGTCTCCTGCTCTATCAACAGCATATGCTGTATAGCACACCTGGCGCTGGCCAGTGGTTGGCAGCACATCAGTTGCTGGAATGTGCGATGGAAAATAATTTCTATCAGACCAACATCAATCAGGTTCTTGGCACCCAGCACGAAATCCAGAATATTACCCAAGCCTATGCACGACTGATTTTGCTGGATATCTTTAATACTCATCAGATTCGTCCTGCTGAAATTCAGGGCTTATATTTATGTAGTGCAGACTGGGCGAAACTGGTTCAGATTCTGCCAAAAGAAACCACACTGTCACGTTATGTGGTTGATGCCAGCAAAGATCATCCGCCTTTACTGAATTCTCATCAGGGTCAGCATTTCCAGCCGAGCGTCTATATTTCGACACAAAACCTGATGGAACACCTGACCGGTACTCAAAGCAAAAATGCCCAGTATCTGTCACGTAATGAAAAGCTGTTCCTGACGCCTGCCCTGCATTTTCATATCTATAACCTGCTTTCGAATAATGTCGAACGCCGTCATGAGCGTTATGAATATTCCGCACAGATCAATATCTGCTTTGGCTTAACGGTGGCGCATTTTTATCTGTCTAAGGGTAAAAACTTTAATGAAACGCTGGAACTGGAAGGCAATTATGGTTTCCAGAGCGAAAGCAGTTTTGTCAGCTCAATGCATAATACTGTTCCAAGCGGATTCAGCAGTATCAAGGCGCTCGATCGCGAAGCCAAACAGATTCATACCGCTGAAGTTCTCGATATCAGTGTCAATGGTTACCGGATTAAATGGTCAGGTATCACGCCTGCCAATCTGAAAACTGGTGAATTTATTCTGGTTCAGGAAAAATCTCAAAGCCAGTGGCGTGGCGGAGTCATTCGCTGGATCAAACAGTCAGCAGATAAAAGTCTTGAAATTGGTCTGGAAATTCTGGCACAGGAACTGTTCCCTTGCGCAGTCTATGCCCGTACCGACAAACACAGTATCAATTATCAGCCGGCCATTCTGGTACAGATGACTCAGCTCGATCAGGCCTCAACCAGTATTATTGTCTCTGGCTCACAAATGTTTAGGGAAAAACAGACCATTCATTTACGTCTTGGCCAAAAAGAACTCAGAATCTACCTGACCAAGGCGCAGCTCATTACACAAAGTTTTATCCGTTTTGACTATGAATTATTAAATGATCAAGAAGAAGATGTCATCGAAAACTTTATACATAAGCAATTGAATGAAACTAGAAATCACGATTTATGGGAAGCATTGAAGTGAGAAATCCATTATTGTCTAAAAAGTTAAAACGTACTGAAACACGTTTACTGATCATTGATGATAATCAAATTAGATATAACCAAATCCGTGATCTCTTAACCAGCAATGAATATCAGGTCGATGCCGTTCTGCTTGATGATCTGCAATCTTTTGAAAAACAGTTAAACTTTAACTGGGACCTGATTATTTTTGGTCGTGCTTATGATCTGAAATATGAACAGGCCTTAAGTCTGGTTCAACTTTCGCAGCAACCTGATCTTCCTATTCTTTTGTTAAAGCCGGAAGATTATCAGGCTGAACAATATGCCCAATATATCCGTAAAGGCATTTTTGACATTCTGAATCTGGGTTATCCAGACCGCTTCTTCCTGAATCTGGTGCGTGCCCTTTCCTTTAGCCGTACCATGCAAGCCCAGCGCCATTTAATGGAAGAACTGGAAACTGCACAAAGCCAGGCACAATCACTGGTAGAAGACAGTAACCGTGCAGTCGCAACCATTCAGGAAGGCATCCATATTCAGGCCAATGCCGATTATCTCAAACTGTTTGGCCTTAAAAGCGAGGACGATATTATCGGTCTGCCACTTTTAGACCTGTTACAGCCGCAAGATTTGAATGATTTTAAATCCCGCTTTAAAAAGATTTCTCAGGGTCAATTTGATTTAGGTCGTTTTGATATTACTTCTTCGAATCCAAATGTGGCTGCTGCCAATCCATTAAAACTGGAATTTCTGGCATCTAGTGCTGAAGAAGATGCACTACAAATTACGATTGATACAGCGACTACTCAGGCGAGTGCCTCTTCTGAAAAAGTTGCAAACAAGCCAAATACCTTACAGTCACTTAAGCGTGAACTTAATCGTGAACCGGCCAAAGCCAATGCATTGATCACCTTCTCCTTTGCTGCGTATGAGCCGCAAGTCCTGAATGGTGATTGGGCGACCTACATAGGTTATTTCCATGAAGTTAAGAAATTTCTAAAAGAGCAGGTTCGTATTCCACTCTTTAAACTGGAACATGATGTTCTGGTGGGGATCATTCAGGCAGATGCGCAAGACATTCTGGAATCCAAACTGGTTGGACTAGGTTCATTGACCAAACCACAGCTTATTACAGTGAATCAGCAAACTTATCCGCTCAATCTACGCATCGGTTATACCCTGCTTGACGGTGAGTTGCGTGATGAAAGCCATTGTAATGAATTAGTCGGTCGGGCCTTCTCTACTCCTTTACCACAAGCACAAAAAACGTCTGAATTTGTTCTGGATATTCCTGCAACGACTCAGGAATCGATTTCAATGCCGAGCATTGACTTCACGGTTTCAGAACCCGTTATTCCAGCGTCTGAGTCCATACCGGTCAGTCCGGCAGTCAGCACTGTACCACTCACAACCTCTCCAGTATTAAAAGCACTGCGTGAATGTCTGGAACGTGGTGAAATTCATCTGAAATATCAACAGCTCTATGATAAAGAAGATACCAACCTCTATATGTATGAGGTGACTAGTGGCTTTATCTTTGAAAATAAATGGCAGGATATTTCTTCCTTGATGGAACTTAATGAAGATGATGAATTGTCTATTAAACTGGATCGTTGGATTCTGGTTGAATCAAGCAAGCAGTTGCACAACTTTATTACCCAGTATCCGGATGCCCGTTTAATCGTGAACCTGAACCGTGCGGTGCTATTTAAAGACCGTACTTTCCCTGAGTTTATTTCCAAACTAATTACCATTATTCGCAGTAAAGTCGAACATCCTTTGACCTTGCAGTTCTCTGAAGAAGATATCCTGATGAATCAGCAGGATGCGCAGAAATATCTACGTACTTTACATGAACATGGCGCGCGGATTGCGATTCGTAACTTTGGTCACTCAATGTATAGTGAAACCTTGCTACGTGAGTTCGATATCAATGGTCTGAGCCTGGATAGCAAACTAACCAAGATGCTGAACAACGATGCTGAAATTGAACAGCTACAGGAAAAAATCACCACGTACAATGAAATCAAACCAGTGAATATCATGATTCGTGAACTGAATGACATGACCTTATTTGCGAATGCCTGGAACGTGGATGCCCGCTTTATTCAGGGTGATTATTTCCAGAAAAAACTGGATCATCTGATTGATGTACAAGACCACTAAGGTCTTGTACTCGCCTTTCAATCTAGAAACGTGAAATGATTTTCTAAATTGCAGGCACAAAAAAACGGGCATAAAGCCCGTTTTTTCATTTTGGGTATTAACGTTTAACAGAACGTGACATACCAGCAAAACGTTGTTTGAACTTGTCGATACGGCCGCCAGTGTCGACGTTCTTTTGCTTACCAGTGTAGAATGGGTGGCAAGCTGAGCATACGTCTAGGTAAAGAGTTTCTTTACCAACAGCTGAACGAGTTTCGATTACGTTACCACATGAACAAGTAGCAACTAGTTTTTCGTATTTTGGGTGAATATCGGCGCGCATCGTCGATTACTCCATTAAGATGAAAGAAGGTTTTGCTGTCATCGCAATTGATCACTCTCAAATATTGAGGAAGGGCCAGAATCAGGATTCAGGCAGATCAACACCACAACAGACCATTCTTTTGGCCCACCGAGACGGATACCGTCAGAGCTAAGCACAACAAGTTGGGCAGTATTATACGGCAAACAAAAGCAATAAGCGAATTATTCTTCTGTATGTACCGCCTGTTTGGCCCAGAGATTCGCAATCACGCCGCAGGCCATCAGCTGGATTTGATGGAAAATCATAATCGGTAAAACTATCATGCCAAGTGGCTGACCAATAAACAGAATCTGTGCCATTGGTACGCCACTGGCCAGTGTTTTTTTGGAACCGCAAAAGAACACCGTTTTTTGGTCGGCACGATTAAAGCCCAGCCAGCGTGGAATAAATAACGACAACAGCATTACGATGGTCAATAAAACCGAACATGCCAGCAGCAGCAAGAGCAAAGTACTTAAGCTGACTTCATGCCAAAGTCCAGCCACCACCGCACTACTAAATGCCCCATAAACCACCATCAGAATTGAGCCCTGATCGAATATCTTAACGATCTTGGGCATTTGCTGCATTTTTGGGAAAATCCAGGGACGCAGTAACTGGCCTAAAATAAAAGGCACCAATAACAGCAGTGTAATCTGTAGAATCGATGCTGTCGGATCAAAGCCATGCTGAGATTTCCCAAGGATAAAGAATGTGACCAGCATCGGGGTAATGAACATCCCAATAATATTGGAAAAAGAGGCACTACAGATCGCACCGGCAATATTCCCTTGAGCCACTGAGGTAAAGGCGATCGAAGACTGTACAGTTGATGGCAGGAAGCACATAAACAGGAATCCCCAATATAATTCCTGCCCCAGCATTGGCAATAGGATTGGCTTTGCCAGCAAGCCTAAAATTGGAAAAAGTGCAAAGGTCAAGGCAAAGACCAAAGTGTGTAATTTCCAGTGCATCAAGCCTTCAATTACGGCTTCACGAGAAAGCTTGGCACCATGCAGGAAAAACAGGATCGCAATGGCTGCTGTCGTAATCCAGCTAAAGACTTCAGCTGCCTGCCCTGACACTGGCAATACACTGGCCAGTAACACCATAACAAAGAGCAAGATCGTAAAGCGGTCCAATGCCAGCAGTTTAAGCATCTGATGTCCTTCCCTCAAAATTTTATTATTCGATAAAAAATACCCGGCTATCTTAACAGATGCCGGGTCCATGTTATGCATTCAGATTGAAGGAATATTTTCATCCATACATGAATACATTTCACATATATCGCTTTATAACACTTAGTTATTACGTGCGTTGTTGTCTTGCTGGATTAGCTCGATTTTATAGCCGTCTGGATCTTCCACAAATGCAATGACAGTGACACCGCCTTTCATTGGGCCAGCTTCACGAACAACATTGCCACCACGTGCCTTGATTTCTTCACATGCTTTATAAGCATCATCTACCGCAATCGCAATATGACCGTAGCCATTGCCTAGGTCATAGCTTTCTGTATCCCAGTTATGGGTCAGTTCAAGCACAGTGTGATTTTCCTCATCGCCATAACCCACAAAAGCCAAGGTAAAACGACCTTCTTCATAATCACGCTTACGAAGTAAAGTCATACCAAGAACTTCAGTATAGAACTTGAGTGATTGTTCCAGATTGCCTACACGTAACATGGTATGCAGCATGCGCATATTAATCATCCTTATTTACAGATTGTTTTTGGTGTTCACCGAGCAATTTTGCCACCCAAACGACCAGAATCAGGATTGGAATCCCGATTAAAGTGGTCATCAGGAAGAAATTCGGATAACCGATATTGGTCACTATAGTACCCGAATATCCACCTAAAATCTTAGGAGTCAAGGTCATGAGTGAGCTAAAAATAGCATACTGAACAGCGGTAAAGGACACACTGGTCAGACTGGACAGGAAGGCAATAAAAGCAGCGCCTGCGAGACCTGCGGCCAGATTATCGACAATAATTGCAAAATATAGCCACCATGAACTATACGGTTTAATCACTTTACCTTGAATTTCAACATTCTCGCCTGTTCCAATTGTAATCGGCTGAATATCAATATCCATCGGATTGGCCTGAGTCTGCGACAAGTCCACAGCATATGAATGCTGCTGGGTCACTATTGGCTGCTCCTGCTGCATTAAGCTTGCATTGATTCGCTTCACAGGTGCAGTAATCAGTTTCTCGGCAGGAATAGCAGCACTAAAGACACGCTCTTCATCCAGCTTGGCATCGAATTTATCGCCATTCAGCTCTAATACAATTTTTTGCTCTGCAGTTAAATCCGGCCCTAGATACTGACCGCGAACCACGATGCTATTCTCCTGCTCATTGGCACTGATCAGGTTATCTGTGGTAACAGGCAGAAGCTGTAATTGTGCTGCTTGCGAAGCATTCTGTTGCAGATAAGGCAGGTTGACTTGTACTGCATCTGCCGGATGATTCAGATAATGTGCACGAACCTGAATCTGTTCGGCCTCTTTAAAAGCAGTAGTGGGCACATTCAGTTTCCAGTAACCGACTTCATCTGTATCTGCCTGAAAGGTTTGCTGGCCTACCTGAACTTCGACCTGTCCCAGCTTTTCACCAGACTTTACTAAGCCAATAAAAATCAGATTGGTTGAACAGGCCAAAATCGCGCCTACAAACATCAGTTTCATGATGTTCATTTTCTGAGCCAGCAAGCCACCTAAAAAACCGCCAAGCAGGGAGAAAATTACCCCATACACTTTCACAGCTTCAGCAATCTGTTCCTTGCTAAAATTCAGATCCTGATAGAACACATTGGAAATCACACCGGCAATAATATCGGAGACCCTATAAAAACCGATCAGCAATAACAACACCAAAGCCAGTTTTAAACCATAGCGATCAAAGAAATCTGCTACGGGATTGACCCAGGTTTCGAATGCCATTTGCTTATTCACAGCACCCATTTTGACCAGAATCGTACCCACACCGAAAGCGACAGCACCTGAACCGATAAAGCGTAAAGCCTCAAAACAGAACAAGGCAAAAGTATCCTGAATTGCCCACTGTGCAGTGATACTAGATACCAAGTCACCGGAATAGACATAGCTCAGAACAAAGCTGATAACTGCCACAAAAAACACGCCGACGAGACGGAAATAATCACTGCGCTGATAATCTTTACGTGCCCGATCCACTTGAGGCTCACGGATGACCAGTGTGGTAATAATCCCGACCAGCATAACCGCTGCCATCGCCAGATAAGTCCATTTCCAGGCATCATAGATATAGTTGCCTTTGGCTGTACCTAAATACGCCGCCAGAAACAGAGCTCCAGCCCCAGCCACAATCATCCCGATCCGGTAACCCGCGTTATAGGTGGAAGCCAGTACGGTCTGCATCTGGGTTTCGGCCAGCTCGATACGGTAAGCATCAATGACAATATCCTGTGTTGCCGCCGAGAACCCTAGCAGAACGGCACCTAGTGCCATCTGCTGTAAATGTGCCTGCCCCAATGCCGGATCTGAAAAAGCCATAATTGAAATCGCAGTTACAATCAGGATCTGAGCAATCAATAGCCAGGCTCTTCGTCTACCCAAAGCTTTAGTCAAAAATGGGACAGGTAATTCATCGATGAGTGGCGCCCAGACGAACTTGAATGAATAGCCAAGGGCAGCCCAGCTGAAAAAGGTCACGGCACTTTTACTGATTCCGGCTTCACCGAGCCATAAAGACAAACTGGAAAAAATCAAAAGAATCGGGACACCGGCTGAAAATCCGAGAAACAGCATGATCAGGGCACGTCGATCCAGAAATGCTGTAAATGCGGATTTCCAACCCGTCGTTTGTGTTGTCATTGCCTTGTTATTTTCCACGAAAACCAATTGCTGCTATTCAATCCTTTAATAACGTATCTTTCAACAAAATTTATATATTTCTCGCATGCCCGATTTTTTATTTTGTGGCAAAACTGACATGTTGGCTTGAATTTTTCAAGTAAATCTGTATACCTTAAACCTTATCCACGTCATATTTCGTTTTGGACTTTCAACAGTGACTCAGAGACTCGATCAAATTCATTCTTCAATTTCAAGTAATACAACTATATCTCAACAAAACATCAGCTCCGACCTACTTATCTCAGCCTTTGAACAAAGCGAAATTACACCAACCCTTGAAAAGACATGCCTGAAACCGGTACAACTGACGCGTATTGCCGATCCGGATAAAATCCCGGCATCGACCAAACGAATCAAGCCTTTAAATAATTTTTTAGGCCAGGATCGTGCCCGTGCTTCGGTTGAAGCCGGTATTGCCCTGCCATATTCAGGCTATAACATTTTTGCGGTGGGTACAGCAGGACTCGGCAAACGCACTATGGTGAAGCGTTTGCTACAGCAACATGCCAAAACCATGCAAACGCCTAATGACTGGGTTTATGTCAATAATTTTCAGAATCCTCGTCAGCCTATCGCACTGGAATTCCCAGCCGGTCAGGGACCCAAGTTTCAGACGATGCTGCATCAAAGCTGGCAATCCATTCTAAAACAGCTGGAGCGCCGTTTTACTGCGGAAAGCTATCATAACCGGATTGAAATGATTCGCCAGGAAACGGGTGATGAACAGCAACTCGCACTGATTGAACTGACCCGTGAAGGTGAAGAACTCGATCTGAAACTGATTTCCCGCAATGATGAGCATTGTTTTGTGCCAATTCATCTGAAAGATGACAAAGTACAGGAAATGTCTCAGGAAGATTTGAATGCTTTAAGCAATAAAGATCGTGCTGAAATCGCGTCAAACATGCGTTACATGGACAAGAAACTGGAACGCCTAGGCCTTCATTTAGGCGATCTGGAAGATGATGCGCGTGACCGTGTTCAAGTATTGAACCGTGATATCGCTAAACAGGTAGTGATGCCACGCGTTGAGCAGATGCTGACTAAATTCAAGCATGTCGAAGGTCTAGAACAATATCTGAAGCAATATGCTGAAGACATTATTAATAATGTCGAAATTGTATTAGAACAGGAAGAAGATGATTTTACCCCTGCCCAGTTTAGTCGCGTACCAGCGCGCTTCCAGGCCAATGTGATCGTCACCCATAAGCCAAATAGCGGCGCACCCGTTATCTTTGAAGACTTCCCGACGCATTACAATCTATTGGGTCATGTGGAACAGTTGACCCAAAATGGTACGATTACTACAGATTTCACCTTGATCCGTCCCGGCTCCTTGCATAATGCCAATGGCGGTTTCCTGATGCTTGAAGCTGAACAACTATTGGAACAGCCTTATGCATGGCAAGGTCTGAAACGTGCCTTGAAATCTGGGCATCTCAAGCTTTCATCTTTAGAGCATATGCTGACTCTCACCGGTAGCATTTCCATTGAACCAGCTTCTATTCCGCTGAATATCAAAGTGGTGCTGCTGGCAGAGCCAGAAATTTATTATGAAATTCTGGAACTTGAACCAGAACTAGGCAGTATCTTTAAAATCCGTGCTGATTTTACCGATACCTTGCAACGTAATGATGAAAATGAGCAAGCCTATATGCAGCTCATTGCTGACTATGTGCAATCAGATAAATTATTACCATTTGACCGTTCTGCATTATCTGCCCTGCTGACCGACTCAAGCCGTCAGGCTGAAGATCAGAGTTCCCTGTCACTACATGCATTAACGCTGGGCGACCTGATTCGTGAAGCGCATCATCATGCATTCGAAGCGGGTGATAAGATAGTGTCAGAAAAGCATATCAATACCGCACTGGATCATCGTAAATATCGCTTAGGCTATTTACGTGAGCTATTCTGGCAAGATCTGACCCGTGGCACTCAACTGATTGAAACTCGCGGTCATCGTCTAGGCCAAATCAATGCGCTGTCTGTGATTCATTATGCAGATGTTGAATTTGGTCTACCTTCACGCTTAACTGCTTCTGTATATCAAGGTGGCGGTGATATTCTGGATATCGAACGTAGTGTAGAACTTGGCGGTTCTTTGCATGCTAAGGGCGTGCTATTGATGGCCTCCTTTCTAAAAGCCCATTTTGGTCGTGAACAGACCCTGCACTTCTCTGCCGCTTTAGCTTTCGAACAAAGCTATGGTCAGGTGGATGGTGACAGCGCGACAGTTGCTGAACTTTCAGCGCTGATTTCTGCGATTAGCCAGTTACCGATCGACCAGTCCTGGGCAATTACCGGTTCCATGAACCAGCTGGGTCAGGTACAACCGATTGGTGGAGTCAATGCGAAGATTGAAGGTTTCTTCGATGCCTGTAAATTGCAAGGCCTGACAGGTAAACAAGGTGTGATTATTCCACGACAAAACATGCAGCATCTGATGTTACGTAAAGATGTCATTGCTGCAGTCGAAGATGGTCAGTTCCATATTCATGCCATTGATAATATCGCGCAGGCTTTAGAAATCCTGATGGCACGCCCGGTCGGGACTATGGACAAGAAAGGTCGTTATAGCAAAAACTCGATCTTTGCTGCTGTGATGGAACAACTCGAATACTGGCAAGCCATTGAAGATGGTGCCGAGTTTGAGGAAGAACCTAAGAAAAAGAAAAAAAAGAAGAAAAAGAAAAAAGATAAGGCGCCTATAAAGGAAGTTCTGACCGATCCAGATACCTTAGCTGAGGCCTTGGTTGCTGAATCAAAAGAACTAGAAAAATCTGAGGGTCAGCAGGCAGAAGATTAATTCTGCCCCCTGCCTCACTATTCACCCATAAAAAAAGCGCTTCTCTCGGAAGCGCTTTTTCACATCTATCAGTTTAATCCAAGGATTAAGCTTCAGGTGCTGGACTGTATTGCTCTACTAAAGGCTGTAATTCACCTTTTTGGAACATTTCGAGCATGATGTCACTACCACCGATCAATTCACCATTGATCCAAAGTTGTGGGAATGTCGGCCAGTTCGCAATTTGTGGCAGAGTTGCACGAATATCCGGGTTTTCCAGAATATTAACATAAGCAAATGGACGACCAATTTGACTGAGTGCTTCTACCGCACGTGCAGAAAAACCACATTGTGGAAATTGTGGTGTGCCTTTCATATAAAGAAGTACTGCGTGCTTGGCAATTTGGTCACGAATTAACGCTTCGGTATCGCGTGCTTGTTCAGTCATTGATAAATCCTCAACTAATCTGTCTCGCATTATACCCAAAACAAAGAAAAACAGTACGTCTAAAGTAATAAATCCATTTTTATTTACAATTACCCTTTAAATCTGACCAAGTTTTTGCTTATATAAGTTTTTCTTTCCACCTAACAGTAAAGAGTTAGTCATGAACAATATTACCCTCGCTCCGGTACAAACTGATCAACCTTCACATTTGATGCCAGTCTTTGGTCGTCAACCGATCAGCTTTGTCCGAGGACGAGGTGCATATCTTTATACCGAAGATGGTACAGAGTATTTAGATGCCTTAACTGGGATCGCCGTTTGCGGTTTGGGTCATGCTCATCCAGTGATTGCTGAAGCAATTGCGGAACAAGCTGCAACCCTGATTCATACCAGCAACCTTTTTGAAGTGCCTTGGCAAACTGCTGCTGCACAGAAACTGGCTGAAGTCGCTGGCATGGAAGAAGTTTTCTTCTCCAACAGTGGTGCAGAATCGAACGAAGGCGCTATCAAAATTGCGCGTAAATTCGGTCATATGCAAGGTATTGCGTCACCAAAAATTATTGTAGCTGACAAATCTTTCCATGGCCGTACGCTGGCAACCCTATCTGCAACGGGTAACAAAAAAGTTCAACAAGGCTTTGGTCCATTGGTTGAAGGTTTTATTCGTGTACCTTTTGGTGATATTGAAGCCATTGAAGAAGCTGCAATTAACCATCCGGATATCGTGGCTATTCTGGTTGAACCGATTCAGGGTGAAGGTGGTGTCAACACTGCACCGCAAGGCTTTAGCTACCTAGAAGAAATCCGTCAGATCTGTAATCAGCACAACTGGTTAATGATGCTGGATGAAGTACAAACAGGTAATGGCCGTACCGGTAAATATTTTGCTTATCAGCACACCAATATTGTGCCGGATGTACTGACCACAGCTAAAGGTCTGGGCAATGGCTTCCCGATTGGTGCCGTGATGACTCAAGGTCGTGGTGTCGGTGTTTTGACTGCGGGTAACCACGGTTCGACTTATAGCGGTACTGCATTGGGTTCACGCGTGGTTTATACCATTATCGATATTATGCAAAAAGAGAATATCGTGGCCAATGCCGCTGAAAAAGGTGCATATATTGTTGAGCAGTTACGTAACCAGCTTGCAGATCATCAAGTGACTGTACGCGGTTTCGGTCTGATGATCGGGATTGAGTTGCCTAAAGACTGCGGTGAGCTGGTGGATATTGCACGCGATGAATACAAAACCATTATCAACGTGACTGCAGGTAATGTCGTTCGTCTGTTGCCTACCCTGAACATTACTCAGGAACAGGCCGATCAACTGATCGAACGTTTAGTGAAAATGATCAAGGCTTATCTTGCTTAAGTCTATCTTGAACAACAAAAAAGCCGCTTTAAAGCGGCTTTTTTGTTTATAGGGAATTTATGATGCGACTTGTAACAAACGTCCACCAGAGATCTGGCTAAAATATTGTTTCAATGCATCCAGACAGCGCAGCACTTTAGTCGGTTGCTGTTCTCGATTAGGCATAACTGCATAAAGGGTGACTGGCGGAAGTTTCCATTCAGGCAAGACTTCAATCAGTGAACCATTTAATAAATCTTTTTTAACATCAAGATATAAAATCTTGGCAACCCCATTGCCTTGCAGACACATGGCTTTTGCAACCAGGCTGTTATTGGTACTAAAGCGTGAGCTTAGTTCAAATTCAACCTTTTCTGCGCTATGCACATGCTGAAAACTGAAATTCTGATGATTTTTAATATGCGTTAAAGGCAAAACATCATGATGTTTCAGGTCTTCAGGACGCGAGATAATGGCGGTCTGGTTAATATAACTTGGCGCAGCAACAAGAATCTGTTCAATCTGCATTAATGGCACAATCTGAAGGTTGTGGTCATCATCGTTCTGGTCAAATCGCAGGGCAATATCAATACGCCCTTCCAACAAATCAACCTCATGATTGTTTGTTTCCAGGTGGACTGTCAGGCCACGGTGTGCGGACATCCAGTGAGAAAGTGCAGGAATCACATGATTCGCACACACTTCCGGTAAGGATACAATACGAAGTTCACCAACAAGATCGTCACGTAACTCGTTAATGCGAACCTTTCCACGCTCAGCAGCAGACAACATTTCCTGGCAGCTATGAAAAAAAGCTTGTCCCGCTTCGGTCAGACTTAATTTTCTCGTAGAACGATTTAGAAGTACAACTTCCATATCCTGTTCTAAAGAGCGAATTTGTTGACTCACGGCGCTGGTTGTAATCCCTAGCTCACGTGCAGCACCGCTAAACGAGTTCTTTTCCACAACACAAGCAAAGACACCCATTGCTCGAAGTTGATCTAACATAAATTCCCCTCTAAACTTATGAGATGCTTCATCTTTTGATAAAAGCAACTCATTGTATTATACGGTGAAATTTACGTTTTGCATTATTTATTTAATTATTTGGTAAAACTGCTGTTGGATTAATCGGTTTTCCGTCTAAGCGAACCTGAAACTCAAGCATAGTACGGGTTGTACCAGTCGCCCCCATCTCGGCAATTTTTTGACCAGCCGTTACATTTTGGCCACTTTTCACGCTTAATTTACTGTTATGCGCATAAGCGGTGATATAGCCATTAATATGTTTAACTAATACCAGATTACCATATTCCTTCAAGCCATCTGCTGCATATACCACCTGCCCATCTGCTGCAGCAAAGACCGGATCTCCGACATTACCGCCATAACGGGTACCTTTGATATTTGCAGCCAGATCATAGTTTTGTAATACCGGACCATTTGATGGCTTGACCCAACGTAATCCCGCTGCTGTCGATACTGGGGTAATCGGTGCAGAAGTAGTGGTGGCAGGTTTTGGCGTAGTCTTAACAGTCGTTGGAGCTGGAGTGGTTGGCGCTGGAATCGCAATCGTTTGACGCTGAATCGGGGCAGCTTGGGTAACAGGTTGAGTCGCTGTAGTACGGCGAGCAGTAGTGTTATTTTTCAGGCGAATCGACTGACCCACATAAATACGATACGGTGGAGCAATATCATTCATCTCTGCCACACTGATATAGCTCAGACCATAACGTGCTGCAATGCCACTCAAAGTATCCCCAGAGCGTACCGTATAGAAGTCAGGCGCTGCGGCATAGCGGGTCATATTATTGACCTGAGGTTTAGTGGCACAACCAGTAATAATCATTGTGGAAACAACCACAGTGGACAAAACCAGAGTTTTGATGAAGCTGGATGGTGAAGCATGAATGAAGTATTTCGGTGACACCAAGGACATTATCTTCCTCTCTAACATCTATACGGTTGCAAAAACCCAGTAAGATTAGCAAAGTTTTACTACAATATACTTGTAAGCTTTCATTTTTCACAAACTTATAACATTCATTAGATTTTATTTAGAATCTGGGCTTGCAAAGTGTGAAGTGTGTCATAGTTTGTGGCATCCATCTGAATTGGCGTCACGCTTACATAGCCATTGGCAATTGCAAAAAAGTCTGACTCGATTTCAGTTCCTTTATGTTTTGGCATTGCGACTGCTTCACCCGATAGCCCAATCCAGTAAACCTGACGACCACGTGGATCTACATGACTGGTAATCGGCTTGGACTGGCTACGGCGTCCCTGAAAGGTCACTTTAGTTCCTTTCAGCTCAGCCACATCAGGAATATTCACATTAAAAATATGACGCTCAGGCAAAGTCGGCAAACCTGCCGCAATAAAATCATGTACCCATTGCGCTGCAATGCGATAATCTTCTGGTAAGGTATAAGATCGAACGTTTTGCCCACATAGAGAAACTGCTAATGCAGGTTGTTTGGCCAGACGGCCTTCAAATGCAGCCCCCACCGTACCCGAGTACAGCACATCATCTCCCAGATTGGCACCACTGTTAATGCCGCTGACCACCAGATCGAATTCAACATCAAATAAGCCGTTCATGGCCAGATAGACACAGTCAGCCGGCGTGCCATTAACCGCCCATACATCGGGAGAAATCTGGATCGGTCTTAATGGTCGGTCTAAAGTCAGTGCACTGGAAAATCCACTACGTTCACTTTCTGGAGCTACCACCACAACACGTCCTAAAGGCCTCAAGGCCTGCGCCAGTGCCTGTATACCTGGTGCAAAAACGCCATCATCATTGGAAATTAATATATTCACTGCAAAATCTCGTTGAGCTAAAAAATGACTCGCTAGGACATTTCATTGTATTAGTTCAGGAATTATATATATTTGTAGCACGATATCCATTAATACATATGGCTTAAGATGATGAAAAAATTCTCTCTTTGGGGTACTTTGGCTTTAAGTTTGGCAACTTTTGTTTCTCCTGCAGTTATTGCCAATGATTTGACAGCTGAAGAAAATGACATGATCGTGAAAGAAGATGTCGCATCTGCACAGGTAATGATTGAAGTATGCCCGGGCATTATTGGTCAGAATGCAAAATTCGATACAACGATTCAGCAGCTGATTCAATCTTATCTAAAAGAATACTCAGACAAATCGATGACCTATCAAAAACTTCAGGCAGACAGTGAATACAAGACTGTGCTTGAAGAAGCACGTCAAGGTGCAAAACAGACTGCAAAAGACGAACAAAAAACAGCGTGTGAAGACGTTTTAGCTTATCAGGAATAAGGTCTTTCTCACTGAAATGAGACGATGCCAGCATCGTCTTTTTTCTCTTACACATTTCTTCATAATTCTACAGCTTCACTACATTTCCCCTCTTTTCAATTTTGAAAATATCTTTAAGCTAACAAATTATTGTTCTACATGTAATTTTTGAGTTTTTTGATGAAACATACATTAATTAAAAGTTTAAGTTTATCTGTTGTTGCTGGTATGACACTTTGGGGCAGCTCGGTTTATGCAGCAAATGAAAATATTGAAGTCACCCCGAGCCAAGAAATCACCAAGCAAGAATTAGCTGCAATTTATGTCCTTTCTGAAATTTGCCCAAGCATGGTCAAAGACAAAGCAAAATTCAATCAGGGGTATAACCAGCTGGTGACTGAATATTTGCCCGGCCAAAAAAATCCGGTTGAGCGCCTGAACCAGATGGTAAAACAGTCAGATTTCCGTAACATTCTGGCCGAAGCACAGAGTGATGCCAAAAAGGCTGGCAAGAAAAAGAATCAGGCCATTTGCAATGAGTTGGTGAGCTACAGTAAATAATCCACTTTTTGCGTGATTGCTTACAATACTTTTGAAATAACCCCGGGTTTCCCATAGAAGTCAGCCTAGCTTTGTCCTAAAATGCTAGGCTCTTCGTGCTTACATCAAGATATTGGAACCCACTAGAAATGACCCAAAAAACTGCCCTTGCTGCATTATTATTAATTCCTAGTTTTAGCTTTGCAGCAACTGTCTTATCTGCACCACCAGAATTGAATAATAAATCTTATGTGCTAATGGACTACGAGACAGGGCAAATTCTCGCATCAAAAAATGAAAATGAAAAATTAGCCCCTGCTTCAATGACCAAGATGATGACCAGTTACATCATCGAGCAGAAGTTATTAAGTGGTGAGCTGACTGAAGATGAACAGGTTCGCATGAATGAATCTGCATGGTGCCGTGGTAGCAGTGCAGAATCATGTATGTATGTGCCTTTAAATGGTACGGCGACTGCACTAGAAATGTTGCGCGGGATTATTATCCAGTCTGGTAACGATGCATCTAAGGCGATGGCTGAACATATTGCAGGGAACGAGGGTACCTTTGCACATATGATGAACCAGGAAGCGAAACGGATTGGCATGACCAATACCAGCTTCATCAACTCGACTGGTATGCCAGCTGAAGGCCATTATTCGACTGCGAAAGATATGGCAACTTTGGCTCAGCACATCATCAAAGACAGTTCAAAATACTATCCAATCTACTCTGAAAAAGAGTTTACTTTTAACGGGATTAAGCAAGGCAACCGTAATGCCCTGCTCTATACTGATCCAAGTGTAGATGGTTTGAAAACTGGTCATACTGATGAAGCCGGTTACTGTTTAACGACCTCTTCAAAACGTGGCCCGACTCGTCTGATTTCAGTGATTTTCGGTGCACCAACCATGAATGAACGTGCATCGCAAACACGTGAACTTCTGGCTTGGGGTTATGCAAACTTTGAAACCAAAAATGTTCAACCCGCTAAACAGGTTCTAGCCAAGTCTAAAGTCTGGTTTGGTAAGGAGAATGAAGTTCAGATCGGACTTGCAGAAAACTTTAACGTGACTATGCCTAAAGGTCAGGCCAATACCATCAAGACTCAATTGGTCGTTCAGCCTAAACTGACTGCGCCTTTACAACCAGGTCAAGTCGTAGGTAAATATGTGGCGACTTTAAACGGCAAAGTGATTGCTGAGAAACCACTTGTTGCACTGAAAGCAGTTGAAGAAGCTGGTTTCTTTGCCCGCATGCTGGATCATATCAAACAATTCTTTAGTAACCTGTTCTAATATTTATTATCAATATTAGATCTTACTAAAGCCAAAGCACACATTCATCGAATGTGTGCTTTTTTATTTTATAATGCTTCTAAACTTTCAGGATGATACTGACATGAGCCAAAACATTCGCCCTTATCTGGATACTCGCCCGCAAGTCGCTGACTCTTGTTATATCGATCCGATGGCGGTGGTCGTAGGTGATGTCGTTTTAGGCGAAAATGTATCTGTGTGGCCTTTTGCCGTAATTCGTGGTGATGTGAATCATATTCGTATTGGCAAGAACTCGAATGTACAGGATCATTCTATGTTGCATGTGAGTCATAAAAAGGCGGATAAACCTGAAGGTTCACCACTGATTATTGGTGAAGATGTGACGATTGGTCATCATGTAAAATTACATGGCTGTACCATCGGTAATCGTGTTTTAGTGGGTATCGGTACAATTATTCTCGATGACGTGATTATTGAAGATGATGTGATGATTGGAGCAGGTTCACTGGTACCACCGAATAAGGTATTAGAAAGTGGATACTTGTATGTAGGCAGTCCAGTCAAAAAAGTGCGTCCACTGACTGAAAAGGAAATAGCTTTCTTGCCTTATTCAGCACAAAACTATGTGAAAGTCTCAGGCCATTACAAATAAATCGATAAATTAAGGCTACTTTACGTAGCCTTATTTAAATCAAGGAATAACCACATAATCATTCTTAAAACTATTGGCTTTAAAGTCTCCCTCTACCAGATGCACAAATTTCTGGTCAATCTTGTTCAGTTCTAAACAATCATCCACATCAATCACGGCATCGGTATGAGGTTTAAACCAAGTTTTTTCAATGGCCAGCTTGCCTTGTGCTTTAGCCTCAGTCTTATTTTTAGCAGCAACTACCAGATATTTATGGATTTCACCAAACTGATCTGGCACATAAGCACCTAAATTGATCAGGAATAATTTTAAATCCTGTTTTACAGGTATATCCGTCACCTGAACCTGATAATTCAGATCCTGATAGCTAACACCATTGATCGTCATCCAGCCATCGACATGCAGGCCTTTTTGCACACCAAACCATTGTTCCTTCAGATATGGAAAAGCTGTCTTAATATCTGAACTAATGACCGGAACTACATCATGTACTTCTACATTGGCTTTTTCATGCTTGCCGCCCAATAAAGTAATGTAGAGCTTGAGTTCAGACATAAAAAAATCCTTTAAAAGCAAAATAGAGAGACTTTAGCCGCATAGTGTAAATGAAACTTACTCGTTCAACTTCAAGTCAATCATCTCATATTTTTAAAAACCTGAAATTTACTTAAATCAGCATCAACATATTGGATAAAAAAATCCTAATTTGATCTATTTTTAAGCAAGCTTATTTGTATTAAAATAAGGTCCGAATTCCCCTTCTCTTATAAGTGAGTCACGCCAATGAAGTAAGTCTATTTTTCTCATCAACGATTATTTTTAGATTGATGTGCAAAATAGATTGTCTGGCTTGATCTTTCTTCTAGAAAAAAATCCCTTGTTTATTTTGTGCATCCTGTATTTATGAGGTTATTTATGACTCAACAGGCATGTGTAATATCCAATCTGACTTTAGAATTCCCGTCCAAAGTCATATTTCAGAATTTAAATTTTACCCTTCCTAAAGCTCAGGTCAGCGCTTTAATTGGCCGTAATGGACAAGGTAAGTCTTTGCTCATGCAGCTTTTGCATCAGACTCAGCATTCTACTCCACATTGCTCAGGTCAAGTTTCCTGGCAAATGCATCATGCCTATCTACCACAATTGCATCGGTTAAAGGCAGCCACAATTGCTGAAGCACTCGAAGTAAGTCAATTACATCGTGCTTTTAAAAATGTTGAACATGGTACAGCCAGTTTCGAGGATTATGAGCTACTTGAGGATAGTTGGCACTTGCCGCATGAATGGCAGCAACTGTTGAGCTCAGCACAATTACCCACCGATCTGGACTTTCCTGTGCAATATTTGAGTGAGGGCCAAAAGACCAAACTTGCTTTATGTAGCTTGTTCTTAAAGCCTGAATATTATTTATTGCTGGATGAGCCAAGCAACCATCTGGATCGTGAAGCACGGACATGGTTAATAGAGCATTTAAACTTACATCCTGCTGGTGCATTGATCATTAGTCATGACCGGACTTTGCTAGATCAGGTTGATCATATTTATTATTTAAATGAGCATGGATTACAGCACTCTACAGGAAACTATGCGGAGTTTTTTGAACAGTATCAGAAAAATGTCACTTCACTCGAACAGTCAATTCAGCAGAGTCAGCGTGATATTAAACAGATGAAGCACAAGCAGCATGACGTTTTAATGAAAGCACAAAAGCGGGAACGTGCCGGAAACAAATTACGTGATTCGAATTCCCAAGCCAAAGTGCTTTTAGACTTTAAAAAAGAACAGGCTGGTCAAAGTATAGGTAAAGTTCAGGCACAGCACCAACGGCAAATTTCCAATGAACAATCTGAGTTAAAATTTCAAAAGCAGCAACTCGAAAAGATAAAACCTCAGCTATTTCAATTTCCAGACCTTAAACCACAGTCTGGTGAAATTCTGCGGGTTAAAGAGTTAAAGCTTCCTTTTGGTACTCCACAGCCTGTGAATCTTGCTTTAAGTGCAGCTGAAAAGATCCATATTTCAGGCCGAAACGGAATTGGTAAATCCACTTTGCTGAAACTGGTCGCCCAACAAAAGCAGCAACCTCTGGATCAAATCTTTCTGGCACGAAACTGTTTTTATCTGGATCAAAATTTTAGTTTTCTCAATGAGGCACTAAGTGCGATTGAAAATTTAAGGCAGATGAATCCTGATATTCCGGAAGTGGAATGGCGTAATCTGTTGGGCCAACTCAGAATTCGTGGTGATAAAGGTACTTATCCTTTGTCTCAGTTAAGTGGTGGTGAAAAGCTGAAAGTGGCGTTATTAGGTCTTAGCCAGGTCTCTCCTCAACCCGAACTTTTATTATTGGATGAGCCAGAAAATCATCTGGATATTGAGTCTAAAGCTTTGTTGGCAAGTGCAATTCAATCTTATACAGGCGCTGTGATTTTAGTTTCACACGATGAACAGTTTGTGCGTGATTGCGGGATCACTGAAGTATTCAATATGAATGATTTTAATTAAACTTATATACGTAAAAGCCACCTCAACAGGTGGCTGATCACTCTCAGGAAATAAACTTATTGATTTGTAGTCACACTCTGAGAATATAAATTTAATAAATATTTTGACAGTATGGTATTCCCCACAAATAGAGAGCCTGATTCACTTAGGTGTCCATAATCCACCTGAAGCAGGTCTTCTCCTTGAGCTGCCCGAATCCGACATTTGTATTGTTGCTGAAGATCATCTTTTTTACATAGATGATCAATAAGAGATATATAGGTAATTCCCTGAGGATATTGTAATTTTTTCATTTTCTCGTCTACCTGAACTGCTCTTAAATCCAGTCCGGCATCAAATATAAAATCTTCAGCACTATTCCAGTTTTTCGGTTTCACCATGACTTTAGGAAGTGAAGGTTTCCATTGCGAAATTGGCCCCACAATGACGATATTGGATACGCCAAGCTGAAGCAAACTTTTCCCGATATTTTCCCAATTGGTTTCGTCGTGTTTCAGAGCTTGGGTGATGACCACAATTTTGGGCTTAAGTTCTGCGATGCTCTTTAGTGCCAGTTTATTCGAATAATCACAGGCTTCTTTATAAGCTCCTTTATGGTAGTTGATCTCGGTCAGCGATGCGCGGCAAATGGAAGAGGTTTTCTGATAAAAAGGGATATCATTGGATTTCAGTAATGTCCTCAGCCCTAAAGAAAGTGCCTCAGCATGAGAATCTCCCCATAAGAACACCCCGCCTTCCTTTTGTTTCGTGATACAGACCGGATCGGGATCATAACTATTATGCTCGGTCAGGCTCACGTAAGTATCACATTTCAGCCAGTATGCATCCCTTAAATTTTTGAATTTCTCATTATAATAATCTAAGAATTTTGCCTGTTCTGAGGCTGCGCCTTGGCGCAGATCTGTATTAAAACCATTAAATATATTTAAAGTAATTCCTAAGCTCATGAGCACTAGAGAAAAATAAAGTGGTTTTATACGATAAATATCTTTCCATTGATGGTATGAAGGTAATTTAATCTGCTCAATATACTTATAGCTCAGAAAACCTAACCCTATAGAAAGTACTATTCCGGCATACACATAATACTCAGGCAATGAGTAGATATAGATCAGCACCACCAAAGGCCAGTGCCAGAGGTAAATAGAATAAGACCAGGTCCCTAATTTTTGAAACACAATATTATTGGTAATAACGCTGTCATTTTGATGTGACTGAATCATCAGAAAAGTGCCGATAACAGGAAAAACTGCCAGATAGCCAGGCCACAAATCTTCTGCTGAAATGAAGAAGTAAGACCCCAGTATAAGTGCCAATCCCGTTCTTTCCAGCAACCTTTTCTTATTTTCCTGCAAGTTCAAAGGGTAAAGATAAGCAATTCCCCCGATCATCATTTCCCAGGCTCTGGTAGGTAACAGGAAATAAGCCGGATTTGGCCATTTGTAGGTAGCGATCACAGATAGAATGAATCCTAAAATTGTTCCTGCCAGCAGCACAAATTTCATGGTCTGGATGGACATGAACTTGCGCATGGCAATGAGAACGAGCGGATAAATCATATAGAATTGCCATTCGACGGAAAGTGACCAGGTATGTAATAACCACTTTTCGTGAGTGCCTGCCTCAAAATAACCGGATTCCTTCCAGTAACTGATATTGGATAAAAAAGTCATGCTACTCGCTGCATGCTTACCCAATAACTTGTAATCAAAAGGTGTCAGATAAAACCAGCCAAAAATCATTAATACCAGACACAGCGCGGCCAAAGCCGGAATAATCCGATTCGCACGAGCCACATAAAATTTCAGAATAGAAAATTTTTCATGTTCTAAATCTTTAAATATGATTCCAGTCATTAAAAAGCCTGAAATCACAAAGAAGACATCTACTCCAACAAAACCGCCAGGCATCCAGGCCGCATTAAAATGAAATAGCATGACTGCAATCACGGCAATTGCTCTGAGGCCATTAATGTCTGTTCTGAATTTCATTGGAATCCTGTCCTATAAAGCCTGTTATTTATTTTAATTGTTATGAAATACTGCTAATTTTTATTAAATTTTATTTTAAATCAAATTCTTATATTAAAGCGTAGAATGCAAATATTACTGTTTTAGTATTTTATGTACTCATTATATTCTACGTTTTCTTTTTCGCCAAATACCTTTATTGTTAATCATCTAAATTAAAATCCCGAGTATCGACATAGCCACCGCCGCCTAAATTTTGTAGAATACAGTTTTTATTCCATGGTGCTCCTTTATGACCGCTTGGACTGCTCACGTCACTGTTGCAACTGTCGTCGAAAAAAATGGAAAATTCCTGTTCGTTGAAGAACATACTGAAGGTGTCACCCATACCGTATTCAATCAGCCAGCAGGCCATGTGGAGGCAGGTGAAACCATTGTCGAAGCAGCTATTCGTGAAACCATGGAAGAAACCGGCTATCAGGTTAATGTCACTGATCTGATCGGCATCTATACCTATACCCCACCGATGTTCCCGGATCGTACCTATTTCCGTTTCTGTTTGAGAGCAGAAGCCATCAGCCATGATGAAAATGCTGAACTGGATACCGGTATTGTCGGTGCAGTCTGGATGACGCTGGATGAACTGGTTGAAACCGCACGTGCTCGCAGCCCATTGGTGATTAAAGCCGTGCAGGATGCCCAAGCTGGCAAACGCTATCCTTTATCGCTCATTTACGAGCACCAAAATTCTCCCTTAATTTCAAATTTGGATGCCTAATCCTATGCAACAACGTGTCATCGTCGGTATGTCTGGTGGTGTAGATTCATCTGTGTCTGCAGCTCTCCTCCTTCAACAGGGTTATCAGGTTGAAGGTCTTTTCATGAAAAACTGGGAAGAAGATGACGGCACAGAATACTGTACGGCAATGGAAGATCTTGCCGATGCACAAGCCGTTTGCGACAAGATCGGGATTAAACTGCATACTGCCAACTTCGCGATGGAATACTGGGATCGCGTGTTCGAGCATTTCCTGGCTGAATATGCTGCTGGCCGTACGCCAAACCCGGATATTTTGTGTAATAAAGAAATTAAATTCCGTGCCTTCCTGGATCATGCGATCAATCTCGGCGCCGACTTTATTGCCACCGGTCACTACTGTCGTCGCGGCGAGACCATGACCAATTCACGTGGTGAGCAATATGCTCAATTACTGCGTGGTTATGACAATAATAAAGACCAGACTTACTTCCTGCATGCGGTTCATGGTCGTGAAATTAATAAGACCCTGTTCCCTGTCGGTGAAATTGAAAAACCACAAGTACGTAAAATTGCAGAAGAATTAGGTCTGGCAACAGCCAAGAAAAAAGATTCTACGGGTATCTGTTTTATTGGGGAACGTCGCTTCAATGACTTCTTAAAGCAATATTTACCAGCGCAACCTGGAAAAATCGTGCTGGAAGATGGCAAAGAGGTTGGTGATCATCACGGCTTAATGTACTATACGCTCGGTCAACGCGGCGGGATCGGTATTGGCGGTATGAAAGGCGCGGAAGAAGGTGCCTGGTTTGTGCTGCATAAAGATATCGAAGGTAACCGTCTGGTGGTCGGTCAAGGTCATGAACATCCACTGATGCAAAGTACCATATTGTGGTCTGAAGCGATTGACTGGGTAGCCGGTGAACAGGATATTCCTGAATCAGGTTTCCGCTGTACGGCAAAAACCCGCTACCGTCAGCCTGACCAAGCGTGTACTATTTTCAAGGATCCAGAAACACCAAATGGTGTTCGTGTTGAATTTGATGAGTCGCAACGTGCTGTGACCCCGGGTCAAAGCGTTGTATTCTACTCAGGTGAAGTTTGTTTAGGTGGTGGCGTGATTCATCATACCAATGCGCCTAAACCTGATTTTATTAAAGGATGATTTCGGCATGACGGAGTTACCGTTTCAACAAGCCACAACGTTGAATGTTCGTCAAAATCGTGCATTGGCGCTGGCAGGGGTTTTTCAGGCCACCCAGCTGACGCATATGACTGCATTGACGGGACAGCAAAGCATTGGTGAAAGCGGTAATTTCTATTTTGAGCAGTTGATTAAAGCCAGTTTAAATATCCGTCCAAGTGGCAAGTTAAATGCCCAGACCTTAGACTTCTTTAATCAGCTGGCCGATATTTCCCTCGGTTTAAAAACCCTGGAAAGCAGCATTACCCAACCTTTTAATACGTCCCCAAAATCCAGACTTCCAAAACTTTCATCGACCAAACTTCCAATGTCCTATGCCATGGCACTTCTTCAGTTAGAAAAGAAGGTCTATAGTAATCCCAAGTTTGTTGAAATCATCGAACAATCCCAGCAAAAAATCCTCAGACAGCTCTCCTTCTTCGATAACAATTACATGCACCCCAGCATCATTGCCAATCTCGCTCAAACCTATGTCGATACCGCCGGACAGATCAATCCGCGGATCATGGTGCGTGGCAATGCTGAAGCCTTTAAAGATTCCGGTCATACCAACCGCATCCGTGCTTCACTCTTTACTGGACTGCAGATGGCGCACTTATGGCGTCAGCTTGGTGGCAGTTCATGGGGCATGATTTTTGGCAAGCGCAAGCTGCTACAGGATATCCAAAATCTCGCGCGCTTACAGTTTCAGGTGATCTAAACCATGTTGTTGTACGCGCACCGTTTTTCGTTTAATTCCAAAATTTAGGGAATCGATATGAACGCTTTAACTGCACTTTCTCCATTAGATGGACGCTACGCTAGCAAATGTGATGCGCTGCGCCCTTTTCTTTCTGAGTTTGGTCTGATCCATGCTCGTGTGACTGTTGAAGTGCGTTGGTTACAAGCGCTTGCCAACCGTCCTGAAATCACTGAAGTGCCAGCTTTCTCATCTGAAACCAATGCTGCACTTGATGCGATTGTTGCAAACTTCTCTGAAGAAGATGCCAACCGCATTAAAGAGATCGAACGTACTACGAACCACGACGTGAAAGCGGTGGAGTATTTCCTGAAAGAAAAAATTGCAGGGATTGAAGAGTTAAAAAATGCAGGTGAATTCATTCACTTTGCATGCACCTCTGAAGACATCAATAACCTGTCTCATGCGTTAATGCTGAAAAATGGCCGTGATGTTTTAATCGCGTCTATGCAACAAATTATCGATTCAATCGTGGCTTTGGCTGAGACTCATGCTGAACAGCCAATGCTATCTCGTACCCACGGTCAAACTGCCAGCCCAACCACTTTGGGTAAAGAAATGGCGAACGTGGCTTACCGTCTGGCTCGTCAAATCAAACAGTTCAAAAATGTTGAATTGCTGGGCAAAATCAACGGTGCTGTAGGTAACTACAATGCACACTACTCTGCTTACCCAGAAATCAACTGGCCTGCTCACTCACAAGCTTTCGTGGAATCTTTAGGTCTGACTTTCAACCCGTACACCACTCAGATCGAACCGCACGACTATATGGCGGAACTGTTTGATGCACTGCGTCGTTTCAATACCATCCTGATCGACTTTAACCGTGACGTTTGGGGTTATATCTCTCTTGGCTTCTTCAAACAAAAACTGAAAGAAGGCGAAGTGGGTTCTTCTACCATGCCGCATAAAGTGAACCCAATCGACTTTGAAAACTCTGAAGGTAACCTGGGTATTGCAAATGCCGTATTGGCTCACCTGGGCGAAAAACTGCCTGTATCTCGCTGGCAGCGTGACTTAACTGACTCTACTGTGCTTCGTAACATGGGTGTTGGTTTTGCACAAAGCTTGATCGCGTTTGAGGCATGCTTAAAAGGTATCGGTAAACTTGAACTGAATGCTGCTCGTATTCTTGAAGATCTTGACCACGCACAAGAAGTTCTGGCTGAACCAATCCAAACAGTAATGCGTCGTTATAACGTTGAAAAACCATACGAAAAACTGAAAGCACTGACTCGTGGTCAAGCGATGACTCGTGACATGATGGTGAGCTTCGTGAATGGTAATGAGCTTGAAGCAGTTCCTGCTGCAGACCGTGCACGTCTGGCTGAAATGACCCCTGCAACTTATACAGGTAATGCTGCTGACCAGGCAAAACAAATTAAAGACTTAATTTCTAAAATCTAATTTAGATAATTAAGACCAAAAGCGAGGCTCCGGCTTCGCTTTTTTATTTATAATTATTTTCAACTTTAAAACAAAACGACAGATAACAAGATGATAGATCATCGATTGAGCGGCAAACATTTGATCAGCCTGGGGGTTTTGGTGGCTGCGATCATTGTTGCCAGCATTCAGCCTCTGGAAATGCAATCCTATTTACTGCATCAGACCGGTACCCTATTTATGATCGGTATGCTGATTTTCTGCCTGTATAAAATCGGACTCAGTTTTCTTAGTTTTAATCTGTATATTCTGTTTTTATTCATCCATATCGTTGCAGCACATTATCTATATTCTTATGTGCCTTATAATGACTGGATTCAGACACTGTTTGGCTTTGACCTAAATACTCTCATGGGCTGGTCTCGCAACATGTTTGACCGTTTTGTGCATCTGGTTTTTGGCCTGTTGCTCTATCCTGTTTTTTATCGACTGTTTCAGGTCTGGTTACCCCAGCAAAAACCATTCACCATTTTTCTTTTAGTCATTCAATTTGTGATGGCAACCAGTCTGATTTATGAATGGATTGAATGGCTGATCGCCATTGGCTTATCACCTGAACAGGCGGAAAGTTATAACGGCCAGCAAGGTGATATGTGGGATGCCCATAAAGATATATTATTAGCGACAGTTGGGGCGATGTTTACTGGTGGATTGATGTTAATTCCAGCAAATAAAAAAGCCCACTAAAGTGAGCTTTTTTATTTGCTGGAATTAAAGACTTAGATTTTATATTTTCTTATTTTAAATTATGGAAGTGGGCAATATCGCTGCCAATCATCTTTCATTTTTTGCAATTCATTACCCGTCAATATCTCGCTGTAATAAATATAATAGGTGGCATCGGGATATTGAATCTCATGTCTGTACATAATTCCACGTAGAGAAACAGGCAACTCTTCTGGGAAGTCATCCGCTAAATTCAGTTCCTCAAATTCATAGTTAAAATAACAATTTTGGATTGCTAAAAATGCTTCAGCCACGGTCATCTTTCTGCTCTTAATGGAAATATGCTTCATTTTAGCTGATGAGCAGTAACCATGGCTGATATTTATGAAGGTTCAATCCATTTAACCAGCTTAGATTCTGCCAAATGCGGATATTTGAACTTATCTAAATATTCAAAGCAGGCTTTTTGACCTTGAGGAATTTTCTTTAGATGCTTATCAAAAAATAGATGACGATTATGTTGAGTATCATCAAAGCGGATGCTGACACGCTCAAAGTAACCACTCCGACGAGCATTGAATTGGTAAAATTGAATCACGCCACAGTCCTTCGAAGGACTAACTGGTGGAGCATCTGGCTTTAAAAATGCGTAAAGTAAAAAGATTGAAGTGCCCGGAAGAAAGCTGAGCCAAAATAAAATCTTCTTCGATTCGTCAGTGGTCAATTTCGCTTCAGAATAGAGCATAAATAGCATCGGAATAAAAATGATACTGAATAAGCCTAATAGTAAAAGAAACGTGAGCATATAAATGAGAAACTTCTATAAGTCAGTTACTTATAGCACAATTTTTTGATTTTAAATCATAAAAAAAGCCCACCGAAGTGAGCTTTTAGATTCATAACTGAATAACCAATTAAAGTTTAGGATCACGCATCTGTACCAGATTTGAATTGGCTTTGGTTAATGTATCTACTACTTTATTCATCACCGCAGGGATAAAAGAATCTGCAATTTGTGCTGCTTGCAAACCTAGTTTTTCGCCCAGCGTTGGTTTTTTACGGGTCTGGATTAAATACACATCATGTTGTGGTAATAGGCCTAGCAGATATTCATCGGAAGTTTGCAGTTTATCTACCAGATTCAGGTCTAGGGCATCCTGACCATACCAGTGTTCACCCGTTGCCACTTTTTCAACATTTAACTGTGGACGATATTTTTCCACGAAGTGTTTAAACAAGGCATGTGTCTGTTGCAATTCTTCTTCAAACTTGGCTTTGCCCTCTTCGGTATTTTCACCAAACATGGTCACCGTACGTTTGTATTGACCCGCAGTATAAAGTTCAAAATCGATCTTGTTTTCTTTCAGCAGACGGTTAAAGTTCGGCACCTGTGCCACTACCCCAATTGAACCCACAATCGCAAACGGCGCAGAAATCACTTCATTTGCAATACACGCCATCATATAACCGCCACTGGCTGCCACTTTATCGACACAGATGGTCACATGGAAACCCGCTTCACGTAAGCGCACCAGTTGCGCAGCTGCAAGACCATAACCATGTACCATACCACCCGGACTTTCTAAACGTACAATGATACGATCACGACCAGCTTTTGCTGTAGATAGAATCAGGGTAATTTCTTCACGCAGGCTTTCTACTGCAGACGCAGCCATATCACCTTTAAAATCGAGCACATAGATTTTCTGGTTAGTTTTCTTACGCGCACGCGCTTCTTTTGACAATTGCTGGCTCAATTGCAAAAGTTCCAGTTTAGATGAAGTTGTTTGCGCTATTTTTTTTCGTTGCTCATTAATGCGCGCATTCAAATGACTAATACGGATTTCAGCGGGTAATTTGGGGGTATGAAATAACATAAAAATCGGGTCTCAATTATTTATATAGGTTTTATTTTAAGATAAGGTCAAATGAATTTTTTTCAATAGAATATTGTTGTTTAATTGCTGAAACGGAGCAGTATCCATATGGTCTTAGTAAGGCAAAAATAATTCGCACTATAGAAAATTAATGCCATGTTGATAACCTGCCCAGAGAATAACACCCAGCAATATAGCAGAATTCGTATATAAGGCTTTTTCCTGCTTTTTGAAATAGAAATTCAAACTGAGTCCATACAGCAATCCAATCAGTGTATAAAACATGCTGCCGCCTTGTAATTGATGCCACAAACCACCAATGCCTAAACTTAATGCGATCAGCAGCATCAGAAAAACTGACATCTTTTTGAGTGTTTCCATAGCGGATGCAACCTTTTCTTAACATCTATCTTTTGACAGCTCTGCCATGTCAAAGACGGCATATTCTATAAGAATTTAGGGCACAATAGGATTCGGTTTATTTTTCCACATTTCACTGATTCAATTGATATATCTTCTATTCTTTGGTTACTTTTGGATATAAAAAAAAGAGCTTTTTAGCCCTTCTTTCTTGAGTGAGATAAAACTTCTTAACCAAAACGCCCTGTAATATAGGCCTCAGTGAGCTGATGATCTGGCTGGGTAAAGACTTTCTCGGTCGAGTTGACTTCGATCAGATCACCTAAATGGAAATAAGCAGTCCGATCAGAGACTCGCGCTGCCTGCTGCATGGAGTGAGTCACAATAGCAATGGTGTATTGGGTTGAAAGCTCGGAGATCAGTTCTTCAACTTTGGCTGTTGCAATCGGATCGAGTGCTGAACAAGGTTCATCCATTAGAATCACTTCAGGAGAAACGGCAATCGTCCGTGCAATACATAAACGCTGCTGCTGACCACCCGACAGCCCCGTACCCGGCTGATTTAAACGGTCTTTGACTTCATCCCATAATCCCGCTTTACGCAAGCTGTTTTCTACAATTTCTTCCAGATCATATTTATCCCGTGCCAGACCATGCAATTTTGGCCCATAAGCGACATTGTCAAAAATCGATTTTGGAAAAGGGTTTGGCTTCTGGAACACCATCCCCACCTGCGCACGCAGCAATACCACATCCAGATTCGGATCATAAATATCCTGATGATCCAGCAACACCTTACCGGTCACACGACAGCGATCAATCGTGTCATTCATCCGGTTTAAAGTACGCAGGAATGTTGACTTACCACAACCTGAAGGACCGATAAAAGCAATCACTTCATTTTCATAGATGTTCAGATCAATGCCTTTAATTGCTTCTGTTTCACCATAGTAAACATGTACATCTGAGGTACTGATTTTGACCTGATCTGACTTTTTCGGTGCTTTGTTTTCAGCCTGAGTATCAAACTGGGAAACAAAAGCAGTCGCCGGCTTTTGGGTCACAGAATCTTGGGTAAATTGTGTATGTTGTGGATTCACAGACGGATCCTTTTCTAAGGCATTTATAGTTGGATTTGCTGTATTCATATTCTGCTCTTCCTTACCAACGGACTTCAAATTTCTTACGTAACCAGATGGCTAAGCTGTTCAGGCTGATCATCATGGCCAGAAGTACAATAATGGCTGCTGCAGTACGTCCTTCGAAGAAGTTACGTAGCTCATTGCCTTGCCACAGGAAAATTTGCACCGGCAATGCTGTGGATTGATCAAATGGTGAAGCCGGTACACTTGCGACAAAAGCACTCATCCCGATCAATAATAGCGGGGCCGTTTCACCCAGTGCTTGTGCCACACCAATAATCGCCCCCGTCAAAATACCCGGTAGTGCAAGCGGTAAAACATGGTGAAATACGGTTTGTAAGCGTGATGCACCTAAGCCTAATGCTGCCTGACGGATGGATGGCGGTACGGCTTTGAGTGATGCACGCGTAGTAATAATCACAGTCGGTAATGTCATCAAACTCAGTACCAAACCACCGACCAATGGCGCTGAAAGTGGCAAATGCATCCAGCCAATAAAAATCGCTGCACCGAGTAAACCAAAGACAATGGAAGGAACTGCTGCAAGGTTATTAATATTCACTTCTACGACATCGGTAATCCAGTTCTTCGGTGCAAATTCTTCAAGATAGATGGCCGATGCTACCCCGATCGGAATCGAGATAAAGATCACGATCAGCATCATGAACAATGAGCCCATAAATGCGCCTGCGAGACCTGAGGTAGCAGGTGAACTGCGCGAGTCCGGACTGGTAAAGATATTGGTATTAAAGCTACTTTCTATGATTCCGGCAGCTTTCATATCATCCGCAAGCTGACGGACTTCAGGACTGAGCTGTTGCTGTTCATCGGGCAGATCGCGGTCAATATTGCCAGCTAGCCAGACATCAACATTGGCATCTGCCAGAATTTTCACGTTCTGGGTTTGACCAACCAGAGCAGGATTATTCAGTACCATATCCCGCAAACGATACGCTTCTGAACTGGTATATAAATAGCCCAGTTCATCACGCTGGCTTTCCAGCTTACTCTCTTTGGCAATCATGCCATTTATAATCAAGGCATCCCAGTCGACCAGACCGACCTGCATTTGCCAATCCACCATACGCTGCTCAAATTGTGCCAGGGACTCTCCCGCAGCCTGCTTAGGTTTTGGATCAATATTGACAATGGCTGGATCAAAATGAATCGGCAAGCTCATACTGCTTTGCCAGAATGCTGGCAAACCTTTGCCCAAAATACTGCCGAAAAGCACCACTACAAAGAACAAACCAGCCAATACAGCAGAAAGCCCCATGACACGAAAGGTTTTTTCTTTGCGATGACGTCGTGCCAGAGAGCTCTGAATGGTCTTCCTGCGCTTTTCACGTTGCTCAGCAGCCACAGATGGATCAATAGGCTGATCTACAGGCGTTGTATTTGAAGTACTCATTAGTCGTATTGCTCTCGATATTTACGCACGATGTACAGTGCAACAATGTTCAGCCCCAAAGTAATGACAAACAAAGTAAGACCTAAGGCGAAAGCCACCAGCGCCTGCGGACTGGCAAAGTCAGTATCACCCGTCAACTGATTGACGATGGTAATGGTCACTGTTGAAACTGCTTCCAGTGGATTGGCATGCAGTTGCGGACTGTTTCCTGCTGCGAGTACCACAATCATGGTCTCACCAATGGCCCGCGATGCCGCCAGCAAAAAAGCGCCAATAATGCCGGGTAAAGCGGCTGGTAAGACAACCTGACGAATCGTTTCAGATTTGGTCGCGCCCAGACCTAAAGAACCATCCCTCAAGGCACGTGGGACCTGGGTAATAATGTCGTCTGATAAAGAGGAAACAAATGGAATAATCATGATGCCCATAACGAAGCCAGCAGTAAGCGCACTGGTGGCATTAATATCAATACCGACCAAAGCACCTAGACTTTTAAGAAATGGCCCCAGAATCATTAAGGCGAAAACACCGTAGACAATCGTTGGAATTCCAGCCAAAACCTCAATGGTCGGCTTTGCCCAAGCTCGGAAGCGTGGTGATGCGTACTCGGCCAGATAAATCGCAATCATCAGTCCTAAGGGGACTGCAACAAGTAATGCAATCCCGCTGACCATCAATGTTCCCCACAGCAATGGCAATAATCCATAACTGCCTTCGGCATGACCCGTGGTGCTAAAACCCGGATCCCATTCGGTGCCAAAGAAGAAATCCAGTGGACTGACAAAGCTGAAGAATCGCATGGCTTCGCCAAACATCGACATCACAATGCCGAGTGTGGTCAGGATGGCTACTCCAGAACACAAGGCCAGTCCGATATTCATGATCTTTTCGACCTGATTCCGTGCACGAAAATTCTGGCTGATCCGTTTTTTTGCCCAGACCAGACTGGCCAAAGCCACAGAAATAACAACTGCCAGTTTGGCAAAAGTACCGATGGTAGAAAATTTAGCTAATTGTTCTGCTGCTGCAAGTTCATAAGCAGCTGGCTGATCACTGACACCGAAACCGGAAGCCAATGCCTGTACACGGTCTATGACCACACTCAGACTGGCTTGATCCAGATGAGTCAAAACATCATGAGGCAGGTGCTTAATTACGACCTGTTCCAGCAGGCTAGGTTCAACAATGTTCCATGCCATCAGAATCAAAAATGCAGGAAGTCCACACCACAAAGCTACCAGTGCGCCATAATATCCAGGACGTGAATGTAGCATCGCAGAATTATTGCCCTGACCTGCTAGTTTCCGGCTTTTACTTAATCCGATTTGATAGGCGATGGCAATTAAAGCCAGTAACACACCTATAAGTAGCAGATTCATGTATTCTCCATGGTTCTTTTCAGGATTTTAGTCTGTAAAAAAACTTGCTTGTTATGAAAAGCCGATGACAGGTCGACTGTCACCAGCATTTTCCTAAATCCTGTTTTATTTCACTACTACGGCTTTTGCAGCCTTAAAGTTTGCCAGCACTGCTGCACGTTCTTTGTCTGACATTGAAATCAAGCCGGCTTTTTCCAGCTTGGAACCCTTACCTGATACTTTTTTATTCAGGAAATACTCTGTGAACTGTTGCAAACCTTTGATTGATTTCAGGTGTTCGCCTTTGACATAGAAGAACAACGGGCGAGATACTGGATAAGCCCCATTTAAAATGGTCTTTTCAGAAGGTGCCACGTTATTGACTGTAGCTACACGTAGCTTGTCGCGGTTTTGATCGTAAAAGCCCAGGCCGAATACGCCAACAGCGCTCGGTGAGGTTTTTAAGCGAGCCAAGGTTTCAGTATAGTCACCTGAAATTTCAACAACACGGCCATCTTTACGGAAGCTGGTACATGCTTTTTTCTGTGCATCTTTCGCTAGAGCCTTAATAGCAGCATACGATTCACAACCTGCATCCACCATCTTCTCCTGGAAGACTTCACGTGTGCCATGATTCGAAGCTGGAATTACTAGCGTGATCGGCTCATTCGGTAATGATGAATCAATTTGGTTCCAGCGAGTATATGGGTTAGCCACCATTTTCCCTTTAGAAGGTAACTGCGCAGCTAAAGCAGCATAAACATGCTGAGGTCGTAATTTATAAGCGGCTTTATTCGAATTAGATGCAAAGACAATCCCGTCATACCCGATCTTGATTTCTAGTACCTTGTTGACACCATTCTTTTTACATTCTGCCAGTTCGGCACTTTTGATTTGACGCGAAGCATTGGCAATATCAATGGTATTGTCCCCTACACCATTACAGAACTGTTTTAGGCCGCCAGATGAACCACCCGAACCAACGACTGGTGTTTTAAACTGGGGGAAGGTATTGCCAAATTCTTCAGCGACAATACTGGCATAAGGTAAAACAGTAGAAGAACCTGCAATTTGGATGGTGTCACGTGCTGCATTCGCTGTCGTGGATGCCGCTATCCCCGCTGCAATTAAGATTGCTATATTTGTTAAGCGCATTCTGGATCTCTCTCATTTATTAAAATTTCGAGTACATCACTTTTGATTCAGTTGAGTACCTGTTTTGATACTCACATTTTGATTTTGGAATATGACAGCCGGGTTACAGCTTTATGACGGTTTTATGATAATTAATCCGTCACCTGATCAAGACAATATAATAGAAGAAAGACCCTGTTCAGGGCCTTTTTATTTAAGTGGTGGGTTCAGTAGATTCAGGCAAGAGCACAGGTTTCCTGCGATATTTCATCACATACATCACCGTCAAAAACAGCAACCAGACCGGCACCAATGCAACGGCAATCTGCATTTCTTTGGTAAAGCTCATGATCATTAAAATCATGATGATAAATGAAATCGTCAGGTAATTACTCCAGCGGCCAAACAGACTTGGGAATGCGGTCGTCTGCTGCTGTTCCTGCATGGCTTTTCTGAATTTCAGATGGGTCAGTGAAATCATCAGCCAGTTAATCACCAGAGCTGAAACCACCAGTAGCATCAGAATACCAAAAGCTTCACCCGGCATGAGGTAATTCATTAATACACAGATACCGGAGACTGCTGCCGAGAATAGAACAGCATTTACCGGGATACCACGGCGGTTAATTTTCTTTAAGAATGCCGGTGCATTACCCTGCTGAGCCAGACCCAACAACATGCGGGTATTACAGTAAATACAACTGTTATAGACTGAAAGTGCAGCGACCAAGACTACAAAATTAAGAACATTAGCCACGCCGTGACTATTCAATGACTGGAAAATCATTACGAACGGACTACCGCCTTGCGCCACCAGATTCCATGGATAGAGACATAGCAACACACCTATGGCGCCAATATAAAAAATGAGTACACGGTAGACAATTTGATTGACTGCTTTTGGAATGGTCTTTTCTGGATTTTTGGTTTCACTAGCAGCAATACCAATCAGCTCCAGCCCACCAAATGCAAACATAATCACGGCAAGTGCCATCATAAAACCCGACCAGCCCTCAGGGAAAAATCCGCCATGCTGCCACAAGTTGGTCACACTGGCCTGACTTCCTGCAGAACCGCTAAACAGCAGATAGATCCCGAATCCGATCATGCTTAAAATGGCAATGATCTTGACCATGGAAAATATAAATTCGCTCTCACCGAAGAATTTGACATTGACCAGATTGATCCCATTCATAAGCAGGAAGAATGCCAGTGCCGTGAGCCAGGTCGGAATCTCCGGCCACCAGAACTGAATAAAAGTACCAATTGCACTCAACTCAGCCATACTGACTAAGACATAGAGCACCCAATAGTTCCAGCCTGAAATAAAGCCTGCTTTTTTGCCCCAGTATTTATTGGCAAAATAACTGAAAGAGCCACTGACCGGTTCATGCACTACCATTTCACCCAATTGGCGCATGATCAGAAATGCAATGATACCAGCGATGGCATAGCCCAAAAGCACTGATGGGCCTGCCAGCTGAATCGTATGTGATAAACCTAAAAATAATCCTGTACCGATCGCTCCGCCTAAGGCGATTAGCTGAATATGCCGGTTGGAAAGCTGTTTTTTTAATTGATGATCTTCAACATCCATATTGTCACTCCTTGTGAACAATTTTTTTTAATTTCTACATTTTGCTAGATTGCCTTTTTGTAGGGAGGTGTATTCTGCTCAACCAGCTGCTTATAACCATATTCACCATAGTCATAGCGTGCCACGACTTCAGCAAACTGTTTTAAGCGTTGTGGAGCATCCATACGTGGAAGTTGCAGTTCAATCAGACATAATTCCTCAGCCTGATGAACTTGTGCGAGTGTACGCTTTAATTCTGCCGGGGTTTTCACTATATGAGCCTGATGCGGGGTATCTGCAGAAAAGACTTGGGCAAACTGACTGTATTGCCAGTTCTGAATATCGTTATACTTGGCATTTTCACCCATGATCAAACGTTCAATGGTATAGCCGCCATTATTCAAAATAAAAATTACAGGTTTTAAGCCTTCTCTTAATAAGGTTGAAAGCTCCTGAATGGTCAGCTGAATCGAACCATCACCAATAAACAGCAGATGACGGCGCTGTGGTGCAGCAAGCATACTGCCAAGCAAGGCAGGCAAGGTATAGCCGATTGAACCCCAGATCGGTTGTACCAGATACTTGGCGGTCACAGGTAAGGTCAATCCAGACAACCCCGCATTGGCGGTGCCCACTTCTGCCACAATCACATCATCTTCCTGTAAGAATTCAGAAATCTGCTGCCAGAGTGCAGTTTGGCTCAGCGCAGTATTTTCTTCGATCTGTTGAGTTTGTAACGATGGTTTTGGTGCAGGATTAAAAGTACGTGGTTGATCATCTAAAGTCTGTTTTGAGATAGCTTGGATCAACTGAGCTAAATCCAGTCCACTGATCATCTGCCCATCCAGACAAAGACAGGAATCCGCCAGATACAACATATTTTGTACGGATACACGATGTGAGAAAAATGCGGTGGCAACATCGGTAAAACGTGGCCCAATAGCGATCAGGCAATCCGACTGTTCCACCAGCTGACAAGTCGATGCTGCGCTTGCTGCACCTGCATAAACGCCCGCATATAAGGGGTGACTTTCATTCATGATATTTTTGGCAGTAGACAGACAGGTATAGGGAATCTGCATGCGCTCAGCCCAATTTTGCAGCATATCGGTAAGCTGGAAAATTTCTGCTTCATTGTCAATGAGCAGGACTGGCTGACGTGCCTGTTTGATGCGTTTGGCTATCCGTGCCGCAGTTTCTTGCAGAAGTTTTGGATCACTCTGTGGACGGCTCAGATCCAGAGGCTGCTTAGGTACTTTAATCTGAAGATGGGTAATATCCGATGGAAGCTGGATATGAACCGGTCGACGCATCAATATACATTGCTTTAATACCCGGTCAATTTCACTCACTGCATTGGCTGGAGTCAAACGTGTCTGTGCCACGGTAAATTCGCGCATGCAGTTCATGATATTGTCATAATCGCCATCAATCAGGGTATGGTGTAACAAAGCACCCTGCTCTACGGCATGCAAAGGCGGGATACCGGAAATATGCACCATGGCAACCTGCTCGGCATATGCACCTGCAATGCCGTTAATCGCGCTCAAATCACCAACCCCATAAGTGGTCAGTAAAGCGCCGACACCATGCAGACGGGCATAACCATCCGCTGCATAAGCTGCATTTAGCTCATTACAGTTACCAATAAATTCCAGTTTCGGATCAATTTCGATCTGTTCTAAATAGGAGAGATTAAAGTCGCCTGGCACACCAAAAATATGCTGAATTCCTAGCTCTTGCAGGCGCTGATTAAGGTACTGACCAATTTCCATAAACATTATTATTTTCCCTATCACTTATTATGCTTCAATTACAGAATATTGCATTTCATTTTCTGATTTCGTGCATAATGCAAGTCACAATGATTCAAAAACACATAAAACGTGTATCGGATAAGGATTCAATGCAATGGATGCAATGGATAAATTTGACTGGAAAATCATCCAGGCTTTGCAAAAAAATGGGCGCCTGACGAATCAGGAAATCGGAGATTTAATCGGTTTGTCAGCCTCTCAATGTTCTAGACGGCGTCAGCTGCTAGAGCAAAAAGGAATTATTTTAGGTTATAGCGCCTGCATTCATCCTGAAGCTTTGGGAGTTGCAGTTTTGGCTATGGTACAGGTCAATCTCAAAACACATGACGCAGCAGCGAAGATCGCTTTTCAACAATTGATTGAAGAAGAAGAAGCTATTCAGGAAGCTTTTTCTTTAAGTGGTGATGCAGATTTCATGTTAAAAGTAGGTGCTAAAAATCTGGAAATGCTGGCAAATTTTGTGACTGAAAAATTGCTGAGCTGTAATTTTATTGGTCATATCAAATCTTATATTGTCTTAAATAAATTCAAGCAATTACATTTTGATTTTCAGGCTGCCCGCCCTTTATTACGTTGATATATCTTAAAGTAAAAGAAAAAAGCTCAAGTTTAACTTGAGCTTTTTTTTGATTTAAGTTTTATTAATATGAACAACCTGCTGAATCGTATTTTCGAGCAGCCCACTCAGTCCGAACTGGGCACCGATGCCCGAATGCTTCCATCCACCAAAAGGTACATGCGGGAAAATCTCACCATGCGTATTGATCCACGCCGTACCACAACTCAGTCGTTGAGCAAACTGCTGCGCCTGCTCCAGATTGGATGACCAGATCGAACCACCTAAGCCAAAATCCGTATTGTTGGCTTCAGTCAGTACTTCTTCAATATCGTGATAACGAATCAAAGGTAACACCGGACCAAACTGCTCTTCCTGCACCAGACGGCTATCTGGGCTTACATTGGTCACAATTGTTGGTGCAATAAAATAGCCTGTATCCGGTAGATTCTGACCAGATGTCATGACTATTGCCCCTTCATCCTGAGCTTCCTGAATCATGGCCTGAACTTTTTGGTATTGCTTGATGTTTTGCACTGGGCCAAAAGTAGTCGTCTCGGCTAAACCATCTCCCAGAGATTGTTGCTGTGCGACTTTTACTAATTCCTGTGCCAGTGAATCATATTGGCTGTCATGCACATACAGCCGTTTCAACGCTGCACAGGTCTGGCCCATGTTGATAAAAGCTCCATTAAAGATTCGGGTTGCCATTGCCTGGATATCGGTATCTGGCAAAACAATGCCTGCATCATTGCCACCAAGTTCCAGTGTCAGATGTTTGAAAGTCGCGGCTGCATTTTGCATGATTCTTTGCCCAGTCGCAGTTGAACCGGTAAATACCACTTTGGCAATTGCAGGGTGACTGGTCAGATTGGCACCGACCTCACCGCCTCCTGTAAGTATAGAGACCACTCCAGGTGCAACCTCTTGCTGAATCAGCTCACCGAGTCGAAGTGTCGACAATGGGGTAAATTCTGAAGGTTTATTGATCACCACGTTGCCAGCGCGAATTGCCGGCATGATATGCCAGACAGCAATCATTAAAGGCCAGTTCCATGGGGTAACCGATGCCACGACCCCTAAAGGCCGATGATGAAGTTCGATCCGCTTGTTGGCATCATCCTGTAAGATTTCAGTTTCAATCTTGAGTTCTGCCTGATAGCGGGTCCAGGCAATGGCCCCACCGACTTCAAATTCAGCCAGTGCATAGGGTTTGCCCTGCTCCTGCACCACTAGACGAGCCAACTCTTCCCGATGTTCTTCAATACGATCTGCAATACGATGCAGGATTGCCTGTCGCGTTGCATCATCCGTATTTTTCCAGTGTTGAAATGCCTGCTCGGCACTACGGATGGTATCTTCAATTTGTGCTTCCGAGGGAGAGGAACATAGGGCCAATACCTGCTCATCAGCAGGATTGATCACTACAAAACTTTCGGCAGCGCCTTGTACCATTTTTCCTTGAATAATACAGCCAACGGGTTGGGATACATGCAAATTAGTCATCTCTTCATCCTGAATCAGATATTTTTGTTGTTCCCTGACATTAGCTGATTTTGTCTGAATGGAGCTTGCATATCACATTAGGCATAAAGTCCTGAATGCACATTTTGTGCATGGAAAATAGAAGAATCATCTTTCGGAATGCTTTTTAAGCGCTTCAAATATCACTTCCTTTAATTTCTTGCCTATAGCTCATTCTTCCTTACCTCCTGTTCGAATTTATGCAACAGGATGTCCTGATCTTTGAAATTTCGTAGAACATCACATTGGCCTATATTGGAAATAAAGAATCACAGTGATAGCGTCATGAATAGCACAACCATTCCAGTTTTCAATCCCGATTTACCGGTTCACATGACATTTGAAGAACATGACTGGCATCTCCTGGCTCAATATTGGTATCCAGTGGCCTTAGCCCGTGATATTTCCAAACAGCCGTTAGGGACAATATTGCTAGATATGCCTCTGGTCATTTACAAGATGCAGGATGAACTGATCGTGGCCAAGGATGCCTGTCCGCATCGTGGTGTGCCTTTAAGTCTGGGAAAAAATGATGGTCAAGGCGTGGTCTGTCCTTATCATGGCTTGCGTTTTGGTACACAAGGTAAATGCAACCGTATCCCTGCCCATCCACAGCATAAAATTTCAGATCGGTTTCATTTACGGACCTATGCCGCGGTTGAACGTTATGGTCTGATCTGGTGTTCACTGACAGCTGACAAAGACGCTGAACCGAATATTCCAATGATGCCTTATTGGAATGATGCAGATTATCAGCAACTGGTTTGCCCACAAGTCGACATCAAATGTTTTGCTGGCAGACAGCTAGAAGGCTTTATTGATGTCGCCCATTTTGCCTGGGTACATCCGGATACCTTTGGTGATCCGAATGATGTCGAAGTCCCGGATTACACCACAACGGAAACTGAATATGGTTTTAATGCCGACTATATCAGCAGTGTCGGCCGTTATCCGATTGGGTTAGATCAGCGCGGTCAGGAAGATTTTAAATGGCTACGACATTTTGAAATTAGTCTGCCCTTTACCGCGACCCTGACCATCCATTTCCCTAATGATGCCAAACAGGTGATTATGAATGCTGCCTCACCGATGACCGCCCGTCAGACCCGACTGTTTGCTCCCATCTGTCGTAATTATGATAAAGACTTACCTGTCGAAGAAGCCTACGATTTTAATCTGAAGATTTTTGAAGAAGATCGCCTGATTGTCGAAAACCAGAAGCCTGAGTTTTTACCGCTAGACTTATCTCTGGAAGCACATTTCCCGGCAGATCGCAGCTCCAGTATGTACCGTAAACTGTTAAGGAAAAAAGGCTTTAATCCTTTATTTGCAGCTTAATCACCTTGAAGCTGATGATCTATATATGGATCAAAACCCAATAAAAAAGGAGATCATCTAGATCTCCTTTTTTCACCTGCAACCGCTTATGCGATTGGCGGTGTATAAGTACCATCAGCAATTGAATCTTTGATACGGTCCGCTTCTGCAAGCACGAGTGCCAACAGGTTCTTCACGTTTTCAAGGGTTGCAACCGGGCTTAAAGTCGTCATTTTCAGAGATTGAACCTGACCGACTTTAGTGACACCAATGTTCGCTTCACCACGTGCAAACAGTTCGTCTGCGACGTTCTGATTCAAGGCATCGACAAACTCAGCTGGATAGCCTGCTGGAACCACACGGAACAATACCGATGCAAATTGTGGCTCAACCAGAAGTTCCAGACCATCAGTTGCCTTGATGTAATCTGCAACTTCACGAGTCAATTTCACGCCATGGTCGATCATCGAACCATAAAGCTCTTCACCCAACGCTTCTACAGTCATCCACAATTTCAACGCGTCGAAACGACGAGTGGTTTGTAGCGACTTCGACACCAGGTTAGGTACACCGTGCTCTTCGTCATAAGCAGAGTTCAGATATTCTGCTTCGTAGTGCATGAAACGATAGTTCGCTTCATCTTTCAGCAAGAATGCACCGCATGAAATGGTCTGGAAGTAATGCTTATGGAAATCCAGTGTCACAGAATCAGACAGCTCGATGCCATCCAGCATAGAACGATAGTCATTAGACAGAATCAGTGCACCACCCCATGCTGCGTCGATGTGCATCCACGCGCCATACTTATTGGTGATTTCACGAATCTGTTTGAGGGGATCAATTGCACCAGCATCAGTTGTACCAGCAGTTGCCACCACACATGCCACGATCTTGCCTTCAGACTGAAGATGTGCCATGGTTTTTTCCAGAGCATCAACATCCATCTGCGCATTTTCGTTCACAGGAACAGTCACAACGGACTGGAAGCCCATGCCCATCATCGCCATGTTCTTTTGCACAGAGAAATGCGCATTTTCAGAACAGATGACTTTGACGTTACGCATTGCATCCGCTGGGATACCATCACGCTGAACCGACCACGGATTACCGTTTTCATCTTTCCAGTTTTTCGCGATGCAGGCATCACGCGCCAGCAATACGCCCATCAGGTTGGATTGTGTACCACCAGAAGTGAACACACCTGCCTGACCTGAGCCATAGCCGACTTTTTGGCGTAACCAGTCAATCAGTTGCACTTCCATCAAAGAACCTGCTGGGCTTTGATCCCAAGAGTCCATGGACTGGTTAGTGGCGTTAATTAACACTTCCGCGATCTGGCTGGTTACCATCGTCGGGCAATGCAAATGCGCAAGCGAATGCGGGTGATGTACTTTCAAGCTCTTGTTGAGGAATAGCTCAACCATACGCTCTAAAGATTTCTCTACGCCCAAGCCTTCTTTAGAAGGATTGAACGCAATTGCGCTACGCAATTCCTTGATGCTACCGCCGGTATACATCTTGTCGTTTTGCAACCATGCTGCAACCGCTTTGGTCGCCTGATCCATCGCCGACTCATAGTCAGCGATAGATGCAGCATCATTGCAGAGTAACGCTTTACGGTGTTCTGCAAAATCTACCATGAATTATGCGCCTCGAACTGCGATTAGAGCTTCAGCAACCGCTTTCTTGAAGCGAACCAGAACTTCTTCACACTCAGCTTGAGTAATGATCAATGGGCAAAGTAAACGGATTACTGTACCGTTACGACCACCTTTTTCCAGCAACAGTTTGTTGTTGAAACAAGCGGTTTGAATTGCTGCAGCCAATTGGCCATCAGCAGGAAAAGAACCCATATGATCTGCTGGTTTACGCTCGTCGACGATTTCAACACCAATCATCAGACCGCGACCACGTACGTTACCGATACATGGGAATTCAGCAGCCAGTTTTTTCAGTTCAGCTTGCAGGAAATCACCACGTTCTTGTGCATTTTGCGCAAGATTTTGTTCTTTAATGGTTTGTAGAGTCGCAAGACCTGTACCCATTGCCAGCTGGTTACCACGGAAAGTACCGGTGTGGCCAGCTGGTTGCCATGCGTCAAATTTACGTTTAATACCCAGTACTGCAAGTGGCAAGCTACCGCCAACGGCTTTAGACATTACAACCACATCAGGTTCGATACCAGCATGTTCGAATGCGAACATTTTGCCTGAACGCGCAAAGCCTGCTTGAACTTCGTCAAGAATCAACACAATGTTGTGTTTTTCAGTCACTTCACGGATTTTCTGCAACCATTTTACAGGTGCTGTTACCACCCCACCTTCACCTTGAATCGCTTCAAGAATCACAGCTGCTGGCTTGGTTACACCGCTTTCGACATCTTCAATGAAGTTTTCGAAATAATAAGTCAAAGCATCAACGCCCGCTTCACCGCCTAGACCCAATGGGCAACGGTATTCATGCGGATATGGCATGAATTGAACGCCTGGCATTAAACCATTCACCGAGTTCTTCGCAGACAGGTTACCTGTCATTGCCAAAGAACCGTGAGTCATACCGTGATAGCCACCAGAGAAGCTGATCACTGAACTACGGCCAGTAAAGGTTTTGGCAAGTTTAATCGCTGCTTCAGTCGCATCTGCACCAGATGGGCCACAGAACTGTAAGCAATATTCTTCTTTACCACCTGGAAGGTAGGAAAGAAGAGCTTCAGTGAAAGCATCTTTTAAAGGAGTGGTTAGATCCAGGGTATGCAGTGGGAGACCGCTTGCAAGCGTATCCTGGATACTTTGAATCACCGCAGGATGATTATGGCCCAAAGCCAATGTCCCTGCCCCAGCTAAACAATCAAGGTACTCAGTACCTTCAACATCGGTAACCCAGCAACCTTGTGCTTTCGCTATCGCTAACGGTAATTTACGTGGATAACTACGCACATTCGATTCCATCTGACTTTGGCGAGTCAAGTAGTATTCGTTTGTGGAATTGGTGGCAGGGTTTACAGAAGTAACGCTCATATCGAATTACCATCTCTGATATGGGTTGAAAGAAATAAGTCTGGTGACGTTTGGTCCTTTGACTCGGTGCTTTATAAGATTTTAGTTAGCCATAATCTTAGTTAACTAACTTAGGAGGCGGATGATACCGAATTTTTCAGGAAAATAAATAACTTTCAACTCAATTTACCTGAAAATTTATCGAAAAAAAATATCATGCCTGTCTAAGCTCTAAATTATCATCTTAACGTGTGACAAAGGAAAGAAAAGCAGCTTCTTTTATACTTTTTTGTAGCCTTTCAGAAAAGTTTGCAATTATTTTAATAATGCATTAATAAATATATAATTTTTAAAATAATTAAACTTTAAAACTACAGAAAAAATAATCGAAAACTTAACACTCTTACCACAAATATTTCGTAAAAAGATCACAATTGAGATTTAATATTTTAACAACGGCTTAGATGGCCAATTTTAAGAAAAACAGGACAATTTCATGCGTCTCTTAGCACTTACCAGTTTGATCCTTGCCAGCACCCTCGCCACAGGCGCATTTGCAGCTCCTGCTGAATCTCTGAATTATAATGTTGTTAATCTTTCAGCAGAGGCTAGCCGTGAAATCTCAAATGATGAAATGCATGCTGTGCTTTATATTGAAAAATCCAACAAACAGCCGGCTGAACTAGCCACTCAAATTAACCAGCTGATGAATCAAGCAATTGCCACAGCACGCAAATATCCAACTGTGAAAATCGAGACTGGGGCACAAAGTACTTACCCTATTTATGACAATGACAACCGTAAATTGAAAGAATGGCGTGGTCGTGCCCAGATTCGTCTAGAATCAAAAGATTTTAAAGCGACATCTCAATTAATTGCTGAATTACAACAGCACTTCCAGACCCAGTCGATTAATTTCAAGGTATCTGACGAAAAGCGTAAAAAAGTTGAAAGCGAACTGATGATTGAAGCCACCAAAAACTTCCAGCAACGCGCACAGGCACTCACCCAGACCTGGAACAAACCGAGTTATCAACTGGTGAACTTAAACCTGAATACTAACAATTATTCACCACAGCCAGTACCGCGTATGGCCATGATGAAATCTGCATCGGCTGATATGGCGGTTCCTGAGCAGGAAGTTGCGGCAGGCGAATCGCAAATGACCGTCAGCGCGAATGGGGCGATTCAGTTTAAATAAGTCTTAATAAAATTATTTAGATGTTTAAAAACCACCCTTTTGGGTGGTTTTTTATCACTTGAATATTCTGTGAAAAATCAATGCTACAAATTCATACAAACTCAGATATGAATTGAGCTTTGATCGGTTTAGAGTAACGGACATTTGTGTCAGCCCTCTCTCTCCTCATGTCACTCGATCAACTAAACCTGTATCTGTTTCATCTTCTCAATGTACCTGACCAAGCCTCGATCTGGATGATTAACTATGCCAGTCTGATAGCGCATGATCTGGTGTATTTATTTCTGCTGATTTTTGCTATTACCTGGCTGCGTGGCAGTCGTGAAATCAAAACAGGGATTATTAAAGCTGCGATCTTCACAGCAATCACCTTGTCGATTAGCGAGGTATTATCTGCCGTTCTAAACACACCCCGCCCTTTTGTCATGGAGGTTGGTCAAACCCTGATTGAGCACGCACCTACAGGTTCATTCCCAAGCAATCACATGAGTATTTTTAGCGGGATTGCCTTTGCCTATTATTTCTCAGCACAACGTGATTTGGGTCGAATCCTACTCTGGACTGCTTGGCTTGTCGCTTGGTCGCGGGTTTATGTGGGTGTACATTTTCCGATTGATATGATGGGAGCATTCGTGATTGCTTTGGCAGTCAATCTTGCTGGCTTACCGCTCTGGTGGAAATATGAGAATAAAATCATGAGCTTTATTTTCAGCATTCATCAATTCCTGTTTAAGCCTTTTATTCGGATGGGCTGGGTGAAGTAAATTTCCAGACATAAAAAATCCCGCTCGAAAGCGGGATTTTTTTATAGACCGAAGATTTAGTAAATCGCCATATGATTACGGTGAATCATCTCTAAAGAACGCGCTTCACCCAAGACCTGATGCACTTTATCTGAGGCCAGACCTTTCACGATTTCCGCTGAACGTGAACTGAAGTTGACACGTCCTACAGCAATGCGGTGACCTTGTCGGTCAACACATTCAACCACATCACCACGGTCAAAATGTCCTTCTACCGCTTTGACACCGACCGGCAACAGGCTACGGTGATTCTCTTTAATGGCTTTAACCGCACCATCATCAATTACCAAACGACCTGCGGTTTGCAGATGCGCTGCCAACCATTGCTGATGTGCAGTCATGCGATCATCATCAGTGATAAATAACGTACCCAACATTTCACCTGCCATCAGGCGCGATAAAACATTGTCGCTATCACCACTAGCGATCAGCGTTGGACAACCAGATTTTGCAGCCAGACGTGCAGCACGGACTTTGGTCAGCATACCGCCACGACCAAATTTTCCGCCGCCGCCTGCCATATCAAACAGGCTTTCATCCATGGCACGCACGGTATGAAACAGTTTGGCATCCGGATTAGAACGTGGATCCGAGTCAAACATGCCTTCCTGATCAGTCAGGATAATCAGCAGATCTGCATGAACTTGACCTGCGACCATCGCAGCTAAGGTATCGTTATCACCGAAACGAATTTCGTCAGTAGAAACCGTGTCATTTTCATTAATGACCGGAATCACATGCCAATCAATCAGGTGCTGCAAAGCATCACAAGAGTTGAGATAGCGACGACGGTCTGCCAGGTCATCATGAGTCAATAACACCTGAGCAGTTTGAATGCTGTGTTTTTCCAGCACACTTGACCAGGTCTGGATTAAACCCATCTGACCAATGGCAGCACAAGCCTGAAGACTGGGTAGATCGGTGGGTCGATTCTCAAGTTTCATTCGAACCATACCTTCAGCCACAGCTCCGGAAGAAACGAGAATAATCTCGTGTCCGGCATTGTGTAGATCCGCGATTTGTCCCGCCCAATGCGAGATAGCATCTAAATCTAAACCTTGCCCGTTTGCTGTGAGTAAAGATGATCCGATTTTAACAACGATTCGTTTACAATCCTTGAGCTGACGTTGCCCATCTACCACTTCTATCATCTTGTCCTCAGACTTATCTTTAAAAGATTAACGTACGTAATATACTTCTACGTCGCTGTCGTCATCATCTTCATCATCAAAGTCATCGCCGCCCAGACGTTGAGCGCGACGCATTTCACGATAAGCTTCTTTCGCAGCAATCGTTTGTTCACGTGTTTCAGCTTCAAGCTGATCACGGAATTCTTTCATCTCTGCTGCGTATTCAGGATCTTCAACTTCGCGTTCGCGTTGCTGCTCGATTTGATCCATCAGGTAATACACCACATCCTTAGTTCCTTCAGCCGTTAAGCCTGAAGTTTTAAAGACAGGACCTTCCCACTGCAATTCTTCAAGAATGTGATTACACCATTCATCGCGAGTATCTACAGCAAGCTGATCGACCTTATTCAGAACCAATACCACCGGTAATTTTGAAAGTGTTGGGGAGAATTTTTGCAACTCATTCAAAATCGCTTTGGCATTGTAAGCTGGATCTGAACCGTCAATCGGTTGAACATCGACAATGTGAAGCAGAATACGGGTACGTGCCAAATGTTTCAGGAAGCGAATCCCGAGACCTGCACCTTCTGCCGCACCTTCGATCAGACCTGGAATATCCGCCATTACAAATGAACGGTGACGATCCGCATCCACTACACCCAGATTAGGTACCATGGTCGTAAACGGATAATCTGCCACTTTTGGTTTTGCTGCAGAGACTGCACGGATAAAGGTTGATTTACCTGCGTTTGGCATGCCAAGCAAGCCCACATCAGCCAGTACTTTCAGCTCAAGGCGGATTTCACGGAATTCGCCTTTAGTACCATGTGTACATTTACGCGGAGAACGGTTGGTTGATGATTTGAAGTGCGTATTACCCAAACCACCTTGGCCACCATGTGCCACTAATACTTTCTGGCCATCTTCAACCAGATCGCCAATAATATCGCCAGATTCTGAATCGACGATTGTTGTTCCCACAGGAACTTTTAAAATAACTGATTCGCCACCACGACCAGCACAGTTTGCGCCAGCACCGTTTTTACCACGTTCAGCGCGAAATTTACGGGTATAACGATAATCTACAAGGGTACTCGTGTCGTCGTCAGCCTGAATATAAATGCTGCCGCCACGACCACCATCACCACCATCTGGACCACCAAATGGTACGAACTTTTCACGGCGAAAACTGGCTACGCCATTGCCACCGTCGCCAGCCTCTACGGTAATGACTGCTTCATCAACAAAGCGCATAATGCCAATCCTCTAAAAACTTTAAAAACCGCCTATTCTGCCATATTTTAAAGCATTTCTCGACTATATTTATTCACTATTCCATGAAGATCATGCATTTCAAGCAGATTTTTTTTGAGCTTGTATCAAAATTTTAAAAGTACAATCCAGCTTGAATTGATCGTCTGATGTACATATAGCTCGCAACGCTAAGTTGGTTGTTTTTTGTTATTTCTGCTTGTCGTAACATCTTCATATAGTGCAATTCTTGCAATCAGAGTTTTTGTTATGTCAAATCCTAAGGAAAGGAATACTATCAGTCCATTGTCATCATAATTTGTTTTATTGATGGCACTTGCTTGTGGTCTATGCGCAGGATCAGCATATTTTAATCAACCGCTTATCTATTCGATTGAAAAAGGTTTAGGCATTAGCACCAGTGAAGCTGGTTTGACTGTAGTGATTGCACAAATTGGCTATGTTTTAGGTTTAATGCTCTTGGTCCCACTAGGTGACTTTTTAAATAAGCGCAAACTCATTGTTAGCTTAATGGTCTTTGCTGCTCTTTCTCAGATTTTATTATCGTTAAGTAGCAACTTAAGCACGCTGTATCTATTTACCCTTTGTGCGACGTTTGGCGCAATTTCGGCACAAGTCCTAATTCCTTTTGCATCGAGTATTAGCCCACCCGAATCCAGCGCAGCCACTGTAGGTAAACTCATGAGCGGCTTGGTCATGGGCATCATTTTATCGCGAACATTTGCAGGCTTTGTATCGACCTATTGGTCTTGGAATGCTGTGTATTTCACCAGTGGTATCATCACTTTAGGTTTTGCGATGATCATGTGGAAAAAACTTCCGAACACGACGCCGCAAGCAGGTTTAACAATGATAGGAATTTACCGCTCGTTGTTTATCATTGCTCAAAATAATCCACATCTGATTCGTCGTGCCTGTGCTGGTGCTTTGGGTTTTGGTATTTTGTCGATGATTTTTACCTCTATGACTTTTGTCTTAGGCAGTGCGCCATATTACTTTACTGATTTTGAAATTGGTCTGTTTGGCTTGCTTGGTGTGATCGGGATTTATTCATCAAGTTGGTCGGGTAAAATTGTGGGACAAGGTAGAGAAAACTTTGTAGCAAAACTCTGTATTGCTTTGATGTTTTTCTCAACTATCCCTCTATTTTTTGCCCAGCAAAATATCGTGATTTATGCGATTGGCGTACTCATGGCATATTTTGGTTTAACAGCATTTCACGTGCTCAATCAAAATTTGGTCTATCGGATTGATCTTAAATCCCGTTCGCGAATTAATGCGGTGTATATGACGATTTACTTTACTGGTGCAGCTATAGGTTCACTCGGTGCAGTATATGCCTGGCAGCATTTTGGTTGGATGGGTTGTGTGATTCTAGCTTTGGTTTTTTCGATTGGAATTTTACTGATTGATCGGTGGGATTTTAATAAGATGGTTAAAAATTAAGTGTTTTATGAGGAATAAATCGAATGGTTTATTCCTTTTCTCATTACTAATTAAAAATTTAATGTTTTTCGATATAACGCATATTCGTACATCTCCTCAATCAATTCATCAAGTTTTTCAGAAAATGCTATCCTAAAAAACTGATGATAGATTTCCTCATTATTTATTCCATATATATGCGAGTCAATTTTGCTAGCAAGCTCACGATATTCGTCGATCAGTTTTCCTAATTTTTTATTATCTTGATTAAAATTTATAAAACTCAAAGCATCATTTATATTTTGCCTTAGGGGACTTAAAGAACCCCATATCCTTCTGATTTCACATGGCTCGATTTTAGGACCTAAAAATTTTTTTATCATTTCATTATCTAATTCATTTAAATAGTTATTAAGTACAAGCGCCAGAAGCTTATTAGTTTGAGCTTTATATTCCTTTAAATAAATTATTAAATCTTTAGACTGAGCAGCAATTAATTCACTGCCTTTTTGCTCTCGCCAATTCGTGTAAGTCATTAAGACCGCTATTGGAGCAAATATCCCCGCCGACCAAAGCAAAAGATTTGTCGCTAAAGTAATATCAACTTCTAAACTTTTAAAAATTGCATAAATAGCGATGCATAAGGTTAAGATAATTGCGTAGACTGCTAACACTGTCGCAATCAAATTTTCTGATTTTTTCATCTATTGCTTCCCCAAAAGCAATTTAATTTTTATTTAGCAACACGCTCTTTATTTTCCAAAATCTCTGGCAAACTCCGCTCTACCCAGCCAATCAAATAATTTATTTTTTCTGCCGCTTGCGAACCGGTAATGGTCAATTGATATTCCACTTTAGGGGGTACAACCGGATATACCGTTCTTAAAATAAAACCATCTTGCTCCAGCATTTTTAAGGTTTGCGCCAGCATTTTTTCACTGACCCCTTCAATTCGCTGTTTCAGCTCACTAAAGCGATGTACACCCTCACTTAAACAGCGCAATACCAGCACTGACCATTTATTGGTGAGATGTTCCAGTATTTCACGGGATGGGCATTCATTAGATAGCACCTGTCCCAACAATGGACTGATTGCATACTTGGTCATTGAAGAGTTCCTTTCTTGATCACGGTTTTTAGTTATTACTTACTATTTTTAATGTACTTACCATTTGTAAGCTAACAGATTCATATGAGCGTATCAAGGTGAATTTTCCATCAATTAATGTATATGATTTTATTAAGCTGATTGGCCAACTTTATTTTCCACAATAAAAAAGAGCCTCAAAAGAGGCTCTTTTTTTAGATGACTTCTACAAATTATGCATTTGTTTCAGCAGGAACTTTTGGATAGCTTACGCCGCCCATTTGTTCAGCAATGCGAAGTACCTGGCAGCTATAACCTACTTCGTTATCATACCAAACGTAGCAAGTTAAACGGTTGCCTGAAGTGATGGTCGCTTGAGCGTCGAATACACCTGCAGTACGAGAACCGATAAAGTCAGAAGATACAACTTCAGTCGAGTTTGTATAACCGATTTGACCTTGAAGGTTAGAATTGATTGAGATTTGGCGAATGTATTCATTTACTTCATCACGATCAATTTCTTTGTCTAAAGTCAGGTTCAGAATTGCAAGAGATACGTTTGGCGTAGGAACACGTACAGAGTTACCAGTCAACTTGCCTTTCAGTGCAGGAAGTGCTTTCGCAACCGCTTTAGCAGCACCAGTCTCAGTAATAACCATGTTCAATGTTGCAGCACGGCCACGACGATCAGCTTTATGGTAGTTGTCGATCAGGTTCTGGTCGTTTGTGAACGAGTGAACTGTTTCAACGTGACCATTGATCACTGTGTATTTGTCGTTTAACACTTTCAGTGTTGGAGTGATCGCATTGGTTGTACAGCTTGCAGCAGAGATGATTTGATCTTCATCAAGGATGTCAGCCTGGTTCACACCAAATACAACGTTCTTCATGTCACCTTTACCAGGTGCAGTCAGAATTACGCGAGCAGCGCCTGGGCATTTCAGATGTTGAGCAAGACCTTCAGCATCACGCCATTTACCAGTGTTATCGATCACTAATGCATTTTCGATACCGTATGCAGTGTAATCCACTTCAGATGGATTAGATGCATAGATCACTTTGATGAACTGACCGTTTGCAATGATTGCTTCGTTTTCTTCATCTACAGAAATCGTACCAGCGAATGGACCATGAATTGAGTCACGACGTAATAAAGACGCACGTTTTTCAAGGTCACCATCAGATGATTTACGAACTACGATTGCTTTCAGGTTCAAGCCGCGGCCTAGACCTGACTGGCTGATCATCAAACGGGCCAGGATACGACCGATACGACCGAAACCGTAAAGCACCACGTCTTTACCTTCTACAGAAGTTGCATTGCCTTCAAGTGATTTCACAGCGTCAGCAACGAATGCGTTAACATCACCACCTTTTGCTTTGAATTCAACAGCAAGTTTGCCTAGATCAATTTCAGCAGTACCGATGTTTTCCACTTTTGCCAATGCTTCAAGGATTGGGAAAGTGTCTACAACAGAAAGCTCAACGTCTAATACGCGAGTACGACGATGCGCTTTAAGGATCTGGATTACAGAACGGTTAATTAAAGAGCGACCGTAAACTGTAGCTACGATATTTTTTTCACGATATAACTGACCTACTAGGGCAATCATACGTTCCGCAAGTTCTTCACGGTTTTTCCAACGACCTTGGTGCTCTGCATGGAGGGCAACGATAGTGTCTTTGCTCACAGATACGTCCTCTAATTAATTGTAAATCTAAGCATAAATTTCAAAACCCGATAATTGTAATGGAATTGGCCGCAAGTTTGAATCAAAAGCTGATTAACTCTGGCCGAAAATCCGATATATTCACTATAAATTTTGAAAATAATTGTAATTAGTCAGATGATTTTGCATTTAAAATTTGAAAAATCATCTATTCCCTGTAAAAACCAGATTTTTGTTAAATGTTGTTTATTCAGCCAAATTTATCATTCAAGAATCTAAACGTTTCTGATAACGCTCTAAATTTTGTGCTAGTGTCAGGCGTCTTTTTCGTTGTTCAATAATGTGTAGTATACCTTCAATTACCAACAATACGACGGCCAGCCAGATCGGAAGATAGGTCAGCCATTCACCGGCTTCAACCCGCTCCCCTAATGCCATAGACGCAAAAGCCAAAAGTACTGGCTCCAGATAGCTCAGCAGACCAAAAATTACGAAAGGCAGATAACGGGTTGCCAGAATATAACTACCTAAGCCTAAAGCACTTAAGAAGCCCAAACCCAACACTGCCAAGATGAGATGAGGGAAACTGACCATAAGCTTGAGAGAATCGCTATGTACAAAGCCCAGATAGAAAGCCACTGGCAGAATCAGACACAAGTCCCACCAGAATCCACCCAAGTGATCCGTACCAAAGCGACGGCGCAGGAAGAAATACAGTGGATAAGCCAAAGCCACATAGACCGTTTCCCAGGCGATCGAACCGATTCGCCAGATTTCATGTCCCACACCTAATATGGCCAGTGCGACTGCTGCCATCTGCCAGCGCGACAACTTCTCTTTATAGAGCACACATCCGACCAGCACCATGACTAAAGGCAACAGAAAATATCCCAGGGATACCTGTAAACCGCGGCCATTAATTGGTCCCCATAAAAAGAGCCACAGCTGTGTGGTACATAACAAGGAACTGATGATCAACCAGATCAGAAAAGCAGGTTGTTTGAGAATGCGTTTTAAAATTTGAGTGATATGGCTGAGGTCACCTGACCACCACATGAACGCAGTCAAAAATGGAATGGTCGCCAGCATCCGCCAGGCAAAGGTCTGTTCACTGTCTAAAGGCTGCAAAAATGGCGTGAATATATAAAGAACACCAAATACCACTGATGCCAATACCGATAATGCAATGCCTTTATACATGCTTCAAACCTAAAATCACTCCAGCGCATTATAACGATTAGTCTAAAATAAAGCTTGAAGATTCATCTGACCAAAGGTGATAACAAGGCAAAATACATGATTCAAAAAAGAGAAGGATTAAAAAAACCATGCCGAAGCATGGTTTTTATACATAACCCGAGTGGCTTTTTATTTTCTTGCCTGTTGGGTCTGTTTAGTATGAATCACATCACTCAAATCGTAACCCACAGATTGCGCATATTGCAGGTATTCATTCACCACATTCTGATCCAGTTGAGGATCACGTGACAATACCCACATATATTTACGTTTAGGCTCGCCGACCAGTACAGTTTGATAATTATCATCCAGTTTCAATACCCAATAATCGCCACGGCCCACTGGTAACCAGCGAATAAACTCTGGCAAGAAACTTACTTTGAGCTTGGTGTTATAAGGAGCATTCTGAATGTATGCCTCACCTACGGATTGAGTCACCTGACCATTTTTCTGGATACAGCGGTTATCTACATTAACGTTACCATTTTCATTTAATGTATATGTCGCCGTAACGTCACGATCGCACTTATTCTGGAACGAAAGTGGTTTACGAGCCACTTCATACCAAGTGCCCAGATAACGGTCCAATTCAACTTTCTCTACAGTGGGTAAAGAATCGTTCTTGGCATAAGCCATGGTTGCAGCCCCGAGTCCGAGTAGAACTGCACCACCCACTGCAATTTTTGCAAGTTTCAATCCCGCATGAGGGAGATTATTTTTAGTTGTCATACGATACCTATTTGATCAGGACAAAATTTTCAACATGAATATTTCGTACTTACAATAGCGGCATCCGCAGACATACTTTGTAGCATTATGTTAGGTTTGTGATTGATTTTACGTAATTTAAATCTGTAATTTACACACAGACCTAACTTAACATCTGCGCTTTTAAACGTAAAATTTCATCCCGTATACGTGCAGCCTGCTCAAACTGCAGCTCTTTTGAAGCCTTGAGCATTTCTTTTTCTAGTTTATTGATATGCTTCGCGAACATCTTTGGATCGGCCATGATATGGCGTTCATCTGCACTGATCGCACGGGCCTGATCGGAAGCTTTCAGCTCAATAGTTTCATCATCCAGCACTTCGCCTGTATCAATTTCCTTAATCACCTGACGTACTGCACTACGTGGTGTAATGCCATGCTCTTCATTAAACTGGATCTGTTTGGCACGACGGCGTTCAGTCTCATCAATCGCTTTTTGCATAGAATCGGTAATGCGATCCGCATACAAAATCGCTTTACCTTTCAAGTTACGCGCTGCACGACCAATGGTCTGGATCAGTGAACGCTCTGAACGCAGGAAACCTTCTTTATCCGCATCCAAAATCGCAACCAGTGAAACTTCTGGCATATCTAGACCTTCACGCAGCAGGTTAATGCCGACCAGAACATCGTGCACACCGGTACGCAGCTCATGAATAATTTTCACACGCTCAACAGTATCAATATCGGAGTGCAAATAGGCAACCTTGATTCCGTATTCTTTTAAATAGGACGTCAGGTCTTCTGCCATACGCTTGGTCAAGGTCGTCACCAGCACACGTTCATTCATTTCCTTACGGATATTGATTTCAGACAGTACATCATCGACCTGAGTCAGGACTGGACGGATTTCAATTTCCGGATCAATCAGACCGGTTGGACGAACCACCTGCTCGACTACCTGTTCAGATTTTTCCAGTTCATATCGTGCAGGTGTGGCACTGACGTACACGGTCGTCGGTACAATACGTTCCCATTCCTCAAATTTCATTGGACGGTTATCCAGCGCACTTGGCAAGCGGAAACCGTAATTCACCAGATTTTCTTTACGGGAACGGTCACCTTTGTACATGGCTCCAATTTGTGGAACAGTCACGTGCGATTCATCGATAATCAGCAAGGCATCATCGGGTACATAATCAAAAAGCGTCGGCGGTGCTTCGCCTGCCGGACGACCCGATAAATGACGTGAATAGTTTTCGATACCGTTGGTATAACCGAGCTGCTGCATCATTTCCAGATCATAACGGGTACGCTGCTCGATCCGCTGAGCTTCCAGCAACTTGTCATTTTCACGGAAAAAGACCAGACGTTCTTTTAATTCATCTCGAATGGTTTCAATCGCGCGAGCCAAATTGTCTTTCGGTGTTACATAGTGACTTTTAGGATAGATCGTGACACGCGGCACTTTACGGATCATTTTCCCGGTTAAAGGATCAAACCAGCGAATGGAGTCGACTTCATCATCAAACAGCTCAATCCGGATGGCATCCTGATCCGATTCGGCTGGGAAAATATCAATGATCTCACCACGAATACGATAGGTACCGCGCAGGAATTCCAGTTCATTACGCGAATACTGCATTTCAACCAGACGGCGAATAATATCATCACGTCCAATACGGTCGCCTTCGACCACATGCAGCAACATGCTCATATAGGCATTCGGATCACCCAGACCGTAAATCGCAGACACTGAAGCGACAATAATTGCGTCGCGACGTTCTAAAAGTGCACGGGTGGCCGAAAGACGCATCTGGTCAATGTGGTCATTAATTGCCGCATCTTTCTCGATAAAGGTATCTGAAGATGGTACATAGGCTTCTGGCTGATAGTAGTCATAATAACTGACAAAATATTCAACCGCATTATTCGGGAAAAATGCTTTAAATTCGCCGTAGAGCTGTGCAGCCAGCGTTTTGTTATGGGCCATGACAATAGTCGGACGCTGGGTACGGGCGATGACATTGGCCATAGTATAGGTTTTACCTGAACCGGTAACCCCCAGCAAAAGCTGATCGTGATAGCCTTTTTCTATACCCTTGACCAGCTTTTCAATGGCCTGTGGCTGATCGCCAGCAGGTTGATAATTGGTCACCAGTTCAAAGGGTTGTTTATCACTCATAGCTTTAATCATTTCACTGCGGATATCGACTCAATTTATTATGGGGGTAAAACTGAATTACTCAATCCCTATCCAGGTTTCTGTTTAGTAAAATAAATCGAGTGAAATATTATGCTTTCGTAGCTTAAAGTCGTTTTAGATCTAAACTTTTCTATCAAAATTGAATCAGCATAAATTTCGAGCCGGATCATTACTTCATTCTAGCTTATTCGCTATTCAGCTAAAATTTCTGGACAAAGTTCTGCCTTATCTGATGATGTAATAAAGATTAATTTCGTCTTGACCCTTATAGCGTTCAAAGGCAACATGAAGCTAATCAGGACATCGAATAAAAAAGCCATGACTTACCATTATCACGATGAAAGTATTGTTAAATCTCTGCCAGAAAATACGGTATTTGTTTTCGGAAGCAACTTGGCTGGACAACATGCCGGAGGAGCAGCCAGAACAGCTTATGAGCATTTTGGGGCGGTCATGGGGGTTGGTCGTGGCTGGGCAGGTCAAAGTTATGCCATTCCGACTATGAATGAGCATTTGCAACAGATGCCTCTCTCACAAATCCAGCACTATATTGATGACTTCAAGATTTACACCAAGAACCATCCTAAAATTAAATATTTTATTACTTCGGTCGGTTGTGGCATTGCTGGTTATAAAGTCGAAGAGATCGCTCCAATGTTCAAAGGCATTTCTCACAATGTCATTTTTCCGCAATCTTTCCGGCCTTTTGTAGAAAAAGCGCTTCCGAAAATTACGTCGCAATTCCTGCATACCATCTTTCGGGATTCGGTGATTTTTACTCCGGCAACAGATGAGCTGATTGATGTTCTGGCACTGACCGACAATGAAAAGAGTCTGGCCAAGATTCTGCTTAACACTCAGATTTATCCGGTCGACAGCAATGGCCGTGATCGTGTATTTGAGATTGAAGATATTCTGCATAACCTGAATGGCAAGATTTTTGATTTCCAGAATAATTCTGAAGGTTCCATGCTGTTTGGTGCTGTGATTTTGGCACTTCTGGAACTTTATAATATCAATGAAAAAGACTTTATTGATGTCTGGAAAGGCGATCGTGAGATTGCCCCGCCAAAACCTGAAAATAAGGCGCGTAAAACAGTTCGCTAAGAAGATCTCAAATTTTACTCATAAAAAAGCCATGAACTTCATGGCTTTTTTATTTGTTAACGTTTGCCCATTGAACGGCGTGTACCACGAGGTGGCATCCAAGTCCGGTCGGCATAACGCTGCGGTTTAGGTCGTAGATCTTCCAGAACCTCATCTGAAGCAGATTGTTCTGCCTGTTTTAATGGAAACGGTAAATTAACCAATGGCTTTTTCTTGGGAGAATTTTGGGAGCTCATGCGCAATACTCAATAATTTATGCGGCTATTGTACAAAAAAACTCTATCTGCTGTGTACCATCGGTTAGCTAAATTTATTCAAGCTTTTTCTAGTGAGTTTAAAGCAGAAAATTTCCTGATTTCTTGTACAAATCACGTCCAGGATAGAAAGCTTAAATCATTATTTAAAACTTAGATTAATGAGAAAAATGTTACCCACTTATTATTCTATTACTTCGATAAAACTGAAAATTTTATAAAAATTAATATCCTATTTATCTTCACTATTCATAATAATTTTTACATAAATATATATTTTATTAATACAATTTATACAAACTTTGGCATTTTTTACTTTCTGTTAACTTTTCACTACTCGTTCTGTAACTGTGTAAATTGGTGAGATTTAACTAAATTGTTCAATAGAAAAACAAATAACTAGCACGGACAAGGAGTCCTCTGAACAATGAAGACAATCATGGTATGCATGGCAGGTCTAGCCACATTACCCCTGCTTGCACATGCAGAATCCCCATATTTCAGCCTACAGGATGGCGATGGCTTTAAACGATTTTCCGTTTCAGTCGGTGCACTGCATGTCATGCCACAAGGAAAAGCACAACCATTTGCGGTAAATACAGCAGTTCAAGATGGTGAAACGGCTAAAGTTGGTGACATCTCGATCGCTGCAGTCAAAGGCAATCTTGATCCTGCTATGGAGTCGAATCTTTCAACCGGCTTCATTAACCTCATCGATGGCTTAGGCGGAAAAACTTTATCTGGCAATTTAAGTGGCAGTGCAGAGATTTATGGCTTGGAAAGCTGGAATAATGCTGGAACAGGTCTGGAAGCTGATGATGTCACTACACTCGGGATCATGACCAACTATTTCTTTACCGACAATGTCTCACTGGAAATAAAAGCCGGCATTCCTCCCAAAGTCGACTTGCAAGGTAAAGGCAAGATTTATGCACCATTCTCTGCAATGGCAACGCCAAGTATTGATTTAATTCCTCAAATACCGGGTGGCATTGATTTACCGAGTATTGACTTAAAAAATGACATCCCGATTACGGATCTGGAAGCATATGGACCGGCAGCATCTGCACGTGCCTGGACCCCGGCTTTTGAATTTCAGTACCATTTTGGCAAAACAGGTGTCAATAAATTCCGTCCTTATGTCGGGCTTGGACTCATGTATGCCTATTTCAATGAACTGGAAATCAATTCAAGTACTGAACAAGACCTGATTAAAGCCGGTCATATGATTGCCAACATTAAGGAAGGCAAAGCTGGCGCTTCTCTAGATGGGATAGAAAGTAGTGCTAATCCAAAAGTTGATCTGGAAGCGTCTGATGCTTTTGCTCCTGTCGCGACTGTCGGCTTCACTTATGACTTTAATGATACCTGGTTCGCGGTAGGTTCTGTATCTTATGCTCATCTGAAAAATGACACCACGATTACGGTAACAGATGCAAATCTAGGTGAACTGATTCGCTCCAAAGCCGATATTGAAGTCAATCCAATTCTGGCCTATGCCGGATTCGGGATGCGTTTCTAATCAATTAATTCTTTCATTAAAAAAAACTGAATACTTCAGGACAACGGCTACGGCCGTTGTTCTGTTTTCTGACGTTCTATGCAGCTATAAAAAAAATTTATCGTTTGATTAATTTTTATTTTATCGCCTCTCTAGGTTGAATCGAATACTATACCTATCAACTTTATATGCATGAATGACTTATGGCTGACAGTCAATTTTCCAGAACCCTGATTTTTATGCTGATTGGCGCTGCCATTATTCTGGCTTTATCTTTGGGGATTCGTCATGCATTTGGCCTGTATCTGGTGCCAATGAGTGAAGAATTTGGCTGGGGTCATAATGTCTTTAGTTTAGCCATTGCCATGCAAAACCTGATCTGGGGTGCTGTTCAGCCCATTACTGGTGCCTTCGCTGATAAATATGGCAGTAAGATTGTCGTTGCCATTGGCGGTGCTTTATATGCGCTTGGCCTGTTATTGATGGCTGTCAGTTCAACCGGATTATTATTGAATCTCAGCGTCGGACTGATTTTAGGTCTGGCCTTGTCTGCCACCTCTTTCCCGGTTTTATTATCTGCGGTTGGACGAGCTGCACCACCTGAAAAACGCAGTCTGGCAATGGGGATCGCCAGTGCAGCAGGCTCCTTCGGCCAGTTTATTATGCTGCCCTCAACGCTGTTACTTTTACAGAATGTCGGCTGGTCAGCAGCACTTGTCGTCAGCGCAATTTTAATCGCTTTGATTGTACCTTTGGCCTGGATGCTAAAAGCCCCGATGTATGTCGATCCAAATGCCGTATCTACACCGAATAAGGTATCACTCAGCTTTAAAGAGATTTTAGTAGTAGTCAAAAACCATAAGCCATTCTGGTTTCTGGCGATGGGCTTTTTTGTCTGTGGCTTTCAGGTGGTCTTTATCGGGATTCACCTGCCGGGTTATCTGATTGATCATGGATTCAATGCTACAACTGGCACCATTTTCCTGGCGCTGGTGGGCCTGTTTAATGTTGTCGGTACCTATACGGCTGGCTGGCTCGGTGGAAAGTATTCCAAACCACGTCTGCTAATGGGCTTATACGGTCTGCGCGGGATTGCGATTATCGCCTTTTTGATGCTGCCTTTAAGCACCTGGACGGTCTATGCATTTGGTGTCATCATGGGATTATTATGGCTTTCCACCGTACCACTGACCAACGGTATTGTTGCCAATATGTTTGGCGTGAAATATCTGACCATGCTCAGCGGGATTGTATTCTTTACCCATCAGGTCGGTTCATTCTTTGGCGGTTGGCTCGGTGGTGTAAACCATGACATGAGTGGTAACTATAATGCGGTATGGATGTTGTCGATTGCCTTAAGTATTTTTGGCGTACTGGTGCACTTATGGGTGAATGAGGAGCAAATCGTACATGACTGATTCGACCATTCTGCTCAAGCTTTCCATTGCGGTAGCGATGGTACTTCTCCTCGCTATTTCTCTATTGCTCTGGAGCCAGACTCCGGAGCTGTTTGAGTACTTTAATCAGGCTTTTTGCGCACACTGATTGTCAAATATTTGACATTTTTCAGCAGCTTTAGGACTTTGTTTTGCCATATTAATTAAAAGATTTCAAATCAATCATTTAGATATTTTTATTCGGTTTTTCATAAGTTTAGCAATTCTTGTGATTTTATTTTTGCTCTGGATTTTTTTAGATTTTCTGCAACAAGAAAATTCAGAGACTTTCCAATGACAAGCTTGACCCAACTTTCACAAGCCATTCACGATGCACCACGCTGGCATCAGCAAGATCAGTTCCAGAATACTGATGAAATTAAAATTGTCCCGCAGACAGATCAAGCCCTAGGCGCAGTGGTTTATGGCCTCGATGCCCGCAAAGCCCAATCTGGCGAAACCATCCTGCGTCTGAAGCAAGCTCTGGCTGAACATTTGATCCTGATCTTTAAAAATCAAAGTCTGGATGATCTACAGTATCTTGCCTTTGCCACCTATTTCGGTTCAATCTTCCGTCCAGATGCCGACACGCCAGTGCTGGCTTCTAAAACAGATACCGGCACTCCACCTGATGTCGTACCCGTTTCCAACGCAGTCGGTCAAGGGGATTACACCGGCCATGGTGAACTTGCCCCGCATGCCGATCACCAGTGGACACCTTTACCATCTTTTGGCTCTTTACTCTATGCCATTGAACTGCCAAAAGACGGTGGTCAGACGTCCTGGATTAATACCATCAAGGCTTATGAAGCATTGGATGAAGAAACCAAAGCACAAATCGATCAGTTACAGCTCATTACCTATAATCCATTTGTACGCTTCCAGAGCAATAAAGGTGGTAATGCGTATGCGGGAAATATGCCAAAATATCGCTTTAAAGATCAGCCAATTTTAGGTCATGCCTATCCGCACCCACTGGTACGCACCCATCCTGAATCTGGCCGTAAAGCACTTTGGTTAAATACCCATACTGAAGTTGAATTAGTGAATTATGACGATCAGGCAGGTAGTGAACTGATTGCAAAATTACGTGAGCATGTCTTAAAACCTGAATTCGCTTATGAGCACAATTGGGAAGCAGGCGATATCGTGTTCTGGGACAATCAGGTTACTCTACATTCACGCCGTCCTTTCCCTGCTGATCAGCGCCGTTTATTAAAACGTATCAGCCTGGCAGGTAGTCGTCCATTTTAATCACCATAAAAATATAATAAAGAGAAAGGTCATTTAAGCCTTCGACAATAACGACTCATCATGTAGATTTTCCGCCATTGAGGAATGACCGCCTCAATGGTTTTATTTTTAAATTTTTAGTCATCCTATTTTGGGAATATCAGGATAGAGGTTTTAAATTAAATTTTTTAAAAATACAGCTTTTAACAAAATCGGCAATCGGATTACTTTTTCTCACTCAAACTGCCTAGTGTATTTTTCCTTTTCTGCTTAGCGTATTAAAAAAACAAGCCATTGCTATAGCTGCAAAAAGGAGAAGAAAATGAACGAGATTCAGTTTTCAGATTGTGTTCGTGCATGTATGACCTGCTCTCTGGCCTGTACCAACTGTGCCAGTGCCTGCCTGAAAGAAGAACATTTAGAAATGATGCGGGAATGTATCCAGCGCTGTCTGGACTGTGCTGATCTGTGTCAGCTCTGCGCCCGCATGCAACAAAAGCAATCTCCATTTATGAAAGAGATTTGCGAGCTATGCGCTAAAGCTTGCGATTATTGTGTAGAAGAATGTGGCCATCATGAGGATGATCATTGCCAGCAATGTGCCGAAGCTTGCCGTCGCTGTGCTGAAGAATGCCGCAAAATGGCAGCCTAATTTCCAGCATTACTGACAAGATTGAATTTTTTCAATCTGAAAAATAAAAAAACCCGCAAGCCAAACCTGCGGGTTTTTGATCTAACTTGAATAAATCAAATTAGAACAAACGGTTCATACCATTCAAGGTTGCCACACGATAGGCTTCTGCCATCGTTGGATAATTGAATGTGGTTTCCACAAAATACTTGATCGTATTGTTCGGGCTGTTCATGACTGCCTGACCAATGTGGATAATCTCCGATGCATTATTACCGAAGCAATGAACACCCAGAACTTCCAGCGTATCGCGATGGAACAGGATTTTTAATTCGCCAACTGTATCACCGGTAATCTGCGCACGCGCCAGATGACGGAAAGAAGCCTGACCCACTTCATACGGGATTTTTTCTTCAGTCAGCTGCTGCTCAGTTTTACCGATCGAAGAAATTTCCGGAATGGTATAAATACCAGTCGGAATATCAGTCACAGGTGCAACGTCTTGTTCACCGCTCATGTTGGCACCTGCACAACGACCTTGGTCATAGGCAGCAGAAGCCAGTGATGGCCAGCCAATCACGTCACCTGCAGCATAGATATTTTCAACTTCAGTCTGATACTGCTCATTCACGGTTAATTGACCACGACTGTTTGGTTTCAGACCAATATTTTCAAGGCCTAAACCGTCAGTATTCCCTGAACGTCCGTTACACCACAGAATAGCATCAGCTTTAATTTTCTTGCCGCTTTGTGTATGCAGAACGACATAATCATCAGAAGTTTCAAGGAAGTCGATCTGTTCATTATGACGGATCAATACACCCTGTTCACGTAAGTGATAAGACAGTGCATCGGAAATTTCGTCATCCAGATAGCTGAGCAGTTTTGGTTGAGTATTGATCAGGTCAACCTTATGTCCCAGACCAATAAAGATCGATGCATATTCACAGCCAATCACACCTGCGCCATAAATAATGATTTTTTGGATTGAGAAATCCAGATCCAGAATTTTGTCTGAATCAAATACACGTGGATGATTGAAATCAAGAATTTCTGGACGGTATGGACGCGAACCGGTCGCAATCACCAGTTGCTGGAACATAATGGTTTCTTTTATGCCATCTGGTGTAAATACAAAGATCGTATTTGCGTCTTGAATGTAAGCACGACCATGATAGATATCAATCTTGTTACGGTCATAAAAACGTGAGTGAGTATCCACCTGCTGCTGAATCACTTTATGTGCATTGCGCAGTACCTGTTTCATGGTGAATTGTTTCCATTCACCTACTTTTTGAAACATTGGATCACGTTGATAACGGATAATGCTGGATACCGTTTGACGCAATGCCTTACTTGGAATCGTACCTACGTGAGTACAGTTACCACCCAGCTGTTCACGCATATCCACAATTGCAACACGCTTACCCGATTTGGCAAGTTTCATTGCCGCGCCTTCGCCCGCAGGGCCTGAACCTAGAACTACCGCATCGTACTTAACGAAAGTCCCACTAACGACCTCTTTTTTACGTGGCATTCAACGCTCCTTAAAATTAAAAAATTTTGCTTTAATCTACGCTATATTATGACGTAATTGCTGCCAATTTGGTGTATTTAACTTACATATATTGTGTGATAAGAACATTTTTTAAATGAATAATCCTTTTTGCCCTATTTCACCCGAGTTTCGTTATAATTAAAAAAGTGTTAACTTTGATTTATCTCCCTCCTTCAAAACAGTGGAAAAGTTATATATGTCTGAAAACCGTAAACCTGAACAGGGTATCAAACTTCGCGGCGCAGAAAAGGTCGCCCGTATTCCTGTAAAAGTTGTTCCTACGGTTGAAACGCCACGTAAGCCGGACTGGATCCGCGTGAAAATGGCCGCTCCCGAGGAAGTTCAGCGTATTAAAACTACACTTCGTCAGCAAAAACTGCATACCGTATGTGAAGAAGCGGCCTGTCCGAACCTGCCTGAATGTTTTGGTGGGGGTACAGCAACCTTTATGATTATGGGTGATATTTGCACGCGTCGCTGTCCATTTTGCGATGTGGCACATGGTCGTCCAAATGCACTTGATCCAGACGAGCCGCGTCATATGGCAGAAACGATTGCCAACCTGGGTCTGAAATATGCAGTCATCACTTCAGTAGACCGTGATGACTTGCTAGATGGCGGTGCACAGCATTTTGTGGACTGTATTAAAGAAGCCCGTGCTTTGAGTCCAAAGACTTTGCTGGAAATTCTGGTACCTGATTTCCGTGGTCGTATGGACATTGCTCTGCGCATCATGACTGAATGTCCACCAGACGTGTTTAACCACAACATCGAAACTGTGCCACGTCTGTATAAAGCCATGCGTCCAGGTTCTGATTATCAGCACTCTTTAAATCTGTTGAAAATGTTTAAAGATTATTGCCCAGAAATTCCAACCAAATGTGGTTTGATGGTCGGTATCGGTGAAACTGAAGAAGAAGTTCTCGCTCTGTTAGATGACCTGAAAGCGCATGATGTGGATTATGTAACCATTGGCCAGTATCTACAGCCATCTAAACAGCATGCACCAATCGACCGTTTTGTCACGCCAGAAGAATTCGAACGTTATGCAGAACATGGCCGTAAGCTTGGCTTTAAGAATATCTGGTCAGCACCGATGGTACGTTCAAGTTACTTTGCGGATCGTCAATACTACGGCGAACCGGTTCCAGAAGTACGCCGTAAAGTGGATCCAGCGAAAAAAATCGCTGTACAGGCGATTGAAGCTTAAAATGACTTAGATCAACGCCCTCTCAAGTAGAGGGCTTTTTTATGCCTAACTAAATTTATATTTGTTCACTTTTTAATTATTTTAACTACCCTCTCTTAAAGATTAAGTTATTACTTATCTTCACATTTCTTTGCGTGTTCTCACTTGAAGACTGTGCATTTTTCAAACAATCTCAAAAACAGATAAAACACTTCAATATATCGTTGAAATATTTAATAACGATCGTTCTCACAACAACAATTGTGAATTTGCCAGTTGCTTAAGCGATGTAAAAAAATTGATCAAGTCTTATGAATACACCTTAGGGAGATCGGCAGCATCACAATTGTATGACCCTGGAGAAATATAACAATGCTATTTATTTTCGCCGTACTTCTTCTCATTGCCAGTTTATGGGCGATTTTCTTTTTTCAACTCTCCCGTACCACTGGTGCAATTACGCTGATTGTCATGTCAGTGGTTTGTGCCTTTATCAGTCCTTGGTCACTGATTCTGGGTATTCCCCTGATCCTGATCAGTCTGGTCGTCATGATCGAACCTTTGCGTATGTCTTTCATTTCCAGGCCAGCCTATAAGGCATTAGCGGATGCCATGCCGAGCATTAGCCCGACAGAACGTGAGGCTCTTGATTCCGGCACCAGCTGGTGGGAAAAAGAACTCTTTATGGGTGCGCCGAACTGGGAAACCTTTAATAGCTATCCCTATCCAAAACTTTCCATTGAGGAACAGGCATTCTTGGATAACGAAGTCGAAACGCTGTGTAGCATGCTGGATGAATGGGAAATTCATGAGAAGAAAATGCTGCCTGAACATATCTGGCAATATATTAAAGATAATGGCTTCTTGGGACTAATTATTCCCAAAGAATACGGCGGTCGTGCCTTTAGTTCCTTTGCTCAAAGCCGGGTGATGAGCAAAATTTCTTCACGCTCTCTCACTGCTGCTGTGAGCTGTATGGTGCCTAACTCACTTGGGCCGGGTGAGTTGTTACTACATTATGGTACCGATGAACAAAAAGATCGTTATTTACCCGGTCTGGCCAAAGGTGAAGAAATCCCATGTTTTGGTTTGACCAGTCCTGAAGCCGGTTCAGATGCCGGTGCGATTCCAGATACCGGTGTGGTTTGCTATGGACAGTTTGAAGGTCAGGAAGTCTTGGGAATGAGAATGAATTTCTCCAAACGCTGGATTACCTTGGCACCGATTGCCACTGTCGTCGGTTTAGCTTTTAAAATGTATGATCCTGACCATCTACTCGGTGATAAAACGGATTATGGGATTACTTGTGCCTTGCTACCGGCCAATCATGAAGGGGTAAAAGTCGGTCCACGTCATAATCCTGGCTCCCCTTTTATGAATGGTACTGTTGAAGGTAAGGATGTATTTATTCCTTTAGACTGGATCATTGGTGGCGTGAAAAATGCCGGCAAAGGCTGGCGTATGCTGATGGAATGTCTGGCAGTTGGCCGTGGTATTTCCCTACCGGCTTTATCTACCTCCAGTGCCGAAATGACTTATCTGAATGTCAGTGCGTTCTCGCGAATCCGTCAGCAATTCAAGATTTCAGTGGGTAAATTTGAAGGCGTACAGGAAGCCAATAGTGAAATTGCCAGTGATGCCTATATGCTGGAAGCATTCCGTTATTTAGTGACTTGTGGCTTGAATCAAGGTGGTAAGCCGGCAGTTATGACCGCGATTGCCAAATACTATGCCACAGAGACCATGCGTAAAATCGTCAATCATGGTATGGATGTCGTGGGCGGTCGTGCTATTCAAATGGGGCCTCGTAACTTCCTGGCTCTCAACTATCAGGCCATTCCAGTATCGATTACAGTCGAAGGCGCCAATATTCTCAGCCGTTCATTGATGATCTTTGGTCAAGGCTCAATGCGTTGCCATCCTTATCTATATGAAGAATTACAGCTTCTGCAAGCTGAAGATCCAAAAGCCGCTCTGAATCCATTCGATACTATGTTGTTTAAGCATCTGGGTTATACCTTTAACCGGACTGCCCGCTCTTTTGCCTATGCTTTTAGCGGTGGTTCAAGTGCTGCGCCACAAAGTGCAGTTGATTTTACCCGTCCCTATTACAAGATTATCAACCGGCTCAGTGCCAACTTTGCCCTGACTGCAGATATGTGTTTAGGTTTATTAGCAGGTGATATTAAACGCAAGGAAATGCTTTCTGGCCGTCTGGCTGATATTCATGCCCATCTGTTTATTGCGACGGCAATCCTGAAATTCTTTGAACATAGCAAAAAAACTGAAGCTGAACGTCTGCATGCACAATTGGCAATTGAGAAATCTTTATATACGGCTCAGGAAGCGTTTTATGACCTGTTTGCAAATTTCCCGGTGGGTGTTGCTGCTGGCATGGTCAAACTTATCTGTTTCCCATTTGGCCGCCCTGTCGCGAAGCCATCTGACCGACTTAAACAGGAAGTCGCAAATGTCATGATGGAAGATAACGCTTTCCGGAAAGTACTGAAAAAGCATGTTTTCTATAGCACAGCGGAAGATGATGTGAATGGTCGTATGGAATCAACCTTCACCATGTTACTGGAAATTGAGCAGCTTTGGGATCGCTTTAAAAAAGCCGAAAACAAAGGTCAATTTAAAGGACTCAGTTTTGCTGATCATGTGGCTGATGCGCATGAACAAGGCTTTATTAATGAAGAAGAAGCCAATAAGTTGCTGGACTATAATGCGCGTCGCTACGACAGCATGTTGACTGATGTCTTCGATTTGCATTTACAGGAAGTATTGGAACTTGAAAATCCTCATATTTCGAAAGCAGATGCAACAGGTACCGATACTTCAGTTCAAAGTGCACCTTCACATTCAACCAGTCCTTAGATAGAACTTTTATCTAAATCGGATCTTGCTTGCCAAAGTGAGGTTATTTCCTGATTTCACTTTGGAATATCACAAGTGGCTATTCAGCCACTTTTTTACGACTATTGCACGATGGTATTTAAGATATTAAACGTTAAGCTAGACCCATAATAAAATTGAGGGTCAATGATGTCACAACAAGATTATGAAAACGGCTTGAAAGTCCGTACTGAAGTGATGGGTGCAAGTTTTGTAAAACGTGCTCAGGACAATACGGTTCCTTTTACCCAACCTTTGCAGGACTGGATTAATGAACATGCCTGGGGCTCAACCTGGCAACGTGAAGGGATTTTACCACGTAAATACCGTTCTTTAATTACCATTGCTTTTCTTACCGCGCAAAAAAGCCCAACTGAATTGAAAGGCCATGTTCGTGGCGCTTTGAATAATGGTGCAACAGTTGAAGAAATTCAGGAAGTGCTACTGCATAGCCTGCCTTACTGCGGTGCCCCTGCTACTCAGGAAGCCTTCCGTGCAGCGCTTGAAGTGATTCAGGAATATCAGGCAAATCAGCAGAATTAAGATTTACTTAGGCTATTGAGCTGCTTAATGAATAAATAAAGTCGGGAATTAAAATTCCCGGCTTTTAAGTTTTAAACGGATATATCTATAGCTATAACGTCTTTAACACTGTCTTTGATATTGTTTGTAAAGATTATCCTCTTAATTCAATTTGAGTACGTTGCTCCAAGCCTTGCACCGCAGCGGAGAAATCCAGCTGGCTGGCCTGTGGCTTGGCAATCTGCTGAAACTCCTGCTGAACCAAAGACATCACCGATAAATCCAGTTGTTGTTGCTGTACCAGCTCCAAGGCAATGCCAATATCTTTCTGCAATAAATCTAGTGCAAAGGTTTTGTGAAACTCACGGTTCAGTACACGCTGCGCCATGATATTCTCCGACATACTGCTTTTACCACTGGAATGATTAATACAGTTTAGTGCACTACTTAAATCAACGCCCTGCCCTTTCAGTACCGTCATCCCTTCAGCCAATGCCCATAAGTGAGTCGCCATTAAAGTATTATTTATAGCTTTTACCGCAAAGCCAGAACCACTTTCTCCCACATATTCAATTAAACCGGCAAAGGCATCAATGATCGGTTTGGCTTGTTCAAAGGCTTGTTCATTGCCTCCCACCATAACGGTTAAAGTACCGCGTTCCGCTCCAATCGTTTGACCAGAAACCGGTGCATCCAGATAAAAGCTGTCTTGTTGCTCCAGGAGCTTCGCCAGTTTCTGGGCAGATTCCGGCACACCACTAGTACAGTCAATCCAGATTGCACCTTGTTTGGGTGGATGAGCTGCAATCAATGCTTCAACATCCTGACTGGTCGGCAAACAGGAAAAGATAAAATCTGCCTGAACCGCCTGCTCAATACCAACTGCCTGCGTTACAAAAGTTTCGGCATGCGCTACAGCTTTCTGTTCAGTACGGTTCCAGACCCACACCTGATGTCCGAGTTTTGGCAAATGGGAGGCCATATGCCAGCCCATTGCCCCGAGTCCTAAAAATGCAATTGTATGACTCAAAAAATGCTCCTCATTTTAAACGACTGGCTTAGCCTCAACTTCGGTTACAGTTTCAGCTGGTTCAGATGCTGGTAATTCTTTATCTTCACCACGGTTCAGGAATAGATTCAATAGAATTGCGGCTAAGGTTGCGGTACCAATACCACCCAGATCAAAACCACCGATCTGCAAGCTATAGTTCCCTGTACCCATGATCAGACACACGGCACCAATAATCAGCGTACTGTTCTTGGTGAAATCAACACGGTTATCTACCCAAATTTTCGCACCAGCCACCGTAATCAGACCAAATACGACAATCGATGCACCACCCAATAAAGCCACTGGAATGGTACTGATCACTGCGCCAAATTTAGGCGAAAGTCCGAGTAAAATTGCGAAGATACCAGCAAAGACAAATACAGTGGTTGCATAAACTCTGGTGACTGCCATCACACCGATATTTTCAGCATAAGTGGTCATGCCGGTACCGCCGACAGAAGCGGATAATGAAGTACAAACCCCATCTGCAAAGAAACCGCGGCCCATATACGGTGACAGATTTTTACCAGTCATCGCGGATACCGCTTTAAAATGCCCAAGATTTTCTGCGACCAGAATAATGGCCACCGGTGCAATCATCAGCATCGCATTCATTTCAAAGACTGGACTCTGGAAATTTGGCAAACCAAACCATGCTGCTTCACTGACCTTGGTAAAATCAATCGCAGGTCCGAAGCCCATCACGTTGGTGAAAAGGAAGTAAATCAAGTAGGAAGATAATAAGCCCAACAATAATAATAGACGGCGTACCATTCCTCGGGTAAACACAGCAATCACACTGATACAGATAATCGTGATTAAAGCCATCCACGAATCAAACTGATTCGCTGAAACACTCTTAATCGCGACGGGTGCCAGATTCAAACCGATGATCATCACGATCACGCCTGTCACTACTGGCGGCATCAGTTTTTCAATCCAGTTGGTGCCAGTTTTCATCACCAGCAGACCAATCAAGGCATAAACAATACCGCAAGCAATCGTACCGCCAAGGGCTAATCCTATATTTGGATTGGCTCCAACCCCTGAATAACCCGTCACTGCGACGACCGCACCAATAAAGGCAAAGCTTGATCCCAGATAACTAGGCAATCGACCGCCCGTGATCAGGAAAAATAAAATGGTCCCAATCCCGGTAATGAAAATCGTGAGATTGGGATCAAACCCCATTAATAAGGGTGCCAGCACGGTTGCGCCAAACATGGCAAACACATGCTGCAACCCGAGAATAATACTTTTTCCAGCAGGCAGATATTCATCTGTTTGCACGGGTGTGGTATCGAGATTGCCTTGGTAAGGCTTAAATTTTGGAAACCACGTTTCTTTTTCTTGCATCGGCTTCCCCTCCTTGATTAGGATTGAATTGAATTAGCACATTTTGTGTGGCTCACAGTAAGAACGGTTGAAGTACATCAGCGCATTGCCTTGACTCTGGCACATCGCTTTCACCTCACAGAACAGCACGTCATGACTGCCTACGGATAAACATTGGACCACCTCGCAGTCAAAACTGACTAAGGCATCCTCAAGTACAGGTGACTGGGTCACCAAAGTTTTCCAGTTCCCCTGACTGAAACGCTCTGCCATTGGTGTTTTTCCACCAAACAGATTGGAAAGATGTTGTTGATGTGATGCCAGGGTATTCACACACAACACCTGATTCTTTTTAAAGGTTTCATAAACTGAAGCAGAACGGTTCAGACACACCAGCAACGTTGGTGGTGTATCTGTCACGCTACATACGGCTGAGGCAGTAAATCCTGCCTGTCCTGCCTCACCTTGCGTGGTAATGACATTGACTGCAGCCCCGAGATTGGACATGCCTTGACGGAAAATCTGTTGATCAACTTGGGGAAAGATGTCATCTGATGCGTTAGTCGCCAAAACCTTATTTAATGCGTTATTTTCTGCAACTGTTTCTGTGATGATTTTAGATAGTTTGGCATTCATGCTGTTCTCCCGCCCCCAAGTCAATATTCAGTTTCAGACCTGGGGCATCTAGTAATGAGATTGAATCAGGTGGATCGGCTTATACATGGGCAATCGAAGCAATTTCGACTAACGCATCAGGTTTGACCAAACCTGTCTGTACGCAATACCGTGCCGGCTTATCTCCCGGGAAATACTCAGCATAAACTGTATTAATCGCAGCATAATCTGCCCAGTCTTTGACAAAGACATGGTTAAACGTTACGTCATCCATGCTGCCACCGGCTTCTTCAATCACACGCTTGATAGTTTCCAGAATATGACGGGTCTGTGCTGCGGCATCACCGACATGCACCACATTATTATTTTCATCAAAAGCTAATGTACCGGATACATACACGATATTGTCTGCCTTGGTTGCCGGTACATACGGTGCTAATGGTTTCGATGTTCCTGCTGGAATAATGATTTCTTTAGGCATACTATTTTTTCCTTAATTCTGTTCTTTAATTCTTTATGCGCTTACAGCTAATTTAGTTTCTTTTAGTGACTCACTTTCTTTTTGAAAGGTCTCTACAAAATTTTTGGTATCTGATACCCAGCCAAAGAAAGTCTTGATGTTATACAGACTGGCTTCATGCGCTTCGACTGGACCGGCCTGATGGCAGGCATCAGCAAGTGCGATACCAAAATATTCTAAGAAGAAGCCATCACGTAGTGTCGACTCCACACACACGTTGGTGGCAATCCCCACAAAGACCAGATTGCGAATTCCTCTTACACGCAACATGCTGTCCAGCGCGGTATTAAAGAAACCGCTATAACGTGGCTTTTCGATCACCAGGTCTTGTGGCAGTGGTTTTAACTCATCAATCAGCTCAAAATCCCAACCACCTTTTGCTAACAATTGCCCCTGTAATTCAGGACGTTTACGCATGGTCTTTAAGGCATTGGATTTATGGAAATTTGGAGAGTCCTTACCACCCGCTTCCTTATATTCTGCATCCCAGCCATTTTTGAAATAAATCACCTGAATACCGGCTGCATGTGCGGCATCAACGGCCTTTTTAATATTTTCAACCACGGGCTTGGTTTTCGAGACATCAAAGCCCGCCAGATCCAGATAGCCACCCTGAGAGGTATAGGCATTTTGCATATCAATCACAATCAAGGCTGTCTGTTCTGGTGCAAGACAAATCGCTTCGGGTTCCGCTTTAAGCGTTTTTCCTGTGCCGAGTTTTTCCGTAAAACCGGCTGTTACGACTGATTCACTCATGCGCTTTTCTCCAAAACTGGCGCTTCATCTTCAATGACAATATGATCACGGCATTTCATTAGCGGCTGGATTTTTTGACCAAAGTCTTCAACCCCTTGAATAAAATCATCAAAAGTTAGTAGTACGCCTTCCGTACCTTTGATCTCACCAATTTCATCCAACATTCGTGCCACATTTTCATAAGAACCCACCAGCGTACCCATATTGATGTTGACTGGAGATACGCTAGAAGCCATTTGACGGATATTGGTGTCTGCACCGGAAGTGGTATCTTTACCGCCTTGATTCATCAGCCAGTTAATCGCTTCCATATCAGCACCATCGTTATAGTGCTGCCATTTGGCTTGCGCTTCTTCATCAGTTTCTGCAGCAATCACCATAAACAGCACATAAGTCTGTACATCACGGCCAGTCACATCTGTTTTTTCTTTGAGGCGGTCATTAATTTCTGCATAAGCTGTTGGAGTATTCAGGCCTTTACCAAACACGAAGTTATAGTCAGCATATTGTGCAGAAAACTCTAAACCTGCATCAGATTGACCTGCACAGATAATCTTCATGTCGGCTTGTGGACGTGGGCTAACACGGCAATCTTCCATCTGGAAATGTTCGCCTTTAAAGTCTGATTTACCAGTCGCCCAAAGTTCACGCAGAATTTGTACATATTCAGACAGATATTCATAACGTTTGCCAAAATAGTCATTACCTGGCCACATACCCATTTGGGTATATTCAGGTGGCTGCCAGCCAGTTACGACATTCAGACCAAAACGGCCATTTGAAATCGAATCAATGGTTGATGCCATGCGCGCGACAATTGCAGGTGGCATCACCAGAGTTGCGGCAGTTGCGAAAATTTTAATTTTGCTGGTGACAGCCGCAAGACCTGCCATCAGGGTAAACGTTTCCAGGTTATGTTCCCAGAATTCAGTCTTGCCACCAAAGCCACGCAGCTTGATCATAGAAAGTGCGAAATCGAAACCATAGTGCTCAGCGCGCTGTACGATTTGTTTATTTAACTCAAAAGTCGGCATGTACTGCGGTGCATTTTCAGAGAGTAACCAGCCATTATTTCCGATTGGACAGAAGACACCTATTTTCATTTTCACACCTCATTATTTTTAACACTTATTCAAAATTCTGATTCCACTTCGGGAATTTTATTTACAAGATAAACATTGCAAATCGTGTGCCAACTATATTTAGTTAATATTTATCAAATACTTAATATTTTATTTTTTGAATTTTTAGTAAAATAACCATTTTTACCTATGAGTCAATTTTGAACATACTGTTTCATTCAAGTGCACTCGTAGCAATTTGTGCATTTGCAGTTCATGCATCAATTCGAAGTAAAAACCATACTAACGCTACAAAATGATTAATTAGAAAAAATAAAAAACCAGACAGGAGGTCTGGCTTTTAAAAAATCTTCAAACTAAGTGGAAATCAAGAAGGAAAGGATCAGCTGATTGACCTGATCCGTTTCGGTCACGGTAGATGCATGTGCACCTGTATCAAGCAAACTGAGGTAACTATGCGGCAGGCATTGTTGTAATTGCTGTGACCGTTGATAAGGCACCAGAAAATCATCCTGATTGGCAATCAGATGGATTGGAACATCTTTTAATACTTGCTGATGCTCTTCGTTTAGTTTAAAAGCCTGCACGGCTTGTAGACGCGCCAGAACATTTTGGATCGGTGGAAAGTCTAATAACTGCTTATTTTCTGCTTCGGTTAACTGATCAATATGGGTTGAGATCCACTGCGGCGGATAAAGAAATAAAGCCTGTGCTCTCACATATGCCTCTGCTCCGCTATTCACCAATAACGAAGTCCGTGCCTCGAAACATTTCTGCGTATGGGCATCAAGCTCTCCCCAGGCATTTAACATGGTCAGACTGAGCAGCTTAAACTTTCTTTCAGTTTGATAGGTCGCCAGTTGCATGCCGATATGTCCGCCCAATGCATGCCCGATAAAATGAAACTCTCGAATACCATCATTGATCAATAAATCCAGAATCTGGCAGGCCATATGGTCGATCGAATAAGACATGGGCAAGAGTTCAGAATCTGAATGACAGCCTTCCTGATCATAAGTGACTACATGAAAATGCTGCTGTAAAACTCTAATTTGAGGATTCCAGAAACTGGCATGCCCGCCCAGTCCGGATGAAAGCACCACATAAGGTGCATCTGCCCGTGCTGCAGGATGAATAAATAAAGACATAAATTTCTCATAGTTTCGTTATGAGGTAAATGCAGCAAAATATATGCCTGAACAGGATTTTTTTTGAACAATTGATAAAATTATAGCCAGTAGACATTAAAGCTATAATAAAATTCCTGCACCTCAAAGCGTACGTTATAACCAAGCTCAGTCAATTCCGCCGAAAGACCACGAATTTCTTCCAAGGGCAAATGTTTGGGAAATACCGTTAGCACAGCGGTATTGCCCAGTCGGGCATTATCTTCAATCAGTTGAGCCAAGCGAGGCTTGTACATTTCAATATTTAAATTAGCCACGTTCGATAAAATTTTGGCCTGATCCGCAGTCATAAAACTCATTGTTCTTCACCCTTTTTGATTTTTATTCAATGAAGTTAAATGATTTAATTCACATAAAATATTTTTGTTTTGTATCTATAGTAAATACAGCGTGCATAAAAAATCCCTCACATGGAGGGATTTTCCTGAAGAAAAAATTACTGACCTGGTAAAGGAATATATTGTGAAGAACTGCTTTGCGTTTTACGTTCACTAATCACCACATCCAGTGTCATAGTTTTTCCAGCGCGTTCTACTTCAATCTGAACAGTACTGTTTGGGGCCTGTAAAGCGACAAAATTAATCAGATGTGAGGCAGAAGTAATCACTTCATTATTCACCTTAATGATTTTATCACCACGCTGGATGCCAGCTTTTGCTGCAGGTCCATTTTCCAGCACTTCAGCGACCACTACACCTGATTCTTTAGGTTGCAGTACATCATTACGTTCTTTCGGCAACAGACTGATACCCAGCCAGCCACGAACGACACGGCCATCTTTCAGGATTGCATTCATCACTTGCTGACAGATTTTAGCGGGAATCGCAAAACCAATCCCCAGTGAGCCACCTGTTTGGGAGAAGATTGCTGTATTTACCCCGATCAGGTTACCAGCAACATCAATCAATGCACCACCCGAGTTACCCGGGTTAATTGCAGCATCTGTCTGAATAAAGTCTTCATAGGTATTGATGCCCAGATCAGAACGGCCTGTCGCAGAAATAATCCCCTGAGTCACGGTTTGACCGACACCAAACGGGTTACCAATAGCCAGAACAACATCACCGACTTCATTGCCACTCAGCTTGAATGGCAAAACTGGCAATTGTTCAAGTTCGATCTTGATTACAGCCAAATCCGTATCTGGGTCTGTACCCACGACCTTGGCTTCGGCACGGCGTCCATCATGCAAGGCCACCACAATCTGGTCTGCTTGTGCAATCACGTGGTTATTGGTCAGGATATAACCATCAGGACGTACAATTACACCTGAACCTAAACTGTTTTCATTTGGACTCTGACCAAACTGGTCTGGCAACTGATCACCGAAAAATTCACGGAAGACTGGATCAGTCAGTAAAGGATGCGCCTGCTGTTTTACTTTTTGTGTGGTAAAGATATTCACCACCGCAGGTGCTGCGACTTTCACGGCGGCACTATAGGAGACAACCCCTCCAGAACGCGAAGTATCAATCAACGGTTCTACTTTTTCAGCAGGCATTTTTACACCATCCGGCGCAATCGGTGATTTAGGTTTCTGCAGCTGCTGCCACCCCAAAAAACCGATAATGACTAAAATCAGTAACACCCAAGGTAACCATGTAAAGGTGCGGCGCACTTTGCTATCCTCTAAAATATTTTAATTCGTTGATGACTAATTAATTTGTATCCTATTGTAATGCCAAATACATAACTAAACACAAAAAAATCCACAGAGATTTGTGCTGCTTTAGTTACAATTGGACATATAAATAAGAATTGGCAAGTTTATAAACTGACAGGAATTTTATGGCGAATTTAAACGATATTATCCGCTGGTGCGATCAGACTTTGGCATCTTCCGAATTTAAGGACTATGCACCGAATGGCTTACAGATCGAAGGCCGCGCTGAAGTCAATAAAATTTTATGTGCGGTTACTGCCTCCCAAACTGCGATCGAAGCTGCGATTGAACAAGGTGCTGATTTGTTACTGGTACATCATGGTTATTTCTGGAAAGGTGAAGCCTACCCGATTACCGGGATGCGTGGTAAACGCATTAAAAGCCTGATCCAACATGATATTTCGCTTGTCGGTTATCACCTGCCCTTAGACAGCCATCCTACGCTGGGAAATAATATTGCGATTGCAGACCTGCTGGAACTGGAAAACCTTGAACAGCTTGATCCGAATGAGCGCCGTCCAATTGGGAATATTGGTTATTTAAAACAGGCCATGACGCCAGAAGGATTCAAAGCCTATGTTTCAGAAAGACTCGGTTATGATGCGTTACATTTACCTGCCGAAAAAAACCTGATTCAAAAAGTCGGTTTCTGTACCGGTGGTGCACAGGATTATATTCATAAAGCGGCAGCACAAGACTGTGATGCTTATATTTCTGGCGAAGTCAGTGAACGTACTTTTTATGATGCTCAGGAACTGGATGTGCATTATTATGCCTGCGGCCACCACGCCACTGAAAAATATGGTGTACAACGTCTGGCTAAAGCTATTTCAGAACAATTTAATATTGAGTATAGTTATTTCGAATTAAACAATCCGATTTAATTTGGATTGGCAAGTACATTGGTGGCTTTATCTTTAAATTTTCAGGCTTTATTCTGTATTGTTATTTATACACAGTGCCCATTTTTGCCTAAGAATCTATTACAATAACGCCACTTATTGTCAAAACCCAGCAAAATGCAAGGAATTGAAAACATGACAACCATTACTTTACCACCATTACCATACGACTACGACGCTCTTGCTCCACACATCAGCAAAGAAACTTTAGAATACCACCACGACAAACACCACAACACTTATGTGGTTAACCTGAACAACCTGATCGCTGGTACTGAGCTTGAAGGCAAAACTCTAGAAGAAATCATCAAAGCAACTGCTGGTGATTCATCTAAAGCAGGTGTATTTAACAACGCTGCGCAAGTATGGAACCACACATTCTACTGGAACTGCTTGACTAAAAACGGTGGCGGTAAAGCAACTGGCGCTTTGGCTGCAAAAATTGACGAAGCTTTCGGTTCTTACGAAAAATTCGCTGAAGAGTTCGCAACTGCTGCTGCAACTCAGTTCGGTTCAGGTTGGGCTTGGTTAGTTGCTGATGAAGTAAATGGTAACCTTTCTATCCTTAAAACTTCAAATGCTGACACTCCAATGGCACACGGTAAAATTGCTGTGTTGACAATCGACGTTTGGGAACACGCTTACTACATCGATTACCGTAACGCTCGTCCTAAATACATCTCTACTTTCCTAGAAAGCCTGGTGAACTGGGACTACGCAAACGCGAAATATGCAGGTCAACCTGCTGGTGTTGAGAAATAATTTTTATTTTTAGGCCTGAGGTGCATATTAAAAAAGCAAATGATTCATTTCTTTACAGGAATTGATTGACGGTCTTTGTTTTCCTGCCTAAAATGCGCATCAGATTCTCCAATAGCTCAGTCGGTAGAGCGACGGACTGTTAATCCGCAGGTCCCTGGTTCGAGCCCAGGTTGGAGAGCCAATCTATTCTCCCATAGCTCAGTCGGTAGAGCGACGGACTGTTAATCCGCAGGTCCCTGGTTCGAGCCCAGGTGGGAGAGCCAAGATTCCGAAAGAACCCACTCATTGCGAAGTGGGTTTTTTTATGTCTATCTTTTTGGGATTAAATATCTATATGAGTCCTGTTTGTAGTTTTAGCGACTTGCAACCATGGCAGCGAATAATCACGCAACCCCTCTACCCTTAATCTGGGTTTACATAAACATAACATTTTGAACTACAATCATTTTTGATTATTTTTAAAACACTTGATTCAGTTTTTTTAGCTTTTTTATAAAAGTGCCTTGACCCCTTTTTAAATCTCTCTATAATCGCTTGCAGATTCTCCAATAGCTCAGTCGGTAGAGCGACGGACTGTTAATCCGCAGGTCCCTGGTTCGAGCCCAGGTTGGAGAGCCAATCTATTCTCCCATAGCTCAGTCGGTAGAGCGACGGACTGTTAATCCGCAGGTCCCTGGTTCGAGCCCAGGTGGGAGAGCCAAGATTCTGAAAAACCCACTCATTGCGAAGTGGGTTTTTTTATTCTTTTCTCTTTTATGATCCGTATTTGATTTGAGTCAGTTTATATTCTTTGTGATTGGCTGTCTGGCAAGCTTTGCCTTAATTTGCCTGCTCTTCCCCCATCTGTTTACCCGCCAGACGAAATTCTATCCCAAGCGTGTCATTACAGCTTTCGAAAGCAAGATGTTTACTCGCCTGAAAGATGCTTTTCCGCATCATCACATTCTGGCACAGGTCGCATTTAGTGCTTTGATCACACATGACAATATGAAAATGCGCAGCAAGTTCAACCGTAAAGTGACCGATTTTGTGGTGATGGACCGGGAATATAATGTAGTGGCGATTATAGAATTGGATGACCCCACCCATATTGGCAAAGAACAGGAAGATGCAGAACGCGATGCGATGCTGATTGCTGCCGGCTACACAGTCATCCGCTACACTGAAATTCCAACGATCCGGCAGCTTCAAAGAGATTTGAGATAAATAGTTTAATGAGAGGAATTTGTTTCAGCTTCGGAAGCAGCTTGAGTTGCTTGAGTCTCCTGCTCTGCCTTTGATTTTTCAGCCGCTTCGCGTGCTTCAATCCGGGCAATCATGTCAGCTTGTTGCTGTTTATATTTTTCCTGATTTTTTGCATCACTATTAACAGCTAAAAATGCCATGGTCACCAAAAAAATTGGAACACACAAAGCCAAGGTTCCAAAGATAAGCAGTTTTTTGATACTGCGGGGTTTTGTCTGTTCCGACATAACGAGCCTACACTGATAACCTATAATCTTAAGCCACTATAACAAACTTAAATGATTGCTCAAGGCCTAGCATCACAAGGAATAAAAAGGAGCCGAAGCTCCTTTTAGGATTAAGGATTGACAGAAATACCTGAAGGCATATAGGTATTAATAAAGGTCAGCAGCTGGGTTCTGCTTTGTACAATAGCCTCGGTATGTGAAGCATTCTCTACCTCTACAAAATTCACTGTGGTTCCCATATCTTTCAAGCCCTGTTGTAAAGTATTTGTTACTGGATACGGAACAGCCATATCTGCAGTACCTTGAATGATCATCACAGGAACATTAATTTTTTCAGTTGCAGGCTGATTATTCTCAAGGAACTTTTCAACCGACGAATTATTCTGGAAGTTTTCTACTAATCCCGGATAGTCCACGACTGTTTTTTCCGGATTATTCACCAGATAATCATCAATATCTTGCATATATTCAGTAATCAGTGGCCCTAAACAAAGTCCATTTTCTCCAGTCGTACCTTCTGCCTTTTCAGCCACAATCGCTGCACGGCTTGAAAATATATTGCGATAGTTAAAGCCTGGTTCATAAGCTTTAATCCCTACAGCCACATAAGCCGCATATGCCAATAATTCTGCATAGACCGCTTTCGCAGCATTATCTTGTCCAGCCTCAACCAAAGCACTAAGCGCTTGCGGTGCTACTTCACTGATAATATAGCCCAGACTTGAGGCCGGAGCTGCTGCAACTGCCGCCTTATAATTTGGATCTTCATCGGCAAACTGGGCTGTTGCAAGTGATGCGTGTCCTCCCTGGGATTGTCCCACTGAAACCCAAGCACCATTAAATCGATTTCCTTGTTGTTCTTTAAAGGCTCTTACTGCATAGATAGCCGATTGTGCCGCACTTTTTAAATTTAAATAAGGATGGATCCCCCGAGTACCTAATCCTTCATAATCGGGTGCAACAATCACATATCCCTGTGCAAGCAAGCTGCTGGCCAATCCTCTAAAATTATTATTCAGCTGGTTATTACTTGGTGCACAAGAATCACCGCTACCCACCGTGCCATGTTCCCAAACCACCACCCTCCATCCGTCTTGAGGTTGAGGTATATTTGGATAAAACACCATGGCTGTCGCTTCAGCCCGTTCACCATTTACGTTTGGCATATTATAGCGTATGACTTGAATATCCGATGCTTCAGGCAAGGTATCCTCATCATAAGACTGTTGACTTAAAAATACCCTTTCCTGTGGTCGGAACGAATCATTATCATCGTCATTACACGCAGTCATAAACAATGACATGGAACATACCAGTGCCAGACAGGTTTTTTTGAAACCGTTTTTCACTACATTATTCATATTCTAATCCCTTATTGTTGTTTATGATTTTCATGAAGAATCTTGAATTAAGCATAAAAAAAAGCACCCTTATAGGATGCTTTTGTTATGAATCGACAAGGTGCAGTTACAGAAGCGCGGCAAAGATTCCAAGAAAAATCATCAGCCCCACCCAACGGTTATGACGGAAAGCCCAGAAACAGCGCTGCGGGTCCTTATCTCGAGTTTTTGACCATTGATAAATAAAATCAATTGCGACGGCTAGAAGCCCCATCAGGCCAAATGGAACAAGCAAATCCTCAATCCATAATGCCGTGCCAATCAAGACCAGACTTAGAACCTGTAAGGTACTAATGATCTGAATATCATGCTGACCGAATAAAATGGCTGTCGATTTTACTCCAATCTTTAAATCATACTCACGATCGGTAATCGCATATTGCGTGTCATAGGCCACGGTCCAAGCCAGATTGCCAAAATAGAGAAGCCAACAAGTTAAATCTGGCGTCTGGCCGACGGCAGTATAGGCCATCGGAATGGACCAGGAAAATGCAGCTCCCAAAAATACCTGCGGCAAATGGGTATAGCGTTTCATAAACGGATAAATGAACGCTAAAAATAACGCGCCAAAGGACCAGTAAAAGGTTTCAATCGGCAGGAAAAATAACAGGCAGGCACTGGCTGCGACGAGCACCAGAAAGACCATCACTGCTTCTTTAGCACTAATAATACCGGTGGCTAAGGGGCGGGTTTTGGTACGCTCGACATGCGCATCCACTTTACGGTCGGCAAAGTCATTAATGGCACAGCCCGCTGCGCGCATAAAAATTACACCTAGAATCATCAGCACTAGAATACTGAGATCAGGGATTCCTTTTGCTGCGACCCATAGCGCCCACATGGTCGGCCAGAAGACCAGCTCTGTGCCAATTGGCTTATCAAAACGACAAAGATAATAATAGGCGCTCAGACGTTCACGCCAGGTAATTGCTTGTGCAGTTGCCATATCAAGTTAAGCCTGTTGATTTTGTATAAAGTGTTCAAATGCCGGTAAAAATGTTTCTTGTACAATAAATTTACAACCATGCCAAGTATAGCAGCTCTGGCGGGTCCAGCCCTCTTCCAGATAAATCACACGTCGTTCACAGTTTGGATTGGTCCGCTGGAATAATAGCCAGCCAATCGGCTTCGATCCAATGTGCTGAAAAATCCGCGCACGTTTTTGCAAGCTTAATATCGGAAATATACTTTTTGCTTTGACCCAAGGCTGCTCTTCACAGCCATATAAATAACTTTCTCGCACCCAGGACGTATGCTGATGTGGCATCTGCATCCACCGCGCATCCACAAATTCCAGACGCTGAAAATGTTCCTGCTGTGGCTCTACCCGGAACTGACCACCGGCCAAATCCGTTAATTGCTGCGTCAATGATCCTGAGGCATACAGCCACTCTCGAAGCGCAGCAGGTATATGCGGTCCATGCGGATTTTTAAATTTTACACTCACAACGTTATCAACTTCACGATTAGGCATTATCTGTCTTGGCAATCACTTCATATTTTCCATTTGGCAACTTTTTCAAAATCATGCCATCTGTGGTGAGATAAAAACTTTGTGGGTAGTCATAGTCCAAAGCCAGCTCAGGATGACGTAATGCCACAAACTCGACCTGCTTATAACCTTCAGGTGTACGCGCAACTTCTACATAGGTCACTTCAGAAAAATTCAGTTTAAAGCCTTTACTATGATCCTGAGGATCAATCCAGGGAAAAAAGCCGGTATGTCTTTTACGTTGTGCCATAACTTCATATCTTTGATCAATAACAGCATCATACAAAAAAACCCGCACAAAGGCGGGTCTTTTTTACAGTGAAATTCAGATCAGAATTACAGACTGTAGTACATGTCGAATTCAACTGGGTGAGTAGTCGTGTTTAGACGACGTACATCTTCAGTCTTAAGTTCGATGTAAGCATCAAGCATTTCTTTAGTAAACACGCCACCTTTAAGCAGGTAGTCATGATCTTCTTTAAGAGATTCAAGTGCCATTTCAAGGCTGTGTGCCACTGTAGGGATTTTCGCTTCTTCTTCAGGAGGAAGATCGTACAGGTTCTTGTCAGCAGCTTCACCTGGGTGAATCTTATTTTGGATACCGTCGATACCCGCCATCAACAATGCAGCGAAACCTAGGTACGGGTTCATCATTGGATCAGGGAAACGTGCTTCAATACGTTTGCCTTTAGGGCTAGAAACGTAAGGAATACGGATAGAAGCTGAACGGTTACGCGCTGAATAAGCAAGCATAATCGGTGCTTCGAAGTGAGGTACCAAACGTTTGTATGAGTTTGTAGATGGGTTAGTGATCGCATTCAATGAACGAGCATGTTTGATCACACCACCGATGAAGTACAATGCCATTTCTGAAAGGCCTGCATATTCATCACCAGCAAACAGGTTCTTGCCATCTTTAGAGATCGACATGTGAACGTGCATACCAGAACCGTTGTCGCCTACCATTGGTTTAGGCATAAAGGTTGCAGTTTTAGCGTATTGGTGCGCAACGTTCCAAACAGCATATTTGAACTGTTGTACTTCGTCAGCTTTACGAACCATTGTGTTGAAGCTCACGCCAATTTCTAACTGGCAAGATGCAACTTCGTGGTGATGCACTTCTACACGACCTGGGCCCATGATTTCTTCAATTTTTGCACACATGTCTGCACGCATATCTTGATGAGAATCAACAGGAGGAACTGGGAAATAACCACCTTTAACACGTGGACGGTGACCTGAGTTACCTGCTTCGTAATCTTTACCAGTAGACCAAGCAGCTTCTTCAGCGATCAATGTGTGGCGCGCGCCAGACATGTCGATGTCCCATTTCACTTCGTCAAATACGAAGAATTCTGGTTCTGGACCGAAGAATGCAGTATCACCGATACCTGTAGATTTCAGGTATTCTTCTGCACGGCGAGCAATCGAACGTGGGTCACGTTCATAACCTTGACCAGTTGATGGTTCGATAACGTCACAAGTCACAACAACAGTTGGCTCTGCAAAGAACGGGTCGATGAAACCTGTTTCTGCATCTGGACGTAAGATCATGTCCGATGCTTCGATGCCTTTCCAACCTGCGATTGAAGAACCGTCAAACATTTTGCCGTCTTCAAACGTATCTTCATCAATACTGTCTGCTGGATAAGTAACGTGCTGTTCTTTACCCTTGGTATCAGTAAAGCGAAAATCGACCCATTTCGCGCCACTTTCTTGTATGAGTTGAAGGACCTTGTTCGCCATGCTCATTTTGCTCCGATGTTTTTTGTTGCACTCGCAAAGTGCGTGTTAGAAGTTGGTATCTATTAAGCAATTAGCGTACCAACTTTTAAAAGTATATCTAAAATCTTGAAATCTTTATAAGAAAACATAGGAAGATAAAAATACCTTGTCGCTATTATACTGTGACTTAAACTAAATGCACTATATTCAAGCATTCTTCCTAAGATTTGTTGCAGGTATTTTTTTAGCGCACCTAAATAGTGCGATGATTTCATATTAGGTAAGAATAGAAGCACTTTTCAGTGAGGATTTGCGTTTTTATGCTAATTTAGTTTAAAAAATATTCAATTTCGTTTAATTCTGGTTAATTTTTATCAGTTACAAAGTGGTATCTGGAGGTTTGTGTATTAAAAAAGATCACTATTTTGAGTCACTTTTATTCAAATTGTCGATCTTATTGTTTGATTTATCCCATGCATTATTATTCAAATGATGTTTTTTTCAGCATAATTATTTTAATCATTTAAAACTTATTTATTATTAATTTAAAAAAATAATAACTGCAATATTTATTTAAACTTACTTTTCGTCAGTTAATTACTTATACGCACATTTAAAATATTTAAAAGGCTGTGAGCTAATCACCAGGCTGAAAATTGAAAAATTATTGCGCCCGATGTGGCTATTTTTTGCTATGATGAGGCGTGCTTTATTTTCACACAATGAAATCAACGATTTAGTCGTGTATTCCCTAGACTTGCAACAAGTCCCGATAAAGCTCAATCTGGATCACTTTAGCACAGTTAAGTGCAATAATTTCAATAGGTTAAGCTCATGCTTCTAATGATCGACAACTATGACTCCTTTACTTATAACATCGTCCAGTATTTTGGCGAACTGAATCAAGAAGTAAAAGTAGTCCGCAATGATGCCGTGACATTGGAGGATATTGAGCGATGGCAACCCAAGTATCTGGTGATTGGTCCTGGTCCATGTTCGCCAAGTGAAGCGGGAATTTCGATTCCTGCCATTCAGCATTTTGGCGGCAAGATTCCCCTGCTCGGTGTTTGTCTGGGACATCAAAGTATTGGTCAGGCTTTTGGCGGCGATATTATTCGTGCCAAACGCGTCATGCATGGTCGTTTGTCTGACATGTATCACAGCGACAAAGGTATTTTTAGCAACTTGCCGAATCCTTTCTCTGCGACGCGTTACCACTCGCTGGTGATTGATCAGGCCACTTTACCTGAATGCATGGAAGTGACCTGCTGGACCAATGAAGAAGATGGCTCTATGGAAGAAATCATGGGGATTAAACATAAGACACTACCGATTGAAGGTGTGCAGTTCCATCCGGAATCAATCCTGAGCCAGCATGGTCATCAGATCTTTAAAAACTTTCTTGAAATTTACGCATAATGGGCAAAACGCAAGTCATGAATATTCAACAAGCTTTAAGCAATATTACTAAAAACATTCACCTGACTCAGGAACAAATGGAAGACGTGATGCGCACCATTATGTCTGGCGAAGCAACCGATGCCCAGATCGGTGCTCTGCTCATGGGTCTACGCCTGAAAGGCGAAAGTATTGACGAGATTACTGCTGCAGCACGTGTCATGCGTGAACTGGCAACCAAAATTGATGTCAGTGATGTCCCTCATCTGGTGGATATCGTCGGTACAGGCGGTGATGGACAAAACCTGTTTAACGTATCTACCGCTTCAGCCTTTGTAATTGCAGCAGCTGGTGCAACGATTGCCAAACATGGTAACCGTGGTGTTTCTACCAAATCAGGCTCTTCAGATTTACTGGAACAGGCAGGCATTAATCTTGATTTGAATATGCAGCAAACCGAACGCTGTATCCGTGATATTGGTGTGGGCTTCCTGTTCGCACCGAATCATCACAAAGCCATGAAATATGCGATTGGTCCACGTAAAGAACTGGGTATTCGCAGTATTTTCAACCTGCTCGGCCCGCTTACGAATCCGGCCGGCGTAAAACGTTTGGTCATCGGGGTATTTTCCAATGAACTTTGCCGCCCAATTGCAGAAGTCATGAAACAGCTCGGTGCTGAACATGTCATGGTCGTACATTCACGTGATGGCTTAGATGAAATCAGTCTGGCTTCTTCGACGCATGTGGCTGAGCTGAAAAACGGTGAAATCACTGAATGGGAAATCATTCCTGAACAGGTCGACATTGAATCGCAAACCTTAACTGGCTTAATTATTGAAAGTTCAGCAGAAAGTCTGGCTCTGATTAAAGATGCCTTAGGCAAGAAGAAATCTGAGATCGGTCATAAGGCTGCCAATATGATTGCCCTAAATGCCGGTGCTGGTATTTATGTATCAGGCCTGACTTCAAGCTATAAGCAAGGTGTGGCATTGGCACACGATATTATTTATGGTGGCCAGGCACTGGAAAAAATGAGCGTGCTGTCTGAATTCACCAAAACCATCAAACAATATGAAGCTTAATACGGTCAGGAATTTGAATCATGGTTGATATTGCAAATACAATTTTGGGTAAAATTGTTGATCGTAAGAAAGAAGAGTTCGCTCTTCGTTTGAAGCAGAAAAGCTATAAGGATATAGAAGAGTTAGCTCAAGGCGCGACACCTGTACGTGGTTTTGCTCAATCTTTAATGTCTAAACGTCCGGGTGTAATCGCTGAAATTAAAAAGGCTTCTCCGTCCAAAGGCGTGATTCGTGAAAACTTCAATCCTGCAGAAATTGCGGCACAATATCAGGATGCCGGCGCTGCCTGTTTATCTGTACTGACTGATGTAGATTTTTTTCAGGGTGCTGATGAAAATATTCAGATCGCCCGTTCGCACTGTGACTTGCCTGCGTTGCGTAAAGATTTCCTGATCGATCCTTATGGTGTGATTGAAGCGCGTGCACTACATGCAGACTGTATCTTGCTGATCGTGGCCTGTCTGTCTGATCAGCAGTTAGAAGAAATGTCTAAAACCGCATTTGAGCATAATCTGGATGTACTGGTTGAAGTGCATGATGAAGAAGAATTAGGACGTGCTTTAAAACTGTCTGATCGTTGTCTGCTGGGTGTGAACAACCGTAATTTAAAAACTTTTGATGTCGACCTGAATACATCACTACGTCTGAAAAAATTACTGGATCCTTCACGCCTGCTGGTCACTGAAAGCGGTATCGCAACCCCTGCTGATGTTGCGATGATGCAGGAACATGATATTCATGCTTTCCTGGTCGGTGAAAGTTTCATGAAACAGCCACGCCCAGATCATGCTTTCCGTGATTTATTCGGTGAGCCTGAATCGGTTTAAAATATTAAGTATAAAAAAAGCCCCATCTCAGCATGGGGCTTTTTTTTATTTCTATTAACCAAATTCATTTAATACTGAGTTAAATGATCAAAATAAGAGATTAATTTTTCAAATTCTGGCAGTTCAGAATAGGACTCATCCGCCTTGATTTCATCTGCCCAATCCACCTTCGAGTTCAGACAAAAACTCAGTCTGTGCTGAATTTTGGGTGCTTGATCCAGAAGCCCTAAAGGAATCCAGATCAATGCAATTGTACCTACCTGATTCGGTACAGGCGAGCCACAGTGTTGACAAAAATGAGAACGAAATCCGGTCTCTTTTTGATAGCAGGAAATTGAAGTCTGTTCTGAGGTCCATTCAAAATATTGCTGATGAACTAAAGTTGCTGCATTTGCGGCCGTACCACTCTGTTTACGACATAAACTGCAGTGACAATGATACATGGCCTGAATATTCGTATTTACTTTGAACTGGACATCGCCACACAAACAACTGCCTGAATAACTCATTTTTTTATTTTCCAGGTTTGATTGATTTATATTTAAAGAGAGATGTTCCATCGAGGCAACTGTTAAGATGATAAAAGGAGAATATTCATGAATTATTTTCTATTTAAAGTTCATCAAGCTATACAATCTTAGAAAACTATTGAGAAATTAATGCTGGGTTTGGGATATGTTGTATTTAGTGCAATTCATTTCTCCTTTCAGTCATTTAAGACTATAATTTACCAAATTCAGTATCTCCCCCGTTTCCAGATTATGAGCAAACACGATTCTTCGCTTTCTAAAGATCAGTACAATTTACTGAAAGATCTTAAAAAGCAAATTAGTCATCCTCAGCCTAAGGCTGAACCTGTTGCCCCTGTCGTGAAAACAGCGGAGCAGGAACAGGAGGAAGACCTCGATCTATTTCGCAAGCAGATGCAAGGCGTACAAAAAATTGATGCCGGCAATATTGCGAAAATAGAAAAATCTCCCAAGAAAAAAGTCGATGCGCAAACTTTGGCCAAGCGTGCTGCTGCCGAAGGCCCCATGCATACCGATGAAACCGTCCTGTCTGATACTCAAGCCATGCTCAATCCGGTTGGCAGTCAAGCGAGCTTAAGCTACCGCATTGCGACCTTGCAGCATAAGGTTTTTGAAGATTTAAAAGCAGGCAATCTGCGCTGGTTCGAAGCTGTCGACCTGCATGGTTGTACGGTCGAAGAGGCACGTCAGGCTGTGCTTCAGATTATCCAGATCGCCAAAGATGAAAACCAGAACGTGATCAAGATCGTACATGGCAAAGGGCCGGAAGCGATTTTAAAAACTTATGTCAACGGCTGGTTACGTCAGCACCGTGATGTTCTGGCCTTTGTCAGTGCGCCTGAAAAACAGGGTGGCACTGGCGCAGTTTTAGTTTTGCTAAAACGTGCAGAAAAAAATCCAAAGTTTAAACAGTAAGCGGATTTACCCCCAAAATAAGGCATTGTAAAAGATTTCTGCTACAATGCCGTCCTTGTTCATTCTCAGTTTAAGTGAATACGTCATATGACTATGCAGCAATCTTACGCAAACATTCTTACTGCCGTTGGTGAAGATCTCAATCGCCCTGGTCTCAAAGATACGCCCGTGCGTGCTGCGAAAGCGTTTTCGTATTTAACCTCAGGTTATAGCCAGACTCTGGAAGAAGTAACCAATAGTGCAGTTTTTCCATCAGATAACCGTGAAATGGTTTTAGTGAAAAATATCGAATTTTATTCACTCTGCGAACACCATTTATTGCCATTTTATGGCCGTGTACATATTGCCTATTTACCTGAAGGCAAGGTACTGGGGCTGTCTAAATTTGCCCGAATTACTGAAATGTTTGCCCGTCGTTTGCAGATTCAGGAAAATCTGACCCAGCAAATCGCAGAAGCGGTTGCTGAAGTCACCAATGCACGTGGTGTGGCTGTGATGATTGATTCAGCACATATGTGTATGATGATGCGTGGTGTTGGCAAACAGGAATCGACGACGCGTACGGTGTCATTTATCGGTGACTTTAAAACCGATAAAGAAGTCCGCCGTGAGTTTTTAGGCGCTGTACCAGAAAGTTATTAATATAGATTCATACATGAAAGCCTCAATTGATATTGGGGCTTTTTTACACGATGAGGTTACGAAAATGTCATCTATTTGGATTGCGGGTCAAGGTTTAGGCCAGGCTGAAGAAAGTATCGATTATCCACGGCCAGACCGGCTGGTTAAAGGCAATCCTAAACGCCTGACCCAGAGTGCCTATCAACATCCCAATATGGATTGCGGAATCTGGCAATGTGAAGTGGGTGCCTGGAATATCGTATTTGCCGAGAATAAACAGGAATTCTTTCAGGTAATCGAAGGGATCGTCCGTTTACATGATGCTCAAAGACAATCCTTTGTTGAAATCAAAGCAGGTGAAGCCGGCATTATTCCACCCGGTTTTATTGGCACTTTTGAAGTGGTTGAAGCCGTTAAAAAATATTATGTCGTGGTAGAAAGTTAAAACATAAGTACGAATTTCATATCTTCATCAGTTAAGGAATTTTGCAATCAATTCCTTAACTTTTCTACGTATTCATTCAATTTCTTAAAATTTTATCCCTACATTCTTTTCAAAAAGTTGTCTCATTAACTTAACTTCCCTAGTTTTAAAAATAAACAAATTGATGCTGCATAATTAATTTCCTGACTACATTTCCTGCCATGTTTAAATACAGATCTTTTGTTTAGAAGGCTGCATGATCCAAGTGTATAAATTCTGGAAACAGCCATGAGTAGAAAACAGCCTGATCCGCCTAAACGCCCTTCACGTGTTCATTCAAATAGTTTTGACTATAGTCTAGATTTTAAAAAAATTGATTTCCGTAAACGTCCAGACTTATACCGGATTGGACGCGGTGAGCAAGGCGTGCTTTTAGTAGAACCTTATAAGTCGGAAATTCTGCCCCACTGGCGTTTTGCAGATGCGGAAAAAGCCCAAGCCAGTAGTGAAAAAATTTATGCCCTGTTTCTAGAATATTTAAAACATGAAGATTTCGTCGGGGCCGATATGGCACGCAAGTTTTTACAAATGGGTTATACCCGCGCCCGACGTTATGCCAATCATAAAGGCGGCAAAAAATACGATGGTCCGGTTCCAGATGATAAAAAGGGTTTAAGTGGTGCGCATGGGCGTGAGGAATTGCCGCGCAGTTCTGAAGATCCGGTTAAAGCTGCTGCAGCGAAAATATTTAAACAAAAATGGGATAAAGCCAAAGTCCATCCCGAATATGTACGGCAAAAACAGCAATTTCAGGCTGCGATTCAGCAGCAAATTTTAAATTAGACAGACACTTTTTGTGTGCCCTGAATTTGAGAAGGTTGCGCCAGATAGACCCGGTTACGCCCTGTATTTTTAGCCATATACAGTGCAGCATCTGCGGCATCCAGGAATCTTTGGTAATCTGGGTGACCATCAAATAACGCACAGCCGATACTAACCGTGAGTCTAAATTGCTGTCCTTGAGCCGTACTGATCAGGCCATGCTCTACATATTTACGGATATTTTCAGCAATGTTCAGCGCGCGTCTTTCATCGGAATCCACCAGCAGCAGCAGGAATTCTTCCCCACCGACACGGAAGGCGTAGTCACTGCCCTGAATATATTTCTGTAAGGCATCAGCAATAAATTTTAAAGCCAGATCGCCGGCTGCATGACCATATTTATCATTAATGGCTTTGAAGAAGTCGGCATCAATCGCTAGCAAGGATAATGGTGTCTGGTTATCACGAGAGAAATTGATTTCACGTGAAATAATGGTATTTAAATAACGGCGATTCAATAACTGGGTTAGAGAGTCATTTCCAGATTCGATGTAATCTGCAACCTGGAATAATTGATCGACCAAGTGCTGTATTTCACGGTTTAAATCACGAATACTTTGAATCAGATTCAGCATCTGATCTTTTTCAGTACATTCCAGCACTGCCTGATTCAGCGTATCGATCTGATAAATTCGCTCGATAATTAAATCGACCTGATCAGAACCGGTAAAGGCATAAGACGCCTTATGAATAAACCATAAGCCAAATTCTGACTTGGACAGCATTTGATGTCTAATGCCTGTAGTGCCAGAAAAGACCTTGAACATCAGCTCATTTTCCCAATCCAGCAATGAACTGCGCTGCTTATCTTTTTGTACCGCGACATCCTGCATTGCAGAAAATACCCGGTAACTGTGCTTCATTTCCTGATTCTGAACTGATTTCGCCTCATAGGAACGACACATAATTTCTGTGGCAAACCCCATGATTTGTATAATATAACTACAGGTAGTTAGCATGTTTGGCTGCGGATTTAAACTTAGCAATTCAAATATTTTGCGCTGAATTTCTCGTACACCACGCATAATCAGCCAGGATGGAATCCCGACGCGTGCATGCACATGTCCAACGATATTCTGTTTTTGCACGGCTTCTGCATAACGCTTATTTAGCGCCACACTAAAACTTTCTGAAAGCCATTGATGTAAAGTATCGCGTAAACGCTGCTGAATCAGCTCATCAGTAAAATATTGAGATGCTTCTTCTTCCAGAAGCATATTTTTATAGAATTCTTCTACCAGTACCAAAGAGTGGTCTTGAATAAACTGAAATGCGTGTAGCAAATCATCCGATGAATAATTTTGACAGATCTGCTCCCACTGCTCCGCCAGCATAGCCATACACTCATTATTCATATAACTTTTCCCGATACTTGCGATTCGCAGTGATATTATGTGACAAATACAACAATATTCAGGCATTTTAACCCAATTACTGAATACAATCTTTGATAATATCGGTAGAAGTCTCCGAACATGAATTTATTTTAAACATTCAAATACAAGTCATTTGATCTATAAACTTCATTTACTCAATATTCGAGGTTATGTTAGCCAAATTAAAAATAATGGACTAAGCCCAGACTCCATTTTTCCCAGTCTTTCGATTCCTGTTGCTGATATTCCCAGCCCACCCGAATGGCATTTTGTGCATTCCAGGCATATTGCAACTGGTTTTTCAACTTCAGTTGCCACTGATGAGAATCTTCCCAATACGGCAGTTCCACCTGTACCAGACTATTGATCTGATCCGTCCAGATATTCTGACAACCCACCGTTGGCCCCATACCGACACGCCATCCTTTGTCAAGCGCTTTTCCGGCCTGCACATGATTTTGTAGCTGCACATAGCAGAGATGTTCACGTGCTTCATTTGCCCAGCTATAGCCACCCTGAACCTGAAAATTGGCTACGCCATGCTGCTGCTCGGTACTAAACTGGCCATGCTGATCCAGTGCTTCCTGTTTCCAGCCCAAACTAAAACCCCAAGATAACGGCGCTTTAAATGCATTGATCGGGTTATAGGAATTCACTGTAAGTAGATCCAGGTGCTCCAGCTTCACGCGGTCATCACGATACTGCAATGCACCATCAAGGAATAATAATTGGGTTCCTGTACGAAGCCCACCTTGCGGATCCATGAGGTCGTGATAAGCCTGACGATGACCCAACTGCACAAAAGTCTCACCCTGTACTTGCCCAGTTTCAAGAACGATATTTCGGGCATGATGGCTTTGAACCGGATCTATTTTTGGACGCTCTGGCTGCTGACGCTGTTTGTCTATCGCCAACTGACTTCTTAGGCCCAATAATTTGCGAAAGCGCGGCTGGGCAAAAGATTCATCTACTTCCTGGCGAAGGAAATCCAGATATAAATGGTCATAGGCCATTTCCAGAATCTTGGCTTGGTCTTCAGCCGGATAATGTTGCAGCATGGCTTCCATTTCAGAGGTTTCTGCATAAGCCACCTGATGCGCAGTTTTTGCCAAGGATTTGCCATGTTGCCGGGCTTGAGCCAGCAATTGAGTTTCCAGCGCCGGACGATAAATTTTCTTCCTGATCAGTCCCTGCTGTTCCACAACTTTTAAAGTTTCGACCGGAATCGCGGCGGTATCGAATTGCTGCTGCAAGTTCAGTTCAGGACGCACCAGATCAAAAAGCCCTAATAGACGATAGGCACAGTTATCATTAATGAAATAATAAGGGAAACTTACCTGCTGCATTTCCCAGAGATGCTTCACCAGAAAACCGGTTTCTTCAGGCGTCAGATTAAGTTCATATTCCCATAAATCACGGCTTTCAAAGTCACCATATTCCTTGACTTTGCGGTAATATGGCATCAAGGAATATTCACCTGGATATTGTCCGGTCAGCCCTTTCCAGGCAAAGGACCAATTATCATTACTGTCAACTGTGGCAGCATAATTGACTGCATAAGAAACCAGATTCAGTTGCTGCTGGTCTTTAGGATCCAGACGCAGCAAAGTATGACCAAACATGGAGCTGGGATTACCCATATAATCGGTGGCATAAATCAGGGTCGCCTGGTAAGGCTTAACTTCATTCATCCAGCGCTCAAAATCCGGGCAACTCGCTTCAGGCAATTGCTGTTCAGAAATATTCAGCTGTTGCATTAACCACTGACTACGTGCCGGGAATTTACATCGTACAGACTGATTGGGTTCTGCGGGCTCAAACAATGCCTGTATATTTTGCTTTAATTCAAGCTGCAGATCTGTCTTGCCCTGCTTTGCCAGAAAATAGCCAGCATAACTGACTTCACTTTTTCCTTCAGCATTGGCATACATCAAACGCTTCCAGGTCGAAGTCTGGTGCAATTTTTTTTGTGTGGCTTGTTCTAGATAAGCTTGAATATCTGGAGAAATTTCGGATGCAAAACTTAGCGGACTCCACAGCAAGGCTGAGAGCAAAAAAGCATATTTCATTCAGTCTACGGTTCTTTTCAGTTTTTATTTATAAGAAAACCCTGCCAGGACAGCAGGGTTTTTACAGCGATACTTAGATATAAGCTTTTAATACTTCATCTTTAGCCATGACTGTTTGTAGAGTACTTAACACTTGTAAAGTATTCTGGTTTTCTTCTGAGTAGATTTCAGAAAAATTCTGCTTAGATACAGTGAAGAAACGTGCTTTGTCTTCTGCCTTGATATTTAGCAGTTCAGCCAGTACATTCAGGCTTTCACCTTCACCTACGGCCATATCGCGTGCCAATGCCTCAGCATTTTCATTGGTAAAAGTCACGACTTGAGCCGTTACTGTACCGCCCTGGCTACATCCTAAAGTACCGAAAGTAATACCCAGCCACTGGTTAGTAAACAGGACGTTTGTTGTACCTGCAAGCAGCTTAGGAATAATGCCTGACTGGCCTGCCCATACCTGGCTACCAATACCACAACCTACATCTCTATCCGCCATCGCCATACCAGAACCCGTTGCCAATACCACAGCGAGCATAATCTTTTTTAACATACTTATTCTCCGGTTATTCTCATGCATCTTTTGTTATTACGCTAATGATGTAATCTTCATTACACATTCAGGAGAGTAGCGGGAAGTCTAATTTGGCGCAATGAAAAAAATGTCCAATTTACATAAAGATAAACAGAATAATTTTACCGGGTTTTTAGACTCCAGTTACCTTGAGAATTACGCTGTCCTAGAATCTTTAATACCAGCACCAGACTGAGCAATAAAAGTAAATACCAGGAACCGAGTTTCCCCCAACCGACCATATGCCATTTTTCTACCTGGCTTGGATATAGCCAGATCTGATAAAAGGTACTGATGTTCTCAGCCACCCAGATAATAAAGGCCAAAATCAACAGGACAGGCAACATCGGCAGCTGAAAAGCATGCTGATTCAACTGAAATCGAATTCTGGTTTTCCAGAACATCACTATACTCCAGACAAATAACAGCAAACGATAGTCGGGAATGAAGAATTTACTCATAAAGTTGATGTAGGACAGTACTGCCAAAGCCAGCATATGGCTAAAGCGCGGCAATTTTTCAAATGAAACTTGGTATAAGCGTAAGGAACGTGCAAAAAAACTGCCAACAGCCGAATACATAAAGCCGGCAAATAAAGGCACCGTCAGTATTTTAAAAATTGCAGGTTGTGGATATTGCCAGGATGCAATCGCCGGATGGGTCAGGAAAATTTCCATAACCATCGCCATGATATGGAACAAGGCAATTACTTTGGCTTCGGCCCAAGATTCCAGTTTGGTATAGAGCAATACCATCTGAATCAGTAAAGCAAAAAATAATAGATAGTCATAGCGGTAGAAACCATAAAAAAGTTCACTACCCATTGATGCGGTTTGTGCAAAAGCAAGCAGGAGCAGAATCCCAAATAAGGCAGCCGAAGCTGCCTTATAGGTAAATTCAAACCCTGATTTAAAAAAGTCGATCAAGGTTTACATCCTAAAGATATTTAGCGCTGTACTCATGTACGGTATCAATAAATACTTTAGGATTGGCTGGATCCACCCACTGGGTAATGCCATGACCTAAGTTGGCTACATAACCGGTTGTTTCACCATTGGCATAGGCATCATCCAGCATCAACTTGGTCGCTTTAGCAATCGCGTCCGGAGTGCCATATAAAGTTGCTGGATCAAGATTACCTTGTAGCGCAGCACGACCTGCAACAGTCTGGCGTGCAACATTGAGCGGCGTGGTCCAGTCCAGACCAAAAGCATCTGCACCGGTCGCGACCATAGGCTCTAGCCATTGGCCACCACCTTTGGTAAACAGAATTACTGGAATCTTGCGGCCATCTTTTTCACGTTGCAAACCTGCCACAATTTTCTGCATATAATTGAGTGAAAATTCAATATATTCACGATGCGCAAGTGCACCGCCCCAACTATCGAAAATCTGCACTGCCTGAGCACCGGCATCGATCTGGGCATTCAGATATTCAGTCACAGCATCTGCTAAACGTTCTAATAAAGCATGCAGAACTTCTGGCTGTGCGTACATCATGTTTTTAGTGAAGCGGAAATCTTTACTCGAACCCCCTTCAACCATATACGTCGCCAAGGTCCACGGGCTGCCGGAGAAGCCGATCAATGGTACTTGCCCCCCCAAAGCCGAACGAATAGTCGATACTGCATTCATTACATAATCAAGGTCAGACTTGGCATTAAATTTGGGTAAATTAGCCACATCCTGTTCAGTCCGCACAGTTTTGTGGAATTTTGGACCTTCACCTGCTTCAAAATACAGGCCCAGACCTAAAGCATCTGGTACAGTCAGAATGTCCGAAAATAAAATGGCCGCATCCAGCTCATAACGGCGTAAAGGCTGTAAAGTCACTTCACAGGCAAATTCAGTATTTTTGCAAAGAGAAAGGAAATCCCCTGCTTTGGCACGTGTTTCTCGATATTCTGGTAAATAACGGCCTGCCTGACGCATCATCCATACAGGGGTAGTATCTACAGGTTCACGTAACAATGCGCGTAGAAAACGATCATTTTTTAAGGTCGTCATTCACTTTCCTATCTATCTTTGATATTGCCCACATCATAACAAAATGACTGCATTTTGAATAACTTCTCATGACTTTAAAAACCGATCATGTTAAGTGATCAAATGTGAGGAATTACACAAAAGAACTACTGCATCTCCACATTTTTTCTGTAATACTTATAGTGTTTTTTCACATAGTTAACGAAATATTTTTAAGGTTGAGTTACATGTTCGTTCGCACAATGCTCGCTGTGAGTCTAGGTTGCATTTTCGCAGGTACTGTTTTCGCTGCGTCTACTGCTGAACAACCATTAAACCCCCAAGTTGTCACTGATGTTGCGGTACAGGATCCGATTGATCCTTTAGCGACTGAAGCTTCGGCAGCACAAGCAGAAACTCGAATTAGTGCTCAAGAACAACAAGATCTGAAGAAAGCTTCTGAAGCATTGGATGTATTACAAGATACTGAAGACCAGACTGCCAATATCGGTGCTGCTCCAACCACGACTAAAGCACCGACAAATTCTGCTGCTGCGAAAGCATCTTGGACTTTAGACGGCCTTAATAATGCAAGCTGGTATGAAGATATTGGTAAAGGCCAATTTCCGGTATATGCACGTGCGCATGTCATGTTGAATAATGCCCATGCTTCTCCAGGTGCGATTGACGGTACTAGCGGTAAAAATACCTTGAAAGCGATCGCATCTTTCCAGCAAATGAATGGTATTAAACCAACCGGTACATTGACTCAGGAAACTTGGGATGCCCTATTGGCTAAACAGGGTTCTAAGCCTGCTTTTGTGGAATACACCATCACTGAAGAAGACCTGAAAGGTCCTTATGCCGAGTCTATTCCTTCTGACTATGCCTTACAGGCAAAAATGAAAGGTCTGTATTACACTCGCGTAACTGAAATGCTGGGTGAAAAATTCCATATGGATGAAGACTTTTTGAAAAAGTTAAATCCAAAAGCTACCTTTAAGAAAGCTGGGGAAAAGCTGATTGTTGCCAATATCCGCAATGAAGTTCCTGAAGATATTCATTTAATTGTGGCGCATAAAGGTGCTAAGCAGCTTTATCTGTTCAATAGCCGCAACCAGATGATCGCTTCTTTCCCTGCAACGATTGGTAGTTCAAGTACTCCATCGCCAACAGGAACTTATAAGGTGACTGGCGTAGCGAAAAACCCATGGTATAGCTACTCGCCATCTAACTTCGTTCAGGGCAATAACAAGAAACCACTTTCTTTACCACCTGGTCCAAACGGTCCTGTAGGTAATATCTGGATCGGTTTAAGCAAAAAATCATTTGGTATTCACGGTACGCCAAATCCATCTGCAATCTCTAAAACTGCGTCACATGGTTGTATCCGTCTGACTAACTGGGATGCGAATGATTTAGGCCGTAAAGTGAAATCAGGCGTAACTGTCCGTTTCCTTGAATAATCTTTATTTAAATACCTAAGCCCGCTTACGAGTGGGCTTTTTTATACCTGCTTTCTCTTATATCGTTGCAAAAATGCAATGATCTGTCGCCTGTTTATAATTTTTTAAGAATTAAAACAACGTTATGATGATCTCAAGTTAAAAATTAAAGTGAGATAAATTCATGAAAGCTTTTCTACATCCAAGTGAAAATCGTGGTCATGTAAAAATGGGCTGGCTGGAGTCTAAACACAGCTTCTCATTTGGCAACTGGTATAATCCGAACTATATGGGCGTGAGTGCATTACGCGTTATTAATGATGATCTGATTGATGCACATCAGGGCTTTGGTACCCATCCGCATGACAATATGGAAATCCTGACCTGTGTATTGAAAGGCACGATTACTCATCAGGACAGTATGGGCAATCATGGCGGTATTGCAGCAGGTGAATGGCAACTGATGAGTGCTGGAACCGGTGTACGTCATAGTGAAATGAACCAGGGCGATGAACAGGTGCATCTCCTGCAAATCTGGATCATTCCGAATGAACATGATGCTCAGCCAAATTATCAGCAAATTCGTCTGGACGCAAAAGAACAACCAAATCAATGGCATTTAATTTGTGGACCAAATGACAATGCACCCATGCACATTCGTCAAAATGCAGAAGTCAAAACCGCAGTGATCCAGCAAGGTCAAAGTCTAGATATTAAGGCAACCCAGCATATCAATTATGTACATGTGATTTCTGGTTCAGTACAAATTTCGGAATATACAGTTGAAGCTGGTGGTGCGATTGCCTTTATGGATGACGCAGAAATTAAAGCAATTGAAGATGCTCAGGTGATCTGGTTTGATTTACCAGAAGCTGCTCATTAAAATTTCTATTTATATTCAGTCTATGCCGACTCATCATTTTGATCAGTCGGCATTTTTATAGAAAACATATAAAAATAAAAGTGATTCACTCCTTACGAGGATGTGAGCTTCAATATCCCACTATACAAATTAAACCAATTCACATCAGTTTTTTACCGAACAACAGTAAATTTTGGGCGAAGATTAATCAGATCCATTTTGATTGAATCAATATAGCGAATGGCTGTTCTGGTCATTATCTTGTATAGATTAAACAGGTGTATGCACCTTTTCATTTATTCTGAATAAACCGAAGAGCACATCTAATGAACCAGATTTTAGAAATCCAAAGCAGCCAGCAACAAGCTCTGCACTTTCTATTAAATTTTTTAAAACAGCAGCAATATCAGTTTACCGCCATTACCCCACTTTCTCATCAACGGATTCTGGATCGCAAAAGAAGCGAAAAAAATAAACAGAAAACCCTACAGGATATCTTTGGCTGGAATCTGGAATTTACAATTACTGATCTTGATCCTGTTCTTTTTTCGTTATTGTTAGAACATCAGCTTCTAGAAGTTGAGGATAATACATATAAAAGTCTGATCAGAGTCGCTTCACTTGAAGACGAATTATTTATTCATTCAGCCTTTCCTACGACCCAACAGGACGCTGTTTTTTTTGGTCCTGATACTTACCGTTTTGCCTATCATTTAAAGCAGTATTTATCTTTACAGGCCAATTCTTTTAAACGGGCGGCTGAAATATGCTGTGGCACTTCTGCTGCTGCAATTCATATAGCTAAACATTTTCCAGATCATGAGGAAATCTTTGTCGCAGATCTGAATCCTAAAGCTCTTCTCTATAGCCAGATTAATATCGATTTTTCAGGTTTTGATACGATTCATCCTGTGCAAAGTAATTTATTTTCTGGTCTTGAAGGTCAGTTTGACCTGATTTTTGCCAATCCTCCTTATTTAATTGATCCAGATCAACGGCAATACCGTCATGGAGGCAATGAACTGGATGGTAATGAATTGTCTTTTAAGATTATTAAACAGGGTTTACAACGACTCAGTCCAGATGGACGTCTATTTTTATATACTGGCGTCACTATTTGTCAGGATGGCAATCGCTTCTTACAGCATCTGGAAGCTTTGATGAAACAGCATCAAAATATTGACTGGTGTTATGAGGAAATTGATCCGGATATTTTCGGTGAGGAGTTAGAGCAACCTGCTTATCAACATGTAGAAAGAATCGCGCTGGCCCTACTTAAGTTCGAAGTCAAAACTGATAGAACATGAAATTTCAGCTGGGATTGAGGCCATCTTTAAACTGCGGCCTAATTAAAACAAATAAAAATTAACTCAACCCGCATCACATTTAAGATTATTTATCATTAAAAATCATATACTTAAATTAAATATTAGTTCTATTTTATCGCCACTTACTTCTATAATTCTCATCTGAGATTTACGACAACTTTAAAAATAATGTCGTCTTTTTGGTTATACCTTGGGGAAAATTGTGGAAAGAAATTATTTGAGGTTGAGAACAGCCTTACTGACCTTATCGCTATCGATGAGTCTGATTGCCTGTGGTGGAGGTGGTAGTAGCGGAACATCTTCTCCTGCAGAAACACCAGATTCTGCTGTTAATCCACCATCAACAACTAATCCATCTGATAACGAGGAATCATCCCCCTCACCTGTAGAAACACCTGATGGCAGTACACCACCTTTAAATCCACAAACGCCAACAACCACCCGGATTAATAAGGCATTGAGCACAGGTGATGCCCGACCTTTGATTCAGCAAGATTCCGCTACATTGCTAGACTGGGCCCTGCAGCTCGCCAAGCAACAACAAACATGACAAAAGGGTTTAATTACCTCACTCTATACCAGTTCGAATGGCAAAGTTTTGCAACCTCAACTGCAATTTACGCCAACTGCTTCGATTAATCTTTATCCTTATGATTTAAGCGCAGCTTTACCAATCGCAGTTTCAGATCAAGCCTGCGGCTGGAATTTAAGTCAGCAGGCGAATAAAGGCTGTGGTTTGGGAGTCGCATCACAAATCGGTAAAGGCCGTGCGCTGGCTTTTGGCCAGAATATGCTTGGAGGGATCTCAGCGAATAGTCCTGACGTGGTAGATTTTGCACCCGTGCTCAACAATGGTTTTCGCTGGCTATTGACGGGGAAAACACAAGCACAGCCTAAACAAGAATTAAAACTTACCGTGAATGGCCTGGCACAAACCAACCTGAGCATGATAGAAAATATTTTGCCCAGCATTTAGGGGTTAAAGTTACCTTTCTACAATGTAATGTACTGGATCAAACCAATACCTGCTGGAAAGATGCTGACCTGATGATTTTAGGCAGTAATATCGGCGCCAATAATTTTGAATCCAGCTTGATTCAGGAATATCTGGAGGCAGGTAAGCCAATATATTTCCAGGCAATGGGTTATAACGTCACTACACCGATGGAAAAAATCTTTTCGGCATTGAAGATTGAGACCAATAATAATTACTGGCGTGGCCAAGATACTTTACTCATGTCTTCAGGACGTTCTATCACAGATCAATGGAATAAAGTGAATGACATTGATAGTACGATCCAAATGCTGGAATATTTCAAGTCACCAAGTGCGGCACATCTAGGTGATTTAAATGCCAATAATCCGTTGATTCAAACCATCAATAAAGCTTCTACCAATCTACAAAATTTAAATGCACAAGGCATTACTGCATTTAGCGCAAAAAATAATAATCAGATTCTAAAAGCCTTGGTGTTATTGGCAGATCTCTGGCGTCCAGGCGTGAATTACAGCGGACTGTCGAAAAATGGCGATGCTCTGACTTTTATGCGTACCTATGCCAGCGACTCCTGGACGGACTATAAACGCAAAACCACATTGGTGAATCCAAATGGTGCCGGCGATTATATGCCAGCCTCTGCACAAAACATGACTGTCAGTGCTCAAGCCGAAACCATTACCGTGACCATTCCGCAAGGCAGCGGAATTACCACAATTAGTCGTGCCAGCATTCCGGGCAAGCCTGTCAGTATTGAGATTGTTGATGCTCAAGGTGCGCAGCTTTCAGTCCAGACCAGCTATTTACGTGCCTGGGGCAATCCCTTTGATGATGGCGGCTATAAACGTCCTCGCCGTCCCAATAGTTTCACCGTAAAATTAGACGCCACTCAAAGCAATGACTTTATTAGCCCGTTCGGTGGACCATTGATGTTGAATTACAGCAATGCCAAAGCAGGCTCGGTGGTGACCTTAAAAATCAAAGGCGCAGCAAAATATGCGCATTATGATTTTACTCAAATGATCACTGAAGCGGATATTAGCGAAGCCACCAGCATCCTGCAAAGTAGAAACTTCGGCTGGAACACTTTTAAATTTGCTGGTGGTGAAATTCAACAGCCCAATGACTATGCTTTAAAAGCCATTGGTGATCGATCGGCACGTACCTATGTGGATCAGATTAAGGGCGTAATCTTTGACAGTAACCACATTGCCAACGGTTATAACAACATGCCGCTGGATAGCAGTACGGCACAGCGTTGTAATGAATTAGGCTGGGATTGTACCGGCACAGTTCATCGTGCCCCGTGTTCAACATTTTGTGGGCTGGATTGCGACCTGTGGCTTCCTGTGCTCAGGAAATCCATCAGATGGGTCAACTGGCATTGATACCGGTTGGGGCTGGGTGCATGAACTGGGACATAATACTGTTCAGGATGTCTTAACCATGGTATTCCCTTCCACTGAAACCGGGAAAACTATTGGTTGCGTAGTGGAATGTAATAACAACATTCTGGCAGGCCTAAGCATGATGCGTAAATATCATCTATATGCTCAGGACAGTAATGCCAGCAATTTCCGTCACCCAACTTTATATGCCAATATCAAGGATACACGAAGTCTTGGTCTGTCAGGTGAGGCACAACGTGCCGCCATGGAAAAACGCTTATGGCAAGATGGCTATCATGTATCGATGCAGGCTTTCCATATCCAGATGGCCATGAACTATACCCGTTTACATCAAGGTAAATCACGACCTGATCTTCAGGGTGTATTTGAGTTCATACGCCTACTGAATACGGCACAACGTTTATATAACCAGATCGATTTAAGTAAAGCTTCTCAAGCAGATAAGAATAAACTGGGACTAGCTGCATTTAATGCGAAAAACATGAGCCGCCCTGACCTGATTTATGTACTCAGTTCAAAAATCATGGGCTATGACCTAAAAGATTTTTATGCACTTTATGGCTTACCTGTAACTGCAACCGCACATGCTTCAGTCGCTATGCTTAATCTGCCTACTGCACCTTTGTATTTCTATGCGCAACCGGACGGTGGTTCAAATCGCCTGGCAACAGGACAATGGCTCACCATTCCAACGCATGGCCCTGTCCCTAATTATCCTTACTAATTGATCGATTAAATATAAAAAAATCCCGGCTTCGGCTGGGATTTTTTATAGCAGGGCATTTTTATGATCAGTGTATGAGCGACTATCAAGAGCTAAATAAATAGCGATTTACTTATTTTTCTTGTCCCGACTGCCTTCAAGGATTTCAATTAAGCTCAGATTGATATTTCTCGCCAGTTTTTTTAATTTCTCTCTCGGTTTTCCTCTGCAAAGAAAGCGGAAACTATAAAGCTCATCTTTATAAGAAATTACATAGAAAAAAGTTCCTACTGGCTTTTCTTTGGTTTCTGTCCCGCCTCTTTTTAAGAGTCCTGTACAGGCAATATAAATATCAGAATAAAACATTTTCTTGGCTTTTCTGACCATTTCCTGTGTGACTTCCATAGATTCCGGCGTATATTGTTTAATAAATTCAGGTTTGATTTTTAAAATATTCTTTTTGACACCCATGTCATAACACACCAGTCCGCCATATAAAATATCACCCGAATATTTATTTTGGGAAAATCGGTAAGCCAGGTAACCTGCTGATGCACTCTCTAGAAAAGTAATACTTAATTTTTTTTTGGCGAGTAATTTTATACATTTATTCATAGAGTAAACTCTTGACTTTATGATCATCTATTGAGTATTAAATATTCAAAAATAAAAGATTAAATACTTAACTTCTGAATGTCCTAGCAAAACCAAAACTGAACTGCCCTTGCTCACCATCTTAAACCTGCTGTATATCCTCAGTCATTTATATGACTTAAGTTCATACCAACGAAACTTATAATAACCTTGACGGGTTTTAACTCTGATTGGCTTTCTGATTTGATGTGTATTAGATTTTTTATAGGTTCATGATAGTTGTATGCCTAAAAGCATAAATAGTAGAAGATATAAAATAGGGATCACTAAAATGATGGCTAAGTCGATTTAAGTGTGAACTAAAAATGCGCTTATTAATTCAGGATTTATTTATAAGATGATGAATAGGTTTAATTAAGAAGTGAATAATTTCAAAGACAAAATCCTGGCAAGATACCAGGATTTTTTATATTCACTTTTGGTCATGTCATATGACCACTAAATAATTTTGAAAATTTTGCCGCTGATGGTGCTTTGAAAAAACATTTCAAAACTTGGGCGAATATTTTCACCTTCAACCGTAATATGTTTAACGTTAGAATCCGATTGGGTATGAACAAAATCAGGGTCAACAGTAGCCTGAATCACGTATTGAACACCGAATTGATCTTTCACATTAATATTTTGCTTAAGCATAAATAAACCTTTAGTAATGATTATAAGAGAGATCGGCTAGAAATTGGTTAGCCAATATATAATTTAAATATTAAATAACTTTATGATTTAATTTAAATAATTGATTTAAAGATGTATAAAATGTACGACCGTCTAGATTCAGGTCAACTTCGATTCCTGATTGAAGCAGTACTCTTTTACCTACTTCAATTTCCTTAAAACCTTGACGTGTATTTTGCATTTTATTCAAGGGAATCAAAGAAACAATAATTTCTGTACCATTTTTAGATTTTGCAATTAATTCATTAATTTTTAACAACTTGTATCCTATTTTTATACTTCTTCCAATCTAGAAAAAGCTTTTTAACTTTTATTTAAAACAATAAAAAAGCACTGATGCGTGCTTTTTTATTCTACAGACTTATAGCGCAGTAATATTTACAGCATTTGGGCCTTTTTGACCTTGAACTACGCTGAATTCAACTTGCTGACCTTCCATTAAGGTTTTAAAACCTGAACTAGCAATTTCACTGAAATGAGCAAAAACATCTGGACCAGATTCTTGTTGAATAAAACCGAAACCTTTAGTTTCGTTGAACCACTTTACAGTACCTTTAACAATATTTGAGTTTGACATAATAAAACCTACTAATTTTTAATAATTTTTAGTCATCTGAATGACCAGTTGTAACTTTGAAAATAATAAAGAATGGAACTTAAAATCTGGATAAAACGAAGGATTATGAATAAAACGACGATACTTAAGGAAGATTTTTTGCAACAAGACTTTTTTCTAGTTAAGGCCAGTATACAGGAAGATTTAAAATAATCAAGTTTTCTTATATATATATATATTTAATTACTTTATAAATATTATTTTATTATTTACAGAATTTTCATTATATTTTATTTAATTTCAACGACTTGATAAAATAAATCCATATTGCTTGAGTGAGTTAAACTTTTGCATTTTAGTGTACTTTCGTTTCCTGCAAACAAAGAAGCAGAGAAATAACAATGTCATCGCTCTGCTTTACTTAATTTTAAACTGCCCTTTCCCTAATAATATTAAAAGGTCACACGCTTATATTCCCGGTATTCCGGTATCCAGAAATTCGCATCTATGGCTTTCTGCAGCACCTCAGAACCAACTTTTGGAGCGACGCCATCCTCAACCGCAGCTTGTGCAACCCTTAGAGCAATAATCTTGGAAATATGCTGAATCTGATCCAGATCTGGCAACAAATTGGCGGTTGGGTCTTGAAGTTTTGGAGAGCATTCTGCTAAGGCATTACTTGATGCCATCAGCATATTATCCGTGACTCGTGTAGCGCCTGAAGCAATCACGCCTAGTCCAATTCCCGGGAAAATATAAGAGTTATTACATTGAGAAATAGTATAAATGTGTTCCTGATAATTAACGGGTGCAAATGGGCTACCTGTAGCAATCAGAGCTTTCCCATTGGTCCATTGAATAATATCGGCTGGAACAGCTTCTACGCGAGAAGTAGGATTCGATAAAGGGAAGATGATCGGATGTTCACAATTTTCAGCCATTGTCGTGATCACTTCTTTACTAAATAATCCCGGCTGTCCAGATACCCCAATCAGTACTGTTGGTTTTGCATACTTGATGACATCCAATAGAGAAATAATCTCTTCGGCATTTCCCCATTCAGCAATATTTTCTGGTTCTTGAGCCAGTTTTCTCTGGAAATTTAATAGATTCGGCTGATTCTGGGTAATAAGACCAAAGCGGTCCACCATAAAGACCCGCTTACGCGCTTCAGCATCAGTCAGGCCTTCTGCCACCATTTTTGCCACAATCTGTTCAGCGATCCCACAACCGGCTGAACCTGCTCCCAGAAAGGCAATGGTCTGATCTTTTAATTGTTTGTTTGACGCATAAGAAGCTGCAATCAGACTTCCTACTGCCACAGCTGCCGTACCCTGAATGTCGTCATTGAAGCAACATACTCGATCTCGATATTTTTCCAGTAAAGGCATGGCATTGTGCTGGGCAAAATCTTCAAATTGAATTAGTGCATCTGGCCATCTTTGCTGAATCGCCTGTATCACCATTTCGACAAATTCATAATACTCATCACCAGTGATACGAGGCTGACGCCATCCCATATAAATCGGATCATTCAACAGCTGCTCGTTGTTCGTGCCTACATCCAAAGTAATTGGCAAGGTATAGGCCGGACTAATGCCTCCGCAGGCCGTATATAAAGCCAGCTTTCCAATCGGAATGCCCATTCCACCAATGCCCTGATCGCCTAAACCGAGGATACGCTCACCATCCGTAATCACGATCACTTTGACATTTCTTCGATTCACGTTATGCAGGATGTGCTCAATATGATCCCGATCCGGATAGGAAATAAAAACCCCGCGATGACGGCGATAAATCTCGGAAAAATGCTGACATGCTTCTCCTACCGTTGGCGTATAGATGATCGGCATCATTTCGCTTAAGTGATTTTCAATCAAATGATAGAAAAGCGTCTCGTTGGTGTCCTGGATGTTACGTAGGTAAATATGCTTATTGATTGCATCATTGAATGAGCAGTATTGCTGATACGAACGCTGACTTTGTTCCTCAATCGATTCGATTACTTGGGGCAAAAGTCCATGTAAATTAAAATGAATACGTTCTTCTACAGAGAAAGCTGAGCCTTTATTCAGCAATGGGAGTTCAAGTAATGCAGTACCTGCGTAGGGAATATAAAGTGGACGTTTAGGGTTCAGAGGTTCAGTTGCCATTTTTAACTCGCACTTTAAAATTCGACATAAATGAAAGCCGAAAAGAACAAAAAATTATCCTACTATCCTAGTCGACTTTCAGCTGTTTCAGTCATTCAGCGAATTAATAATGAAAAATGTTCTATTTAATAAACTGATAACGGCAATGAAATAAGCTTTAAATTTTTATATCCTCTTGTCAGATAAAAATTTGGATCATACTTTTTGAATTTAGGCTTAAGCTAATTGCCTGAGATTAAATTTTAGAAATTAAAGCTATATGCATTCGTTTTTATTCATTTATTTTTTTAATAAGAAAATATTTAGGAAATTAGATCAATTAGCTTGTTATCTATCTGCTTTATCTAAAAAATCAGACAATTTCCCACTCAATAAAACTTAGGCAATAAAAAACCCCGATCAATGATCGGGGTTTTTCGTATCTGGCGGAAGCGGTGAGATTCGAACTCACGGAGGGGTATAAGCCCTCGTCGGTTTTCAAGACCGGTGCATTAAACCGCTCTGCCACGCTTCCATGTGCGCAATAATACGGAGCTTTTAGGCGACTGACAAGTGAAAATTACAGTGAATCTCATCAACTGCATATAGTTTCATCAAATCCTTACAATTTTGCTGCCAATTCTGCCCCTTCACGAATTGCACGCTTGGCATCTAGTTCAGCAGCCAGCTTTGCTCCACCAATAATATGGTAATTCGCTAAAGTCTTTTGATCCTCTGAAGGCATGACATCTTTGACTGACTCCTGACCAGCACAAACGACGACCGTATCTACACGCAGCAACTGATCATGCCCATCCACTTCAATCCACAAACCTTCATCCGTAATCGATTTGTAGTGCACACCGCGTAACATGCGTACGCCATGTTTTTTTAATTGGGCACGATGAACCCAACCCGTGGTTTTACCTAAGCCTGCTCCTAAAGCAGTAGTTTTACGCTGCAACAGATAAATTTCACGTACAGGTGGCTCCACTTCTGCTGGCTGCAGTCCGCCTTCACTTACATAGTTTGCATGCAGATCTACACCCCACTCCCGTTTCCATTCATCTACAGGCTGCGGTTGCGGCTGATGCGGTGGCTTTAATAAAAATTCCGATATGTCAAAACCGATTCCACCGGCACCAATGACCGCGACACGATCTCCTACTGGTGCGCCGCGCAATACTTCAGCGTAAGACAGGACTTGAGGTGCATCACTACCGGTAATTTTTAATTCACGCGGAACAACGCCCGTAGCCACAATAACCTCATCAAAACCTTCGCGTTCCAGTTGTTCCCGATTCACTCGGGTATTTAAACGGACATCTACCCCAGTTTTTTCCAGCTGCACTTTGAAATAGCGAATGGTTTCGTGAAATTCTTCTTTGCCTGGAATCACTTTGGCCAGATTAAATTGTCCACCCACTTCATTAGTGGCTTCAAACAAAGTCACATCATGACCGCGGCTGGCAGCGACTGTAGCTGCGGATAGGCCTGCCACCCCACCACCTACCACGGCGATGCCTTTAGGTTTTTTGGTTTTGACATAAACCAGTTCGGTTTCATAGCCGGCACGTGGATTCACCAGACAGGTAGCGCGCTTATTTTTAAAGGTATGATCCAGACAGGCCTGGTTACAGGCGATACAGGTATTAATTTCATCAACACGATTGGTTGCTGTCTTATTTACCCAGAATGCATCTGCCAACAACGGGCGCGCCATTTGCACCATATCTGCCTGACCCGATGCCAAAATCGCTTCAGCCGTTTCTGGCATATTGATCCGGTTCGATGCAATAACTGGAACAGCAACATGCTTTTTGACTTCTGCAGTGTAATCTACAAATGCAGCACGAGGAACAGAAGTGACAATTGTCGGAATACGCGCTTCATGCCAGCCAATACCGGTATTCAGCAAAGTTATTCCAGCCTTCTCTAATGCTTTAGCGACGGTAATCACTTCCTGCATGGTATTTCCATCGTGTACCAAATCTAGCAAGGACAAGCGGAAACAGATAATAAATTTTTCACCAATTTCAGCACGAATCGCTTTAACAATCTCCACCGCAAAACGCATGCGGTTTTCAGTTTCTCCACCCCAGCGATCAGTACGCTGATTGACATGACGGCTTAAGAACTGGTTAATCAAATACCCTTCAGAGCCCATGATTTCCACGCCGTCATAATCCGCTTTTTTAGCCAGTTTTGCAGTTTTAACATAGTCCTGAATCGTATCCAGAATCTGGCTCTCAGACATCTGACGCGGTTTAAAAGGTGAAATTGGTGATTTAATTGGACTGGCAGATACCACAAAAGGCTGATAGCCATAACGTCCGGCATGCAAAATCTGCAACAGAATCTTGGCCCCATGCTTATGCACGGCATGCGTAACCAGTCGGTGCGGTGCAATATCGCCCAAGGTATTCATGGTTCCACCAGCAGGCAATAACCAGCCTTGACGATTCGGTGAAATCCCGCCAGTAATCAGGAGACCCACACCACCTTTGGCACGTTCACCAAAATAAGCGGCCAGTTTAGGATAATTATAAAAACGATCTTCCAAGCCCGTATGCATTGATCCCATCACCACACGGTTTTTAATCGTGGTGAAACCCAGATGTAATGGTTTTAAAATATTTGCATAGCGCGTCGTTGTCATAAAATATTCCTGATTCTTATTTGGCTAAAAGCTTAAATCTTATCAATGTACTTTAACTGATTTTCAGAGGCTTTTTATGACTATCAGGTCCGCTTTCTCAGGCACAAATACCAATTGTGATATTCATGCCGTACCTGAGTGATGGATTTATTGCTGCCATTGATTTTTACTGGATTTCCATAACGCAATTACGCCGAGTACTGTACCAATAGGAAAACTGAGCAGCATAAGGATCGCCATAATTCTGGACAAGGTGCGTCCTGAACCATTGCCCTGTTTGACCTTGAGACAGGTCTGAATATTCAAAACAATCAGCACAGCCAAAAGCAGCAACACAATACCCAGACTCAACATGGAAATCGTCGACTGCTGATATTCCAGATATAAAAATGCAACCGTACTAAAAACCAGCAAACCGGCATAGATTCCATGCACAATCGATAAGGTTTCATTTTTGGCAGCAGGTTGCAGATTAGGCAAAGGAGGAATATTCGGGCTCATGAGGGCTATCCTGAAGATGTTTTTTCTTAATGATTTTATTGAATCTTCCCAGATTTTCCTATTTTTTAAGCGTTTGTCAAAAATACGGTAATTTTATGATTATTTAAGCCTATTGAATCAAGATTTTGAAACGAGTTTTTCTTTTCTAAAGCAAACCTAAATAAAATAATGATACAATTGACGCAATATGTGTTTTTTCAGGCCACCACTTCTGGCGTGCCTATTTCATATCATTAGGATGAACAATGTCTGATAATGCAACTATCTTGCAGAATGTCCCAGTAGGCAAAAAAGTTGGTATTGCCTTTTCTGGCGGTCTAGATACTTCTGCAGCTCTTTTGTGGATGAAACAAAAAGGCGCTGAACCTTATGCTTATACAGCAAACTTGGGTCAGCCAGACGAAGACGATTACGATGCGATTCCAAAAAAAGCTGAAGCTTATGGCGCAGTAAAAGCACGTTTGATCGACTGCCGTTTACAGCTTGCATTAGAAGGTATTGCTGCAATTCAATGTGGCGCGTTCCACATTTCTACCGGTGGCGTTCCATACTTCAACACGACTCCTCTTGGCCGTGCAGTAACAGGTACCATGCTGGTAACTGCAATGAAAGAAGATGACGTGAACATCTGGGGTGACGGTTCTACTTATAAAGGTAACGACATCGAGCGTTTTTACCGCTACGGTCTGTTGACTAACCCTAACCTGAAAATCTACAAACCTTGGTTAGACCAGACTTTCATTGACGAACTAGGCGGCCGTGCAGAAATGTCACAGTTCCTGATCGACAATGGCTTTGACTACAAAATGTCAAAAGAGAAAGCTTACTCAACTGACTCAAACATGTTGGGAGCGACTCACGAAGCCAAAGATCTTGAATACCTGAATGCCGGTATCAAAATCGTTGATCCAATCATGGGCGTTGCATTCTGGAAAGAAGAAGTTGAAATCAAACCTGAAGAAGTATCGATTACTTTTGAAGAAGGTTTCCCTGTTGCAATCAATGGTCAACGTATCGAAGATCCAGTTGAGTTCATTCTTGAAGCGAACCGTATTGGTGGCCGTCATGGTCTAGGTATGTCGGATCAGATCGAAAACCGTATCATCGAAGCGAAATCTCGTGGTATCTACGAAGCTCCGGGTATGGCCCTTCTTCACATCGCTTATGAACGTCTGGTCACGGGTATTCATAACGAAGATACCATCGAACAATACCGTATCAACGGTCTTCGTTTGGGACGTCTTCTGTACCAAGGTCGCTGGTTCGATTCTCAAGCATTGATGCTTCGTGAAACTGCACAGCGTTGGGTTGCCAAAGCGATCACTGGTACTGTGACTTTAGAACTGCGTCGTGGTAATGACTACACCATCATGAACACTGAATCTCCTAACCTCACTTATGAAGCTGAGCGTTTAACTATGGAGAAAGGTGATTCTATGTTCTCTCCAGCGGATCGTATCGGTCAGTTGACTATGCGTAACCTGGACATCACAGATACACGTGCAAAACTGGGTATCTATACAGATTCTGGCTTACTTGCAGTAGGTACAGGTTCTGCAGTACCTCAATTAAAAGACAAAAACAAATAAGTTTGTTTTAACGTCAAAAAAACCGCTCAATTGAGCGGTTTTTTTATAGATTCGATTTAGGTATTTACACTATTTGGATTTGCAGTGCGGATCGACTGATAATAAATCTGATTCCGTCCTAGCTGTTTGGCCCGATACAACGCCTGATCGGCAATTCCCAATAAGACATCCTTATCAATAAAGTCTTCACCACGATACACAGTGATGCCCAAACTGATGGTGATGTGATCAGCCACACCAGATTTCTCATGCGGAATTTCCAGACGCTCAATCGCATTAAAAATATTAGAAGCCACTGCATAAGCACCATGAGCATCAGTTTCTGGAAGCAGTACCACAAACTCTTCACCACCATAACGGGCCACGAAATCCATATGCCGGATCGCATTTTTAATAGTAAAGGCAATACTGGAAATAACATCGTCCCCTTTTTGATGTCCATAAAAATCGTTATAGTTTTTAAAATGATCCACATCGATAAATAAAATCGCTAAAGCATGCTGATTACGGCGAGAACGTTCAAAAAAGATATCCAGTGTTTCATCGAAAGTTCGACGATTAGAGATTTTGGTCAGCTCATCATGCTGGCTTAAATGCAACAATTCTGTGGTATGAATCCGCTGAATTTTCTCACTGATTCTAGCCCGCATGGTATATAGAAAAATCATGCGCTCACGGGCAAAAAGCATATAACTAATCACACATCCCAATAGGCTACTGCCGATCAGAATCCGCCCCAAGACCAGTGCATTAAAATCGATCGATAACATGGATAACAGCCAGACCGTACAAAGTGCGGCAAACAACCCCGTGATTAACATCTGTAAAGGTTTTACTCCGGTCAGAATATACCCCAGGATGTAGATAATGGTGATGATCGCCATCGACTGATGTTGCAAGCTTACTGTTTGAATGGACATGGTCAGATAGGAGGTCGAGACTATCATCCAGAACATTAGCAGCATGGAAGCCTGCGGAAAAAAGTGTTTGATTTTAGGCAGACAGGAGAAGAAATAAAAAGCAAGTAAAGCGAGACTACCATTGATCAGCCCCAGCATACAGCGCACAAAATCTTGTACGAAATATTGTGAATCGATAATCCAGTAGTCGGTCGGAACCATGACCAGCAGAAAAATAAAATAGGTCAGTACACCTGCCCAGACATATTTTTCGACATGTTTACGTGCTCGCTCCAGGTTTTTGCTCCAGAACTCCTGTTCCAGATTCTGAGGGAAAACCGAGCCTACACGCTGACTTTGCCGTGTGATTAATTCTTCTATTTTTTCTTTTTCATCTTGCAATTTTGCTAGATTGTACTTGTATTCCATTGCCAAGTATTTATGTAATTTTTTTATTAATTTTAAAATATCATACTTTTATAAATTAATTTATAGATATCCCTTATTTTGTATATATTTCTCGTTACCATTTTAGGCATAGATGCATTATCATTTGTTTTATTTCTCCGATTGAATTCGCCTTGAATACGATTACCCTTCTCCAGCCAGACGACTGGCATGCCCACCTGCGTGATGGTCACGCTCTGCAACGCACCGTTCCTGATCTAGCTAAACAGTTTTCCCGCGCCATCTGTATGCCGAACCTTGTTCCACCGGTTAAAACTGTGGAAGAAGCATTAAGCTACCGTGAACATATTATGGCGCATGTTCCTGAAGGTAGCGATTTTGATCCACGCATGGTGCTGTATTTCACAGATAATACCTCTCCAAGTGAAGTCAAAAAGATTAAAGATTCTGAGCATGTCAATGCTATTAAACTTTACCCTGCTGGCGCAACCACCAACTCGGATAGCGGTGTAAGCGACATTCGTAAAGTATATTCAGTCATTGAACAGCTTGAAGAGCATCAGGTGCCTTTATTGCTGCACGGTGAAGTGACGCATAATCATGTCGATATTTTTGACCGTGAAAAACGTTTCCTTGATGAAGTCTTAGCACCATTACTAAAACAGTTCCCGAAACTGAAACTGGTTCTGGAACACATTACTACCAGCGAGGCAGCTAATTTCGTACTGGAACAGGATCGTAATGTGGCTGCGACTATTACCCCACAGCATTTACTGTTTAACCGTAATGATATGCTGGTTGGTGGGATCAAGCCGCACTTCTATTGTCTGCCAATTTTAAAACGTCAGACGCATCAGCAAACGTTGCTTGAAGTGGCAACGAGCGGTAATCCTAAATTTTTCTTAGGCACCGACAGTGCACCGCACTCAAAAAATGCCAAAGAAAATGCGTGTGGCTGCGCAGGATGCTATAGTGCTCCGACTGCAATTGAGTTATATGCTCAGGCCTTTGATCAAGTAGGTAAAATCGACCGCCTAGAAGGTTTTGCCAGCCACTTTGGTGCAGATTTCTACGGCCTCCCACGTAATACCAAAACCATTACGCTGGTCAAAGAAGATCAAGTTATTCCTGAAAGTCTAGACTACTTGGATGGTGAACAAATCGTTCCGCTATATGCAGGAAAAACCATTCAATGGAGAAAAATGTGACAAATGAAACTCTTCCAGTCATTGGTCAGCGTTTCCGTGGATTTTTGCCTGTTGTTGTCGATGTTGAAACAGCAGGCTTTAATGCACAGACTGATGCCTTGTTAGAAATTGCGGCCATTCCTATTGTTTATAATGAAGATGGCCAGTTTGTGCCCGGTGAAGCTTACCACGCACATATCAATCCTTTCGAAGGTGCCAACCTGGATCGCCGCTCTTTGGAATTTATCGGGATTGACCCGTCAAATCCGATGCGGATCGCAATGGCTGAAGATGAAAAAACCGCGTTAAAACGTATTTTTAAATCGGTCAATGAAGTGCGTCGTCAGCAAAATTGTACGCATGCCGTTTTGGTCGGTCACAATGCGCATTTTGATTTGGGCTTTGTACAGGCAGCAATTGCCCGTACCGGAACCAAAAACCAGAATCCGTTTCACAGTTTTTCTGTGTTTGATACCGTGACTTTAAGTGCGGTGATGTTTGGTCAAACGGTTCTGGCTAAATCTTGTATTCAGGCCGGTATTGAGTTTGATGGCAAAGAAGCACACTCTGCGTTATACGATACGCAAAAGACTGCGGAACTGTTTTGCTATATTTTAAACAAACTCGCACCTCACCTGCTTGACACTTTGGTGGCGGATCAATAAGATACCGCCATCTTCTAAACGTCCCTATCGTCTAGAGGCCTAGGACATCGCCCTTTCACGGCGGTAACCGGGGTTCGAATCCCCGTAGGGACGCCATCTTATTTATCCCCTTCTTCTTTCATTTTTTCCAAGAAAACTCTTTTTCTTATTATTGCTTTCAATACTATTGTTATAAATTTCGCATGACTGAGTTTGGTGCCCTTTCTCGTTTGCTTAGGCTATAATCAAGTTGATGTTAGGTTTTGATCAATTTTCCCATGCTAAAGAAAATCCTGCTTGTTTTACTTATTCTGGCACCTTCAGCGCTTTATATTTATGTGATCAGTCGCGATGATAAAACTGCTGAGAACCGAGCAGAAACTACGCCTGCTGAAAAAACACCGACTGAGCAATACCAGACTCCCGATCACTAGTTTTTAAGAGGCTTTGCAAATATTTATTTTTTAAATTAAAAGAAGAACTTTATGAGGAAATTCCAATTTATGTGATATTTCACATAATTAAAACTAAAATACTTTTTTTAAATCTCTCCTTTTAATTGAGCTATGCAATCTCCCTCTCCACCTTCACAGCATTCGTCTGTTGAGGGTCAAACTCCGTCGTTAAAACGTGCCATGGGCACACGTCATCTGATCATGCTTTCCCTTGGTGGCGCTATTGGTACCGGCCTGTTTATGGGTTCCGGTGAAGTGATTTCACAAGCTGGACCTTTGGGCGCAGTACTGGCCTATATTATTGGTGGCTTGATCGCCTATATGGTAATGCTCTGCCTCGGTGAACTGGCCGTACATTTACCCGTGTCTGGTTCCTTTGGTGCCTTTGCAACCCATTATATTGGACCGGGTACAGGCTATATGGTGTCCTGGATGTACTGGCTCGGCTGGTCAGCCACTTTGGGTACCGAATTCACTGCAGCTGCGATTCTAATGCAGGAATGGTTCCCGCAAACTTCGATCTGGTTATGGACATTGACCTTTGCTGCAGGTGTACTGCTCTCCAATTTAAGCTCAACCCGTACTTTTGCCGAATCAGAATTCTGGCTGTCACTGGTTAAAGTTGCGACTGTACTGATTTTTATTATTCTGGGCTTTGGCTGTATCTTTGGCTTTATTCCATTTCAAGGTTATGAATCTGCGCCACTGTTCAATAATTTGACTGAACATGGCTGGCTACCAAATGGTTTGATCCCATTATTCACTACCCTGCTGATCGTGAATTTTGCCTTTAACGGTACCGAGATGATCGGGATCGCTGCCGGTGAAACCGAAAATCCTGAGAAAAATGTACCGAAAGCGATTCATGCTGCGGTATGGCGTCTGATGATTTTCTTTGTTGGCACCATCATTGTGATCAGCTCGTTACTGACTTATACCGATGCAGGTCTACAGGTCGGTGGTCATGGGGGCTTAAGCAGCAGTCCGTTTGTATCCGTGTTTACCCAGATGGGTATTCCTTATGCCGAAGATTTCATTCGTTTCGTAATTATCACTGCGCTGCTCTCTACTGCAAACTCTGGACTCTATGCAGCTTCACGTATGATGTGGGCATTGTCTTCACAAAACCAGTTACCGCGACTATTTGCCAAAGTCAGCAAATCCGGCGTGCCTTATGTAGCAGTTTGGGTCACCATGATTGGCGGCTTGCCTGGTCTGCTCTCTGAACAATTTGGTGCAGATGTCATCTTTAAAAACCTGATGGGCGTGGCCGCTTTTACCATGGTGATTGTCTGGATGAGTATCTGCTGGAGCCAGTTTAATTTCCGTCGCCAATGGCTGAAGTCTGGTCATAGCGTCTCTGAACTAAAATTCCGTACACCTTGGTTCCCCTTAGTTCCCACTCTAGGTTTTGTAACTTGTACTGCAACCGGTCTGAGTATGGCAGCTGACCCTGAAATGCTCTCTGGTTTTATTGGCTGTTTATTGTTTATGGCAGCATGTTATGCAAGTTATTACTGGCTTTATCATCAAAAAGCTTAAATTCTAAACTTTTGAACTGAAATAATTTCTTTAATAAACCCAATTCCGATTGGGTTTATTTTTTCATATCAGGTAAATCCGTTCAGAAAATAACATCTTAATAAAATAAAGTTTTTGTTTTGCCTAATGTTTAAACTGTTAAATACATTTTAGTAAAAACTCTTTTGACAAAGTCCGGCTTAGTCCTTAATATAGCCATCACCTCGCAACGTCCCTATCGTCTAGAGGCCTAGGACATCGCCCTTTCACGGCGGTAACCGGGGTTCGAATCCCCGTAGGGACGCCATTATCTGATCGCTCACGATCAAGTCTTATACATAATCCATATTAATACGTTGCAGATTTGTAGTTTTTCACTACAATAACCCGCTTCATTCTTTTATTTTTTGACTCCTATGCACTCATCTCCGAATGATGCTACGCATCAGGGCAATTCTGCGCCTTTAAAACGCGCTATGAGTACTCGACATCTGGTCATGATTTCGCTTGGTGGCGCAATCGGAACAGGCCTATTTCTAGGTTCGGGTGAAGTCATTGCACAAACGGGGCCTGTAGGTGCCATTCTTGCTTATCTCCTTGGCGGGATCATCGCTTACATGGTTATGCTATGTCTGGGTGAACTTGCCGTTCATATGCCCGAATCTGGCTCATTTGGCGCCTATGCCAAACGCTATATTGGACCAGGGACTGGCTACACCATTACCTGGCTATACTGGCTGACCTGGTCAGTGACCTTGGGAACTGAATTTACCGCTGCAGCTTTATTAATGCAGGAATGGTTCCCGAATAGCTCTATGTGGATGTGGACACTGATTTTTGGTGCTTTCGTATTCGCACTGAATATGATTTCTACCCGCTGGTTTGCAGAGTCCGAGTTCTGGCTAGCACTGGTGAAAGTCGTTACTGTCGTGACCTTTATCCTGCTTGGCCTACTCGCTATTTTTGGTGTAGTAAGCTACCAAGGACAGGAAACTGCTCCGCTATTCAGTAACCTGACAGCTCAAGGCTGGTTCCCAGAAGGTCTGTTCCCAATCTTCACCACCATGCTGATTGTAAACTTTGCATTCTCTGGCACAGAACTGATTGGTGTGGCTGCGGGTGAAACCAAAGATCCTGCCAAAAATGTACCAAAAGCGATTAATACTGCAATTTTCCGCTTACTGATTTTCTTTGTAGGTACGATTATTGTGGTGACTTCCCTTCTTCCGCATCAGGAAGCAGGTCTGGCAGCTGAAGGTGTCAGTAGCAGCCCATTCGTGACAGTATTCCAGCATATCGGTATTACTTATGCCGAAGATATTATCCGCTTTGTGATTATCACAGCATTGCTATCTGCTGCTAACTCAGGTCTATTTGCTGCATCCCGTATGATGTGGTCATTGTCTTACAGTAAACAGTTACCAGCGGTATTTTCACGCCTAAATGCGCGTGGTGTACCTTATATTGCAGTCATTGTCACCATGATTGGCGGTATGCCTGGTTTGCTGTCTGAACAGTTCGCACCGGAAACTATCTTCACGAACTTGCTAGGTATTGCAGCATTTACCATGGTAGTGGTCTGGATGAGCATCTGTCTCAGCATGTTCAACTTCCGCCGTGAATGGTACAAACAGGGTAAAACAGCGAAGGATCTTGATTTTGCTGCGCCATTATTCCCGATCGTACCGATTCTGGGTTTTCTGTTCTGTCTGATTACCTGTATCAGTATGGTGTTTGATCCGAGCATGCGTATCAGTTTCTTTGGCTGTCTGGTATTTATTGCACTGTGCTATGCCAGCTACTACAAGTTCTATCACAAAAATGCTTAAACATTAAAATGACTAAAAGAGCAGCTTCGGCTGCTCTTTTTTATTTATACTGAAAATGTTCTAGGCAGCCAGCGTGGTGTGTCGATGAAAATTATTTATATTCATGGCATGAATAAGCAGAAATTTAGCTCTGCGTCCCTGCGTCAACGTTGGCTGAGTTTGCTAAAACATGGTCTGGAACAGTCGCATCAACAAACACGTTTTGCCTACCTCAAACGGCATATCCGTATCCCTTTTTATGGCGACTTACTGTCACGTCATCATTTACATAATGTGCTAAATGCCAGTACATTGATGCCGCAAGACTGGCCTCGCTTTCCTTTCCAGTCTCCAGTTAAATCCCAGCCACCACCACCCCATCTCAATCAATATTCACCTGAAATTTGTGAAATTCCCGAGCTAAGGGTTGAGGATGCCATGACCTTTAACCAGAAGCTGCAGTTTATTAGTATATTAAGCCGGAATACTCTATTACGGGATTTTGTGATTTTACTGAATCATTTCCCTCGCCTGCATGATACGCTGATCAAAAAATTTCTGATCGAAACCTATTCTTATCTAGCGAATTCCACATTCATGCAGCAGGTACATCAGCGAATTGGTCAACAACTGCATGGCGATAAACCCTGTATCCTAATGGCTCATTCTTTAGGAAGTGTGATTGCCTATCATTATCTGCTTTTGCACCCGGAACTGAATGTACAGCGTTTTATCAGCATGGGATCACCAATGGCTTTCCGGGTCATTCAGGAACATTTGCCCCAGCCTGTTCATCGGCCAGAAGCTATTAAAGGTGACTGGATTAATTTTTATTGCAGTGATGACTTTTTAACTGCCTTTCCATTATCAGAACCGCCTTTTCAGTTTCAGCCGGCAATTATCAATCGGGAGATTCGTACTTCAATTTATCATCCGCATGATATTGATGGCTATGTCCAGCATCCGGAAGTCATCGAAGCCCTGCTAGAATTACTTTAAAAAGCATCTTAATTTACAGATTTAATTTTACTATTTCCTTTGCATTATTTTTCTGCTCAGTAAAATTCTTTATTCATACCTACTCATTTTGTGGTTTATTTATGACTCTTTTATAAATATACAGATGTCTGTTAATTATTGTTTTATCAAAGATAATTTACACATTAACACCACAAAAAGCGCTGCTTTTGCTACGTTAATATTTTCTATACTGTAAATATAATTCTATCGAACTCAGTGGGGTGTCGATGAAAGTTATTTTTATTCATGGAATGAATCAGCAACATCATAGCGCTGCCTCCATCCGCCAGCGCTGGCTCCATATACTTCAAAAAGGGATGCGCAAACATCAACAAGATGCCAGATTTAGTTATTTAAAACGCCACATTCGTATTCCATTTTATGGCGATCTGCTTTCACGTTATAACGTCCGTAATATTCTAGAAGCTGGCACCCTGATGCCCCAGGAATGGCCTAGCTTTCCTTTTCGTAAGCCTGCTCAACCTCAGCTTCCCGCCCCTGTTCCACGTCCTGGTTGGCGTAGGCCCACAATTACCGATTTCGCCCAACCCAGCCCAAGTGATACCATGGATTTCAGACAGAAATTCAATTATTTTACCGCCCTCGGCAAGAATGTGGCGCTTCGGGATTTTGCCTTATTACTCAATTATTTTCCCACTCTGCATCGCACTCTATTGCAGAGATTTCTGATTGAAACTTATCTTTATCTCGATAACCCTGATTTCATGAGAGAAGTACATGAACGGATTGCCCGACAACTGAGTGGTCGCAAACCCTGCATTGTCATTGCCCATTCTTTAGGAAGTGTGATTGCCTATAATCATCTTATCCAGCACCCTGAACTGAATGTACAGCGTTTTATTACTTTAGGTTCACCATTAGCCTTTCAGGTGATTCAATCCAGCTTGGCACAGCCGGTGGTACGACCTAAGGCAATTAAAGGCGACTGGATCAATTTCTACTCAACGGATGATTATCTCACCGCCATTCCGCTTACCGAACCGCCATTCAAGTTTGAACCTGAAATCATCAATCATGGCATTCGTACACATATTCACCGTCCACATGACATTACTGGCTATTTACTGCATCCTCAGGTTGTTGAAGCCATTCTGGAATTGCTTAAAAATCCGGCCTAAATCCTGCATTTTTCAAGTATTCTGCTAATATTGTTTTAAATTTATGCACTCAAAAGAAAATTTCCAAAAAACTCTGGAAAAGCGTTTGACACCCCCCTGTTTTCACCCTAATATACGCCCACCTCTGAAACGTCCCTATCGTCTAGAGGCCTAGGACATCGCCCTTTCACGGCGGTAACCGGGGTTCGAATCCCCGTAGGGACGCCAATTTCAGAAGTAATATTTTATTAAGTCCCTATCGTCTAGAGGCCTAGGACATCGCCCTTTCACGGCGGTAACCGGGGTTCGAATCCCCGTAGGGACGCCATTACTTTAGATCAAAAGTTCTGGTTTAAAATATCACTTCTACATTGTCCCTATCGTCTAGAGGCCTAGGACATCGCCCTTTCACGGCGGTAACCGGGGTTCGAATCCCCGTAGGGACGCCATATTCGAGATGGTTAATTTAATTAACTTCTCATAAAAAAGCCCAAGCATGATGACTTGGGCTTTTTTATTGCTTGTTCCTTCATTCCTGTTTTTAACGTTTGATCAAATTTCTTTGATTGCAATTTTATTTGTTTATAAATTAATTCATTCAAAAATCTTATTCTTTTACATTTCTCTTCAACTCGTTATCCATTCATATTCATTTACAGCAATCGCACTATAAATCCGAACAAAAAATCAACACCGGTGGTATAAGCATGCCGTTAAGTTAGAAAGCATAATATATCTGCAAGGATCAGATTATGTTCGTCAGTACAAAGTTAAGTTCGCCTGAATCATCTATTAAAAATCATAATCATCAATTTAATAACTTTAAAGATTGGGTCAACTTCTTTCAAGATCAACAGATTTCGACGGCAGTAAAGACCGAACAGGCTGAGAACTATTTAAGAGATTTAATCCAGCAAGTTGATGTGGCTGGATTGGAATGGCTGAATCAACCCAGACATGTAGAGCAACATTTTCTTGAACAGCACCACCAAACCTGCGCAATCTTCCAGTCTTATGTAGAGCGGCGTAGACAGCAGCAAGGACGTGAATACTTCCCGACTGTGTCACATGCATTTGAGTTCCTGGCCAAAGTCGCACCTGTAAAACTGGTAGACGGCTCATGGCTGTATTCAACTGTGCAAAACTGGAATCGTCCGGAAACCAAAGACCTGATTTATATCTATCTGGAAGAACTAGGCATGGGTCATACCCGTGCCAATCATGTCACCATGTATCAGGACTTGCTGAATCATTATGAGCTGAACAGCTATGCTGAGCAACTGGATGCCAGCTATTATGAACAAGCAGCCGTGCAGCTGGCTTTGGCCTATGCGCCGCCAGAATATCTGCCGTTAGTAATTGGTTTCAATCTGGGTTATGAGCAGCTGCCCTTACACCTGTTAATTACCAATTATGAGCTGTCTGAACTCGGTATTGATCCACATTATTTCAATGTACACATTACCATTGATAATGCTCACAACGGTCATGCACAAAAATCGCTGCAAGCCTATTTAGATCAGTATGCACTCGCTGAAGATCCTGCCCAGTATCTAGACCTGATTAAAAAAGGTTATGTGCTGAATGACATTGGTAAAAGTTCTTCCCAGATCATCAAGCAACTGGATACTGAAAAACTGGCTTTGAAAGTATTTCAGAACAAAGCGCTGATTGGACAATATATCCATAACCAGAAATGCCAGTTTAGTGGCAAGACCATTAATGAGTGGTTATCCGATCCGGCACAGATTGCAGACTTCTTGAAAGTCATGATTGAAAAAGGCTGGATTGTAAAAGATGCACCTGTAGAACAAAGCCGGTTCTGGAAAATGATTGATGATCCAGATGGCATAATGTTTGGTGTATTTAATGCGACTGAAAAACAGATTATTAAAGACTGGATTCAAGGTGAGACTTTTGCCGCTCGTCTGTCATCACGTAGCAGATCTCAAGTTCATAACCAGATGGAACCGGTATTGAACCGTATTGACCAGCAACAGATCCATCAGCTGAAAAGCCGTCTGAATCGCTGCGCTGCTGCCGAACAAAAGATTGATTTATTGATTCCTTACGTGGCACCGCATATGCATCATCAGGAAGTGGGCTTGTGGGCAACACGTCAGCTTTCTCAGTTGCTCTTCCCTTTTCAGACTCAAGCCATGACTTATTCTTAAAAAGGTCATTCATAAAAAAAACAGGGCATTTTATATGCCCTGTTTTTGCTTCAATGCATTATACAAATTAAGCCGATTTACGTGAATTGATCTGACCTTTAATCACAGCTTTCACATTACCTTTTACGTAATTTAAAAATACCTTTAAAGGCGACAGTTTTGGATTTGGTCGATTACCTTTGGCAATTTCTTTAAATTGTGCGGCATACCAGATGATTTCCATAATCGCCATTTTATCGATCATTGGAATACCGGTTTTAATTTTCTCTACTGCATAACGTACATCCTGCCCAGCCACCAGACGGTTGCCCAGATCAGGCTCGACCGCAAATGGACGTGCAATACCGACAAAATCACATGCGCTACTATCAAGGGCTGCATTCATACCCACTGCGGTACGGAAGCCACCCGTCACCATCAAATGGCAATTTACTTCCTGACGGATCTTTTCGGCAAAGTCTAGGAAATAGGCTTCGCGGGCAACCGTTGATGCTTTACGCTTCTCTGCTTTTACCCCGGCCATTGCAGGTGCTTCATAGGTTCCGCCAGAAACTTCAATCATATCGATCCCGGCTGCATCCATCGCCTTAAAAACATAAATAACGTCTTCTTCACTAATGCCACCGCGCTGAAAGTCTGCCGAGTTTAATTTCACTGAAATGATAAAATTCTCTGAAGTTGCTGCACGCACTGCCTTATAAGCCTCTAGCAAGAATCGGCTGCGGTTTTCAATACTGCCACCCCACTGGTCTTGGCGCTTATTGGTCAGGGGCGATAAAAACTGGCTAATTAGATAACCATGCGCCCCATGTAACTGCACGCCTTCAAATCCCGCCTTTTCGCAAATGGCAGCTGAAGTCGCAAAGCGCTGGATAATATCTAAAATTTCATCTTCACGCAGTTCACGTGGCGTACCGAAACTCATCGCCAATGCTGGACTAAAAGGTACAGCTGAAGGTGCTACGGTTTCTTTATTCAAGCCTTTTGGGCACTGACGTCCAGGATGAGATAACTGTACCAGTTGCACCATGCCATGACATTTGCCGACATTCGCCCAAGCTTTTAACTTTTCCAGGTCACGTTCACTTTCTACTACCACTACACCGGGTTCATTCTTGGCACGAAAATCCACCATGACATTACCCGTAATCGCACAGCCTAAACCACCTTTGGCCCAAGCTTCATATAACTTTAAATGGGCCTGATTGGGTTGGCCTGCATCATTGGCCAACGCCTCACTCATGGCACCTTTAATGATACGGTTTTTAAACTGGGTATTACGGATCTGGATGGAATCGGCCAATTGTGTCATGTACTTTCCTGAAATGTTTATCTTATTTTGTATGTGTTATAACCTAACTTGCCATAATTGACAATTCATATTGTCAAATGGATACAAATTTTATTTGTAGATATTAAATCAGTCTTAAAAAATCATTTTAAATTTTGGGATCGAAAGCATCCCGGATGGCTTCACCGATATAGATGAGTAAAGACAAGACAATGGCTAAAATCAGAAACCCGGATAAAGCCAACCACGGCGCATTGAGATTATTTTTACCCTGTAGCAATAGTTCCCCTAAAGAAGCGGTTTCAGGCGGCAAACCATAACCTAAAAAGTCCAGTGCAGTTAGTGCGCTGATATTGGCAGTCAGCATGAAAGGTAGTTGTGAGAAACTGGAACCCATCACATTGGGTAAAATATGCCTGAACATGATCCGGCCATGCCCTGCACCAATACTTTTCGCTGCCCAGACATATTCCAGATTTCTGGCCCGTAAAAATTCAGCGCGCACCATCGACACCAGTGTTGTCCAGCCAAAAAATAGCATGATCACAAATAGCCAGTAAATATTCGGACTAAACACACTGACCAGAATCATGACCATAAACAGCATCGGCAGGCTGCTCCAGACCTCAAGTGCACGTTGCCCGATCAGGTCAATCCAGCCACCATAATAGCCTTGAACTGCACCGACCAGCATACCTAATCCTGCCGACAGCAAAGTCAGTGCAAAGCCAAACAGCAAGGAAATACGCAAGCCATATAGAATCCGTGCCAGCACATCCCGTCCCTGATCATCTGTTCCTAGCCAATTTTGCCTGCTTGGAGGTGAAGGTACTGGAATATCGAGTGCCAAATTGGGTGTGTCATAGCCGAAGCGGATCACCGGCCAGATTGCCCAGCCTTTGGCATTAATCAGCTGCTGTACCGCAGGATCCTGATACTCGGCTTCAGTTTCAAAGACACCCCCAAAAGTCGTTTCAGGATATGACTTTATTACTGGCAGATAATAGGAGTCCTCATACTTGATCAGTAAAGGCTTATCGTTAGCGATCAGCTCAGCACCAAGTGACAAGATAAAAATAATGACAAAGGCAATGCAGCAGGCAAATCCGGTTTTATTATTTTTAAAACGTTGCAGGCTGGCGCGTAGCATTGGTGACATTATTTCAATCCTCGCGAATCGAAATGAATCCGGGGATCAATTACCCGATACAGCACATCACTGATCAAACGCAACACTAAACCCAATAAGGTAAAAATAAACAAGGTTCCAAAAATGACCGGATAATCCCGCTGCAGAATCGCTTCAAATCCCAGCATGCCCAAACCATCCAGATTAAAGATGATTTCAATAAACAGGTTCCCGACAAATAAAATACCGAGCAAAGCTTCTGGCAATCCAGCGATCAACACCAGCACTGCATTGCGCAGTACATGCCGGTAGAGCACTGCTCTGTCCTGTAGTCCCTTCGCTCTTGCTGCCAGCACATATTGTTTACTGAGCTCTTCCATAAAGGAAAATTTCACCAGATAAGTTAGCCTTGCAAAACCACCGAGCACCATGGCCAGCAATGGCAAAGCCATATGCGAGAAATAATCTCGAATTTTTCCAAAGAAAGATAATTCATCAAAATTTTCCGAGCTTAACCCTTGTAAAGGAAACCATTGCAGATAGGAACCACCTGCAAAAAATACAATCAGCAAAATGGCAAAGATAAAGGCTGGAATGGCATAGCCCACAGCCAGCAGCAAAGACGTAGTTTGATCAAACAGACTGCCATGCTTTTTGGCTTTCTGGATGCCAAGAGGAATAGAGACCAGATAAATGAGCAAGGTACTCCAGAAACCTAGAGACAGTGAAACTGGCAGTTTTTCCCAGATCAGTTCAGTCACAGCTTGGCCTTTAAAAAAGCTCTGGCCCAAATCAAACTGAGCATAGCTTTTTAACATTTCCCAGAACCGTAAATGAACCGGTTGATCAAATCCATACTGAATCTTGATCTGTTCCAGCATTTCAGGGGTCAGGCCTTGCTGTCCCTGATATTGTAAGCCACCGATCGCCAAATTATTTGCATGCTGTGACTGATAGATAGCCTGTTCCACTGGACCACCCGGTGCAAGCTGAATCACCACAAAATTGATCAGTAAAACCATCAATAATGTCGGAATCATAAGAAGCAAACGTTTGACGATATAAGTGCTCATGGCACTCCCCAAAGCTGAAAACCTAGCGATATTTTAAGTACGGTGCCACTTGTCTGGCTTTAGCCGTATCCACCCACCAGTAATCAATACCCGCAGAAAGCTTGGGCTTGATCTTGGGCTGCCGATACATATTCCAGTAAGCATACCAGTATTCACCCGTACCATAGGTCGGAATATGATAATAACCGGCTCGCAATAAACGGTCTAAAGCTCGGGTACTATAAATCAGCTGCTCCCGGCTTTGTGCCTGAACCACCTGATCAATTACCCGATCAATCACCGGATTTTGAATACCGGCATAATTATAATTGCCAGGCTGACGTGCCGCCTCACTGCCCCAAAACTGTTTCTGTTCCTGCCCCGGTGTCAGCGATTGCGGCATGGTATCCATAATCATATCAAACTGATAATTTCTTAGTCGCTCATAATACTGAGCCGTTTCCACCATCCGAATGTGAGCCTGAATTCCTAAACGTTTCAAATGCCGTAGATAAGGCATCAGATGACGCTGCTGTTCAGCCTGATGCAACAGAAATTCAATCTGTACAGGTTTACCTTGAGCAGTCACCAGTTTCCCCTGCTGATAACGGTAACCGGCATTCAATAAAATTTGTCGCGCCTGTAATAAATTTTTGCGGTTAAACCCGGAGGCATCTGATTGCGGATAATGCCAATCCTGTAATACCGCCTGACGTTGCACCGGATGCAATTTAGATAAATTTGGTTGTAATATTTTCAGCTCCTGAGCACTCGGCTTGCTTGTAGATGCCAGTTCACTATTACTAAAAAAGCTGTTCAGACGCTGATATTCTCCATGAAACAAGGCTTTATTTAGCCATTCAAAATCATAGGCCAGAGTTAAAGCTTGCCGGAAGCAGATATTAGCAAAGGGCTGACGCCGGGTATTAAAAATCAGGCTTTGTGTAGGAATCGGATTGTGATGGTGAAAACGATAGGTTTTGATCTGGCCTTGCTGTACCGCAGGAAAGCGATAATCACCTACCCAGCGATTAACCTGTTTTTCCTCATGTAGCGTAAACTGTCCCGATTTAAAAGCCTCAAACTTGATTTCCGGACTACGATAATAGCGATACTGTATGCGATCAAAATTATAACGCCCACGATTGACCAGCAGATCTTTGCCCCAGTAATGAGGATTACGTTTATAGGAAATACTACGTCCTGCATCAATGCGTTCAATCACATAAGGCCCAGAACCCAAGATCGGTTTCAGGTTAATGTCCTTGAAGTTGCGCTTTTGCCACTCCTGCTGAGAATAGATCGGCATTTGCGTCACAATCATCGCCATTTCCGGATTATGGCGAGACCTAAAACTGATCTTAACTTTTGAAGGTGACAGGACTTCGGTTTTTTTAATATCTGCCAGATACATCTGCAAGCCGAAATTAGACTGGGTCTGGTACAGATCAAAACTGTATTTCACATCCTTAGCCGTCACTGGCTGACCATTACTGAATCTGGCTTTAGGATTTAAATGGAAAATAATATAAGCGGTCTGCTTTGGGTCAAAACTGACTTTCTCCGCCAGCAAAGGATAATAGACGCCGGGTTCATCCAGGGATTTTGACATGAGGCTGTCAAAAATATAATTAACCCCTTCAGTGACATTCCCCTTACCATTCATGCTGTTCAGATTATCAAAACTGCCATCAGCTGCCTGAATAAGAATACCGCCTTTGGGCGCTTGCGGATTGGCATAAGGCAGAGATTTAGCCTGTGCATATTTGGGTACACTATGCAGTGCAATATAAGGCGTCGTAATGACTGCTGCCCCGCTGGAACTGATGATCCAGGGGGCAGCAAGAATCCATAAGATATGGACGGGATTAAACAATTTCACGATCCAGAAATTAGTTTGGAACCTTAATCACATCACCAATACGCAATTGAGTATTGGGTTTCAGTTCATTCATTTCTGCCAGTTCATTGGTTGCCATACCATAACGGGATGCCAGGCCGATCAAGGTATCGCCACGCTTCACCTTGTATTCAGTGACCAGCTTTGGAAGCTGAAGCGTTTGGCCCACACGTAAACCGGCACGTGGACTAAGATTGTTCAGGCTCGCCAGATCAGTAACGGGTACTCCTACACGATTGGCAATCGCAATCAGAGATTCCCCGGATTTTACCGTATAGGATTCTGTCGCCTTAGAAGATGCAGATTTTGTTGCGACTTTCACTACCGGCTCTTTTTTGGCGATCTGAATATCTTCATTAATTTTTAAACGCTGTCCAATCCGCACATTGCTATTGGTATTCAAACCATTCAAGTCTGCCAGATAACGTAATTGCAGATGATATTGGCGGGCAATCGAGCTTAAGGTTTCACCAGATTTCACGATGTGAGTATCTGATTTGACATTTTTTTCCTGAGTCTCGGTGACCACTTCCTGCACAGGTTCAGGACTGCCAGATAATTTCAGATGCTGACCCACACGCAGATTGGCACTACGGGAAATATTGTTCAGGTTAGCAATTTGATCCATCGACAGATTATATTTTGCTGCAATCCCGGTCAGTGTATCACCCGATTGAACCGTATAACTGTCAGGAACCTGACTACCAGCTGGAATCTTGATGGTTTGACCAATGCGTAAGCCGCTGTTTGCAGACAGGCCATTTAACGCTGCCAGTTCAGATACCGTCAATTTACTTTGATTGGCAATGCTGTACAGGGTTTCACCACGTTTGACCTGATAGTTTTCTGTTGGCGTATGATCAACCTTAACGTTCTCAAACTTCTGTTCGACTTTTTCGGTTTTCTTACTGCTCGCAGTCAGTTCTTCAACTTCATTAAGAGGAACATTAATCTTCTGTCCGACCATCAAACTGCTACCCGCAGTTAAACCCGGAGTTAGTGCAGCAAGTTCTGCATTCGACAATGCGTAGCGATCTGCAATCAATTTCAGATACTCACCACGTTTAACGGTATAGGACTTGGTCTGAACTTTGGCAGTTTCGGCTTTTTTACTGTCTTCAGCTTTCGCTTTGCTGGCACTTTCTTTCAGGGAAAGCTTTTGCCCAACAAATAAACCGCTGGTCGTACTCAGATCATTATAATCAGCCAACTGTTTAACGCTCAGGCCGAACTGGCTGGCAACGCTGGTCAAAGAATCATTGGCCTGAACCACATAGCTTTCCGGTTTCTCTTTAGCTTTCGGTGCTTCCTGCACGGGCTTGGCATCATAGAGATAAATTGTGGTGCCCACATATAATGTAGAGTTTGGATCAATCTGGTTCCATTTCGCGACATCACGCCAGTTCACGCCATTTTTGGCTGCAATCAATGCCAGGTTATCACCCGGTAAAACCTTATAGGTACTGCGCTTACCTTTCGGTGCCACAACCACGACTTCTGAATCAGTTTTTACATAGTTTTTGCCCTGATTGAGTCGGGCTTCAACTGAATCTGCACTGGTGTTTACAGCGACTTCTTTCGGATATGAGAATCCTTTGGTCAGCTCCTTGCCCTGCTGCTCGGCAATAGACTGACTGGTCTGAATTGCAGTCAGTTTGATCTTGCCATCATAAGGGTCAACTATTTCTGTACCTGCAGGTGCCAATGCTTTGAGCTCTTCAATGACCTGTGCCTGTTCAGCTGCAGTCGCCACAGGTTGTAAAAGCTCATCCACGGTCTTATTAATTTCTTCTGCTGACACCACTTTCTGGATTTGCTGACGTTCAGCTGCGGTAATTGGTGGCTCGACCTGGATAGGCTTCACCGAAGCCACTGGCGTCACAGCAACCGGAATACGTGGCGCGCTTGGAATAGGCAATTCACTTTTTGCAGCAAATTCAGCAAGTGCTTCGGAACCACGTGGTGTGCTGACCCGTTTGGTGGTTTGTGCAGTTAAATTTGGTGTCGTCGTGGTAGAAATTGCTGCTGGTGTAGTCGTAGTTGGTTTAGATGTGGTTGTCGTAGTTGGAGCTTTGGTCGCTGTTGCAGTCTTAGCAGTCGTAGTGGCAAGCACCGGTGGTGTCTGCTTGGCAGGTACGATGGTGGTACTGGTTGATGCTGGTGCTACAGCTGGCTTTGGAGCTACTGTAGTGGTCGTTTTAGGCGAGTTACTGACAGTACCTGCCCATAAGCCGCTTGAGCTCGACTGCAGTTTTTTCAGTTTTTCATCAATCGATGGACTTAAGTCAGCCGGAATCAAAATACGGCGTGGACTTTCAGGATCAATACGGTCACCACGATGTCCCGGGTTAAGCTGATACAGTTCAGCACGGCTTAAACCCGTAATCGATGCAATCTCATTTAAATTGGCTGCACCCACAGTCACTTCACGAAAGTGAGGACGGTTGGCAATCGGTGGCAAACTCACGCCATAAGTACCCGGATTTTTCACAATCTGTGCAACTGCCAGGAAGCGCGGTACATAGTTCATGGTTTCCTGAGGCAGTTTCAAGGACCAGTAATCGGTAGGTAAACCTGCAGCCTTATTACGGTTAATCGCCTGCTGGATACGGCCTGGACCGGCATTATAAGAGGCCAAAGCCAATTCCCACGAACCAAACTGGTTATATAGGCTGCCTAGAAACTCATAAGCCGCACGGGTCGACTCAACGACATCACGACGGCCATCGTAAAGTGAGGTTTGTTTCAGACCATAAATACGGCCAGTACTCGGAATAAACTGCCATAAACCTGCCGCTGCTGCACTGCTGGTCGCCGCCGGGTCATAAGAACTTTCAATAATCGGTAATAAAGCCAGTTCCGTAGGCATGCCACGACGCTCTGCTTCTTTCACCGTATAATATAAATAGCGTGATGCACGGGCACTCAGGCGGTCCAGATACGGCTGACGGGAAATAAACCAGCCACGCTGTGCATCAATACGCGGATTCCAGGTATTCAGATCCATCTTGAAACCCACGGTCATCCGTTTCCAGATATCACCATGCTTCAAAATCAGTAAGCGATCACCTTCAACCGCACGCATATCCGTTGCAGAAAGTAAATCTTCCAGCCCATCCAAACTGCTTGCATCTAGATATTGTGAGCCAACCTGCTTGCTTGACGCTTTCTGGGTCGCACTTTGTGTAGAAGAACAGCCCGTCAGTCCCAAGGAAGCGAGAGCCGTTCCAAGTACAGAAAATTTTAAAAATGCTGGTAATGCGGGCTGCCACAAAATTGCGGTTGGTTTATACATAAAGAAATCCAAACAATTCGTATATAAATTTATTTTTTAGATATGCCATTGTAGTGAAGCATGTCGTGGACACAAGGCATTAATTTACCCCGATTTCACGTTAAATGTTACAAGAAATTAAAAAAACTGGTGCATCTAGACGCATCAAGCGTATTTGCGTTATACAATATCCGCTTCAGCAAGTTCTTTTTTGATCGGATTTTAATTTATGTCTCACACTATCACGCTATATGTTGATGGCGCCTGTCGCGGCAACCCGGGTTTAGGCGGTTGGGGTGCGTACATAATTACCGAACAGCAGGAACACAAAATTTGCGGTGGCGAAGATCATACCACCAATAATCGCATGGAGCTGACCGCGGCGATCGAAGGCATCCAGTTCTGTCCGAAAGATGCCAAGCTGGTCATTTATACCGATTCCAATTATGTCAAACAAGGCATTACCGAATGGATTCATGGCTGGAAAAAGAAAAACTGGAAAGACGTTAAAAATCCGGATCTATGGCAAAAACTGGATGCCACCTGTCAAAGCCGCGATATTGAATGGCACTGGGTCAAAGGCCATGCCGGACATCCTGGCAATGAAATGGCCGATCAACTGGCCAACCAAGGCGCAGATGAAACCTTGAAAAAATCCAAATCAGTGACTGCAATCACTGAAAATAAAAAAAAATCTGAACCTGACTGGCTTCTAGACGACCCTTTCGGGCTGGATCTTGTCGATAGTGAAGAAGAACTCGAAGAGAGCATGGAAATGGCTGAAGAAGAAATGGAACAGACTGAAAATTTGGAAACAACAGAAAATACCGATGAATCCGCTTCAGTCGCTTCAGATCCAATCGAGTTACATCCGCAAATTGTGATTACACCGCCGACCTTAGAGCTGCATGGCCCTCGTCAATTGATTCTGGATACGGAAACCACCGGTTTCTATTATCAGGATGGTGACCGGATCATTGAGGTGGGTGCGATCGAAATGATTAACCGGAAACTTACCGGCAGCTCAATCCATATTTATATCAATCCGAAAAAACCGGTTGGCGATTCGGTGAATGTCCACGGTATTACCGACGAGTTCCTGCAAGACAAGCCGCTGTTTGAGGAAATCTCACAGGTATTGTTTGACTATCTGCAAGGTGCCGAAATTATTGCGCATAACGCGACCTTCGATATGAACTTCCTGGATATGGAATTCAAGCGCGCAGGTTTTGTCGCGCTTTCTGAAGTTTGTGAAGTGACCGATACCCTGGCAATGGCCAAATCCAAGCATCCGGGACAGAAAAACTCTCTGGACGCCCTCGTCCGTCGTTATGAAATTCCACAGCGTGACCGTACCTTCCACGGTGCCTTGCTCGATGCGGAAATTCTGTCCGATGTTTATCTGGCCATGACCGGTGGACAGGTCTCTTTTGATATGGATGCCCTGTCACATACCGAAGAACAAGGCGGCAGTTCAGGCACTGTAAAAATCGAAATTGAATTGCCTGTGATTCTTCCATCAGATGAAGAACTTGCCGAACATGAGAAATGGGTCAAACAATTTGAAGAAAAGCATGGAACGCCTTGCCTTTTTGCCAAATAAAATCTAAATTTCAAGCAGTAATTTCGCTTTTAAAATACAGTTCTTCAGTTATAGTAATTCCAAAGAGGCCCCGTCCGATAAAGCGGGGCTCATATATAGATAATACTCAAGGAAAGGTGCAGATCCATGTCTTACCAAACCTCTATACATTTTGATCCAACAGCTTTACTGATAATAAAAAATGAGGTTGATAACTCGATCAAGTTAGTCGAATCAGCAGTAAGCACCTTGGTAGAAGATCAAACTTTACCTTTTGGCATTGACGATGCATTAAATCAGTTCGAACAATGTGCACAGGTACTGGCACTGATTGATATGCCGAATCTGGCACAAATTGCACAATATTCAGCAGAACTGATGCGCAAGATTATGGGGAATCCGGCGCAGGTCAACACTCAGGATGTGATCGCATTGAGTGAAGGCACCACCATGCTGAAACGCTATATCGAATTTATCTGCTTGCGTGAAGTGAAAATTCCACAGTTCCTGCTCGATACCCTGAACCGTCTGGAACTAGCGCTTGGTAAACCATTAACCACTGAAGGTCAGCATATTGAACCTTTGCTTGACCTGATTACCCCTGACTTCCAGTTACCCCAAGTACCAGGTCTGGAAAAATCCAAATATGTGCAACGCCTGTACAAGCTGTCTCTTAACAAACTGCTGAAACAGGAAGAAAGCGAGATGGACCTGCAAGCGATCAAACTGGTCGGTACTTATCTGGCAGGTCTTTCAGCAAATCATCCAAGCAAGCAATACTGGCATCTGGTGCATGTTGCTTTTGATAATATTGATCACCTGCTCATCAATGAACCACGTTTACGTACTTTAATCAGTATTGAACGCAACATGGCGCAGTACTTTAGTTCAGCCGACAGCTTCAAAGCCTCTCTGTCCGATCTGGCAAATGTATTAAGCTTATGTATTAGTCAGGAAGATGCAACTGCACAGCAAATCCGTAGCCAGCTGAATATTGGTGATGATCTACTGACAGATATGCAGCTTCAGGTGTTCAGCCGTCATCTGTATGGTCCGGACTTCGAAACCATGCACACCATTAGCGAACTGGTGACTGTGGAAATGACCCAGATCCGCAATGATATCGAATATAACTATCAGCACATGACACCTGAAAAAACTCAGGAACTTCAGACTCAGCTGAATAGCTTGGCCAATATCTTCAAGGTTCTGAACCTGAACGAAGCCTATCATGATTTAAACCGTCAGGCAGCTTCACTCAGCCAGGCAGATATTCTGAAAGATGAGTCTTTTGCCCAGCAGTTGATGAATGTGATTTTATCCGCAATGAACTCGATTGGTGTATTGGAACGTCACCATACTTCGAGCCGCTTGCAGCTACGTGTGAATAACATGAATATCTCGCTGGATCGTCTGGACGAAGCACATAACGCTTTGTTAAATGAAACCAAAGCATTGATTGAATTGTCTAGCCAGATTCTGACTGATTATCTGCAGGATCAAGATCTGACCAAACTCGAACCTGTACCCATCCAGTTCTGTGAAATTGGCGGTGCCATGCTGTTCCTGAATGCTGAACATGTGAAAGCTGCATTCAATACAACTGCCCTGTTCATTAAAAACCGTATTGAACAGTCGGTTGCATTAACACCAGCAGAAATTCATTATGCGCTGGATGCATTGGCTAGTGCCGACATGATGATCGACAACTTAAAGAACAAACAGCCTGTATTACAGTCCATGTTTAAGGTAGCATTAGACAGTAGTGAGAAACTGAAAATCGTTGCCTAATGTCTAAAAAATTGTCACTTGCTTATATTTTCCAGCAGCAACAGTTGCTGGTCGATCAACACTTTCAACTGCCTCAAGTTGAAGCTCTGGCAAGTGATTTGCTGCTGAATCCGGGTGATCAGGTGGTTGCCCGTGATCTTCTTCCAGATGAGCCGATTCCTGAAGGCTTGCAACTGGTTCCAATCCGTCAATTATTACAGTTTTGGAATGTTCAGCAATTTGAACAGGCCAGTCGTGCTGTGCAACTCTTGGAATGGCGCCGGAATCACAAGTTCTGTAGCCACTGTGGCACCCCGACTGAAGTCCATGCTGTTGAATATGCCATGGTTTGCCCAGCTTGCCATTATCATCAGTATCCAAGGGTGCAACCTTGTGTGATTACTGTGATTACCCGCGGTGAAGATGAGATTCTGCTGGCCAAAAATGCACGTAATACCAAAAGCCAGATGTATGGTCTGATTGCCGGATTTGTCGAAGTTGGGGAAACGCTGGAAGAAGCGGTACGTCGCGAGACGCTGGAAGAAGTCGGCTTGAAAGTGAAAAATATTCAGTATCTGGCTAGTCAGCCGTGGCCCTTCCCGAGTAATTTGATGATTGCCTTCAAAGCAGAATATACTGGCGGTGAGCTGCAATTGCAGAAAGAAGAAATTAGCGACGCGAAATTCTTTAAATTTGATCAGCTGCCGGAAATTCCATTTAAAGGCAGTATTGCCCATGCCATGATCATGCATGTGACTCAAGGTACACCGGTCGCAGATGATACCCGTAAATGGCTCTAAGGTTTTCAATTAAAAAAGCCCGGTTTTTATACCGGGCTTTTTTATGGGAATTACCACGATCACAGATCTTCACTTGAAAGCATCTTCTAGCGCCCACATCACACGCGGCTTGGTTTCAAAGAACCGGCTAAACAAACTGGACAATGAACCGATCATCGTAATATGACCCAGTTTCGGAATGGTAATCAGCTCACTATGATTGCCATGGTCTTTTAAAACCCGGTCCAGATCCTGACTGTTGAAATGACCGACAATATTGTCCCGCTCTGCCATGAACAGATAATGTTTGGTGGAGGTATTTTCCACAAAATAATATGGCATGACCTGCTGATATGGAATCGACTGGTCAAAAGCATCGGCACAGATCGGATCATCTTTATAGTCAAAATGATAAGGACCTGCCAGTCCAATAATGGCGCGGATCTGTTCCCGCTCAATCATGGCCTTTTGTGGATGGTATAGCGCTGACATGACATTAAATGCCCCGGCTGAATGCCCCATCAAGACCAGATTTTCCGTAGAAACATTTAACTGGTCTGCATGCTGTTGCAAATGATTTAGCAACAAATGCAGGTCATTAATATAGATTGGAAAAATGTATTCAGGCGCTAGATGATAATTCATCACCACCACATCATAGCCTTCTTTGGCAAAGGCCTCGCCAATGAAGTAGTAATCCTTTTTATCACCATGCAGCCAGGCACCCCCATGGACAAAGATAATCAGGGGGCGATGCGCTAATGGCTGATGGCTTAAAAACAGATCAAAACGTTGACGGGCTTTTAAGCCATAGGCTAACTGGGTTTCAACACTATAACCCTGTTTTGGGGTTAAACGGTTCAGCGCATAACTGCCAAAATCATAGATCCGGAAATCTTTATAACGTTGTTGGACTTCAAGGATCTGATCTGACAACTGCGTTTTAAATTGACCAACCTTATGGAACATCAGTCGGTTCAACTGTATCAGGATCAATAGCGACTGGAGTCTGTTCAACACCCGACTGTGCATAAGATACAGGCGCTGCAAAATTCTGGTTAGTATTATAACCAGAGCGCTGATCCACGTTGTCGATGAGCGTGACAATTTTAGTGATATTCCCCACTTGTTGCAGCACCTGATTCAGGTCATCGATTTCAGCACTGTTCAGACGTCCCATCACATACAGTACACCATCTTCAGTATGCACATGCACTTTGCTGTCAGACACCACCGGTGCTTTCATAATCAGGCCACGGGTATTCGCCGTCACGGCGGTATCCTGCATGATCGTAGTGTAGCTGCTCTGGTTACCCACAGTGATAAAGTTATGCACCGCTCTGACATCACTCATGGATTTGACATTATCTTCTGCCAATTGCTTGAGATGCGCATCCGGCACCTGCCCGGTCAACAGGACATTACCATGGAAGCTTTCAATATTGACCCTTGACTGTTTAAAACGTGAATCCAGTTTATAAAGATTAATTTTTGCAGTACGTACAATAGAAGAATCGATAAATACCTGTCCTAGCGTCCGAGCTCCATTTTCGGTACCTACAGGAGCCGTACCAGTACCGCTAGAAATAAAGCTGGCACAACCCGATAAACTTGCGACACACAGCATTGTTATTGCAATACGCTTAACCACTCAGCAAGACTCCTTAATTTTAATCAGTCTTATTTCAATATAATAATCTGGTTTTTCAAGGTCAGATATTCTTCATCATACTTGAACTTTCCCATGATGCTGCAAATTTTATCTGCCGCATCAGATCTTATTTTATTCAAAGATTAATAAACTCTTGATCAAAAGTAAAAGCATTTTCAAACCAGTGCAGATCATAAGGGTATTGAGAAAAATCATGCTGTATGGTTTTTGCAAAATACCGATTAAAATCAAAACAAATCACATCAAAACGATAGTAATAATGTGCAAACTGTGGATTTTTTTGAATAAAACATACAGCCGTTTGTAGGACTTTTCGTTGCTTGGCAGAGGAAACAGATTCAAAAGCCAATGCATAACCTGTTTTAGCTCGTGCTTTTACCTCGACAAAGACCAGTTCCTGCTCACGCTGCATGACCAGATCAAGTTCACCATAGCGGCTATGCCAGTTTCTGGCAATGAGCTGAAAGTCTTGTTGCTGCATCAGTTGGGCAGCTTGCTGTTCTGCCCATGCACCTAATCGTTTCTGCATCGCTGACCCTTATAGTGCCTTGAGACCTTTGGCACTCTGCTGAAAACAGGATGGTGTACGTTGTATGCCCTGATCCGATACCCGAATCATTCCAGTACGACCCTGGAATTCAATATTGCGTATTTTTTTATTGTTTAAATAATACTGGGTGATTTGCCAGGCATCGCCACCAAAAGCAATCAAGCGCTGATAGGACATATTCACCGGTGCCTGTTGATGAGCCTGCATCACATCAGGCCAGTTAGCAAAATAAAGTACCGGCACATCGCAGAACTTGATGCCTCGTGGCGGAACATGCTGTTCATTAATTGCATTTGCGACTGTATAAATCCGTTTATGTCCTAAACCATGTAAGGATTCCAGCCAGTCTGCATTGCCAAGCAATAGTATCCCCTGCTTGCTCTTCAGAAAAAATGGCGGCTTCTCGATCATTTCCAGTTGCAGCTCACTCTGGCTAAGTAGTGACATTAGCAATAGTTCATGTTCTGACTCACTGCCCGGTTGACGCAGCACAAACAGTTGCTGAATCCCATCTAGCGCAATCTGCTTCTGTAATGCAGCTGCATCTTCTTTTTTCGACAGGCTAAATTGCCAGATATTTGGGGCCGTGAGGCTAGTTTCATTCAAACTCAGTGTACGAATCTTGGGTTTAGTCTGCACCAGCTGCTCTACATCCTGACGTGCCAGAGGGCCGATCACCATTTGCGTCTTTTTACTGACATGCTGTTTGAGTAACTGAGAGATTTTTTTCTGGTCTGAATTGACCCATTTCAATGGTACTTTCTGTCCGGACGCCGTATATGCACTGAGAAATCCTTGCTTGATACTCGAAGCGGCTCGCGCCAAGGGGCCGGTTTCAGGTAGAATAATCAGCACTTCCGCTTGTACGCTGCTGACGCAGGCCAGTAACCCCAAGCCCAGAATTTTGTTTTGAATCTTCCATTTTTTATTATTCGATTTATTCCACATGGAGAAACCTATGAGTGCTCAGTTATTTGTTGTTGCGACTCCAATCGGGCACTTAGATGATATTAGTTATCGTGCAATTAATGTATTGAAATCGGTGAGTCTTATTGCAGCTGAGGATACACGAACTTCTGCACAATTACTTAAACACTTTAATATTCAAACACCTTTGACAGCCTGTCATGAACATAATGAAAGCAACAAGATTGATCAGTTGATTCAACGCCTGCTCAATGGTGAAGATATGGCATTGATCAGTGATGCAGGCACGCCACTGATTAGCGATCCAGGATTCAAGTTTGTCCGTGCTGCGCAAGAACATAATATTCATGTGGTTCCTGTACCGGGTGCATGTGCTGCAATTGCCGCTTTAAGCGCAGTAGGTTTACCGAGTGACCGTTTCAGCTTTGAAGGCTTTTTACCGTCTAAACAAAGCCAACGACTCTTGACTCTGGAAAAACTGAAAGATGAAACCCAAACCTTAATTTTCTATGAAGCGCCCCACCGCATTTTGGAATGTGTTAAAGATCTGGCAGTAGTATTCGGTGCAGAACGTCCTGTCGGTTTTGCCCGTGAAATTACCAAGACCTTTGAAACTATCAAGAAAATGACACTGGGTGAATTAGTCGAATTTGTTGCCAATGACCATAACCAGCAAAAAGGTGAAATCGTACTGGTCATTGGCGGTTCTATCGAAGAAAAAGATCTGGATCAGGAAAAACTGGATAAATTGTTACTGCGTTTATTGCAGGATCTGTCTGTCAAAGCAGCTTCACAACTGGCTGCCGATTTGACCGGGATTAAGAAAAAAATCGCCTATCAACGTGCTTTGGAACTAACCTCTGCCAACGATTAATTTTTCTTTACCCATAAAAAACACCACAATCAATGTGGTGTTTTTTTATTTACTAATATTGAGTGCAATTATTCTCTTGCAACGGATTCATCAGCTGGAACTTCAGTAATACGGCCACCGCTTGCCAGAAAAGCCGCAATTTCATCTTCAAGTGCCTGACGTTTTTTCTGCTTAGCAGTTACAGTCAAAGTTTCAGCTTCTAATACGTCCGTATCATTCACAACTTCTTCGCTACTTGCAGCGCCTTTTTCTGCTGCTTTTGCTTCATCGTCGTCGATTACAGGATCTTCTACATCATCATAATCATTTACGTCTGTCATTTTGCTCTCCCCACAAATGGCTTCGCTTTTATCTATTGAACCAAGCTTTAAATTAACTGAAATTTAGCAATCTCTTTGGTCTTCGCCTAGCCCTAATTTTCAAAAAATCGTATCTTTTTTAAACAAAATAGTTACTCTTTATAGATGTTTGTTTAAAAAATTTACATTCGGCCGCTAGGCTGAATAACGTGTATCTTTGAGTAAACTTAAACCATTCGCCTGAGCCATAAATGCATCTTTCAGGACTGTCTGTTGCTCGACCTGTTTCAGCCCGAAATTACGTGCCCACACCACTGGGAAAAGCTCTGTAGTTTCCATCCAGCCAATCGCCGACATGCTATGCATCATCGCATCATTCTGGCCTTTACGGCGATGCTCATAACGTTTCAAGGTCTGTTCATGGGCCCACACTCCACGCGCTTTGTCATGCAGCAACACGTCACAGAGTACGGCAGCATCCAGACAGCCGATATTAACCCCTTGTCCAGCGAGCGGATGAATCACATGCGCAGCGTCACCAATTAGTGCCAAGCCATCTTGTACATACTGCTGTGCAGCACGAGCTTTGAGTGGGAATTTAGCTCGCGGTGTCGCCTCCAGCACTTCGCCAAGCATATGATAGCTTTCACGGGTCAATAGTTGAGTGAAGTCAGCATCTGATAGCGCTGCATACTCATCGGCATAATCATCAGGTAATGTCCAGACTATGGATTGCCAGTGGCCTTGCTCTTCTTCTTTAAGACTCGCCATTGGCAGATAAGCCAAAGGACCAGTTTCCAGAAAAATCTGACGGGCCACATGCTGATGTGGCTGGGCTGTTCTAATTGCGCAGCTGATTCCGGCCTGTTTATAGTCCAGTACATCAATATCAATAAAGGCTTGTTCACGCACAAAGGAGTTCGCGCCATCTGCACCAATAACCAGCTTGGTTTTGAGCTGGGTACCATCTGCCAGATGAATCATCCAGACATCTACTCCACGTTCAACCCGGCTAACTTTGACCTGTGTGCGGTAATCTTGCACCTCTTCAAGCATCTTTTGCTGGATGGCCAGATTCAGAATACTCGGTTCCACCATTGAGCCTAGCGCCTGCTCTACAGAAGGTGTTCTTTCTGAAGAATGACCAAAGTTAATTTCACCATAGCCATTTTTATTCCAGACCTGCATTCCAGTATATGGCTGCTGGCGTGCAAGTTTTTCCCACACACCTACGGTTTTTAATAAATGAATAGTCGCCTGACTTAGCGCCAAAACCCGCGGATTGGCTACACTTAAAGTTTTGTCTGCATCCAGAATAGGCGCAGCATCCAGAACAGTCGCTTGCACACCACCTTGAGCAAGTAATAAAGCGGTCAAGCCACCTACTAGTCCACCACCAACAATGACAACATCTAATACATCAGAACTTGGATTCAGACTCATGCTTTTAACCCCATGGCATAGTTAGCGACCAGTGGCTTGATACCAGGAATGGTATCAAAAGCAATCAGTCCGGTATTACGGATCAGTTTCAAGAATGGATTCTGGTTACTAAATCCACGTACGACTGAATCACAGAACTTAATCACTCTTTGCTGGTCATTCAAACGGGATTTTTCATAATCCTGTAATACTGCTGCATCACCTAAGTCTGCACCTTGTGACTGCTGTTCTTTCAGGTAGCGCACCAATACATGCGCATCTCGCATACACAGGTTAAAACCCTGACCCGCTACTGGATGAATTGTATGTGCAGCATTACCCATCAAGACCACGCGGCCCACAGCCTGTTTTTCTGCTAATACTTGGGACAATGGAAAACTGAAGCGCTTACCTGTTTTCTGGAATTTACCGGCACGATCGCCATAGGTTTCTTGTAAGGCGTTCAGGAAATGCTGGTCATTTTCTTCACCCAGCCATTCTCCTTCCGTTCCTTTTTTCACAGGCCAGACTACAGAACGACGATATTCACCTGGAAGTGGTAATAAGGCTAATGGTCCTAGATGGCTAAAGCGTTCAAAGCCGACATGATTATGTGGCTTAGAAGTTTGAACGGTAGTGACAATGGCGACCTGATCATAGTCATGTTCTGAAGCCCCAATACCGAGCGCTTTACGACAGAAAGAATCACGCCCATCAGCAGCAATCACCACTTTGGATTGAAGTTTCAATAAAGCATCACCACGTTGTGCTTCAAGATAAGCAAACTCAGCATCTTGAGTCAGAGAGCTGACCTGAACCCCATCAATCAGTTCAATTAAAGGTTCTTTTTTGACTTGAGTTAATAGCACACGACCTAGCCAGGCATTTTCAATCACTTGGCCAAAGCTTTCGACTTTTTCCTGTTCTGCAATTAAGCGCGCCTTACCAAAACTGCCCTGCTCAGTGATATTCACTTCAAGAATCGGCGTTGCATGTTCCTGCAAGGCATCCCAAAGCCCAAGTTCCTGATAAATCTGTACACTACGGCGTGACAAGGCACTATTACGTGCATCAAAGCTGGAATGATAGGGTGCAAGGTTTACATCATCATAATCTGGATATTTAATCGCTTCCAAAAGTTTGACTGCAATATTGGTTTTGGCCAACATCAGCGCGAGACTCAAGCCGACCATACCACCACCGACAATGATGACTTCTTGTTGCATGCTGTAATCCTTTTAATATCGTATCTATATACATAGATACTTATAATCATGATGAATTTTATATTAGCCTAAAAAATTTTTTTTTTATAATAAATTAGGTAGCGGTTTCGAAGCGAAGTCTGCTAGTGGTTAATTTATAGCTAACCAGAACGTCCTACTTAAATTTTTCAAAATACAGAAGTGTCGTATGCCTGATGAAAAGCAGAAGAATCTTACACTAATTGTTAGGTTTAAAAGCTTGGTATGAAATGATGAAGATGATATCTGGATATATTTTTTGAATTAACGATATTTATGTTTTTAAATTTATAAAATATTTTTTATTTCAATTATTTAAAGTAAATCTCATTCTAAAAAATCATGCGATACATAGCTTTAGCTTATATCGCATGATGATGTAAGAATTAACTTGCTTTCAATGTATAGGCATGGTCATTCAAACTTGCCAATATCTGTATAAATTGAGGAATGGTCTCGGCATTCAAGGTATAAGGATTGAATTCATCCAGATTATGTTCGGCAAAGAATCCAAGAATATCCTGATGGATATTGGCATATTTCATATGCCAGTCTGAGAAGAGTCGATCATTTACATCTTCAAAATACAGAACTTCACAATTTTTATGTCGAGGATCTTTCAAGATTTTTTTATAGAACAGATCTTCAATCTTGTTCCTATCTCCTTCCAGACATTGAACAAAGTAACCATTTCCATAATACAGAGCCCCAAAAATCGCATTACGTGAATTGAAATTCAACGCTTCTGTCAGAATATTGAATAGATCATTCATTGGATCTTCGCAATCATACAACTTACTAACATATAAAAGTCTTGCGTCGCTCATTGTCTACCTCAATATTTTAGATTATGTACATTACTCAATATTTTTCTGTTTAATATATATAACTGATTTTATAAAAATTTTCTATGATCAGATACAAAATAATTTATCGAATAGTAAAATAACTTGAAAAATAAAATAAATTTTTATATAAATTCAGCTACTTGCTTTTAACACGCATTTTCCAAATATTTCTATATTAAAAAGCTTCAAAATTTTGCTATTTGAGATCTGCCATCAAGTATCAGTTTTTTACTTTCTAAATGCTCATGTAATTTGAGCACCAGTTATCTTTGCCAGAACATCAGCAAGCCAGCAAAAATGTAAATCAGCGATTTGTTCTCAATCAATAGTGCAAGTGCTACGAATACGATAGCAAAGATGAAGGAACGGATTAAAGTCGCGATGTTTAATTTAGAAACGACAGTCTAAGTCGAGCTCAAGCAACTTATTAAGTATGTACTTTCTTACACCTCTCTTCTTATAATATTTTTAAAAGGTAATTGTTTTTAATTTCTAAATGATACAAAAACATGCTTATTTAATAATCAATCTTGTACTCTTTGACTTACAGCTATTCAAGTCCTTTACCCCTATTTTAGTTAAATGAATTTTCATATGATGATTACATCAGGAACAGGGAGTTCCACATAAGAATAACAATAGATAAGCACAAGGACAGTAAGGTACGACAGGAGTTATACCAAGCTAACCAATACAAAGAACCCCGGCAGGATGCCGGGGTTCTTTATTATTTAATGATTAAAAATTTGAAGATGATACTGAAGTTTCTAAACAGAAATCTTAGCAATCACTACTACCTATATCTTTCATCTACTTATAGAAAATTCCCAAATTTTGGTGTGAAGTTAATAATGTATACGTGATCTTTGAATTAATTCATCAATAGATTTCTTTCATAAGTCATTTTTCACTCAGCTCCAAGTTATAAATTCCAGCAATTAGATTGAATCTTAATGCTAGTCTTTTGCCTCGATTGCGATATCGCTCAGCAAGAATTTTGAAGGTTTTCAAACTGCCAAATACATGCTCAATTCCAATTCTTCTTTTATTGATTTCCTGATTATAGATTTTTAGTTCGGAATCTAGTTTACAGCGCTTCTTTGCTTTTAATGGCAACAAGCTATTTGGATACACTGTATAAATTCCCTGATAACCCTTATCCGCAAGGATAAATGCACCTGCAGGAATCTGATTCAAGTTACGTTTGAAGAGTTCGAAATCATGCACTGCACCACGACTGGTACATAAACTCAGAATTTGCTGAGTTTTGTAGTGAATCATGGCCTGTACTTTAAAGGTATGGGTCTTTTTCTTGCCGCTATAGCTTTTCTTCTGTTTTTTTAGGCCTTTGGATTGGAATTTCCGTGGCATCCACGATCACAACATTCCAGTCGATGCCTTCGCCCTCGGGTAAATCTTTGGGTAAATTAAACAGATTGGACCGAATCAGGCAGTCTTCAACATGACGGACAATTCTTGAGGCTGTGGGCTCTGAAACCCCGTAACTCGTCGCAACGTGAAATAAGGTTCGGTATTCCCGCCAATAGCTTAGACAGAGCAGAACCTGATCCTCCAGGCTTAACTTGGGCGGTCTGCCTTTGGCAGAGACATGCTTCTGCAATTGCTCAACCATCAAATAGAAAGTTGACCATGAGATGCCTGTGTATCGCTTGAACTGAGGATCAGAAAGCTTGTTTGAATCGATGTATTTCATCCGCAGATTATGCACGAATGC
>NZ_VPAW01000007.1:0-177973 GCF_013419055.1 Acinetobacter sp. YH12108 | reverse complement strand
GATGAGCACGTACATGAGAGCCATCAATAAAAATCCACTCCATATCGGGGCATGAGGCTAGTAATTTGAATAATCTAAGTAACTTACCGCTGCTTGACCAACGATTAAAACGTTTGAAAATAGAGTTTGAATGACCAAAACAAGAAGGAATATCTCGCCACGGACAACCTGTCCTAATTCTATAGAGAATAGCTTCAATAAAATTGCGTAAATTTGAGTTGTGGTGAATGGATAAATTACGCAGAATAACTTTCAACTTTTGCCAGTGTTGATCTGTCAGCATGGTACGAGGCATAGCGAATAGTAAAATTGGGTTTGGCGATTTGATTTTACTACTTCGCTATTTTTTTAAGCTAAAAGTGTCAACACACCCTAAATACTAATTTTTTCTTGTACAAAAAAATTAAATGATGCGTATTTCATAATCTTATAAATATAAAAAAGCCTCTAAAATAATTAATTATTTTAGAGGCTTATGCAAGCTAATTAAGCATTACATATTAGGGTAGTTCGGACCACCGCCACCTTCCGGTGTTACCCAGGTGATATTCTGAGATGGATCTTTGATGTCACAGGTCTTGCAGTGTACACAGTTCGCTGCGTTGATCTGGAAGCGTTTCGAACCGTCATCATTTTCCATGATTTCATACACACCTGCCGGGCAGTAACGCTGAGCAGGCTCATCCCATTTCGGCAAGTTGACATCTACCGGAATCGAAGCATCGGTCAGTTTCAGGTGCGCAGGCTGGTTTTCTTCATGTACCGTGTTCGATACAAACACAGAAGACAGACGGTCAAAGGTTAGCTTGCCATCCGGTTTTGTATAGTTCGGCTTGAAGTTCACTGCATCGACTGTTTTCAGAGTTTTAAAGTCTGGCACTAAATCATGGAGCGTGAACGGCACTTTAAACACGTTCTGGTCGATGAAGTTGAATGCACCACCCATCCATTGACCGAACTTGTGCATCGCAGGGCCAAAATTACGCGCGCTATACAGCTCTTCTTTCAACCAGCTATTGTTGAACTTGTCTGTATAAGATGTGAGTTCTTTTACAAAGAAGTCTTCACCTTCGGTCACACGCGCAATCGCCAGATCACCGCCTTTTTCTACACCGGCAGCAATCGCTTCAAATACCGCTTCACCGCAGAGCATGCCGGACTTCATGGCAGTGTGTGAGCCTTTGATCTTGGCAAAGTTCAGGAAGCCCGCATCATCACCAATTAAAGATCCACCCGGGAAGGTGAATTTCGGCAGAGAGTTAAAACCACCTTTGGTTACGGCACGCGCACCATAAGAAATACGTTTACCGCCTTCCAGATACTGTTTGATCAGTGGATGGGTTTTCCAGCGCTGCATTTCCATGAATGGATACATGTGCGGATTTTCATAAGACAGATCCACGATCATGCCCAGAGTCACCTGGTTGTTTTCAGCATGGTATAACCACCAGCCACCTGACGAACCGGTTTCAGATAAAGGCCAGCCGGCACCGTGCATTACCAGACCTGGTTTGTGTTTCGCTGGATCGATTTCCCAGAGTTCTTTAATGCCGATCCCGTAGTGCTGCGGATCAGCATCTTTATCCAGATTGAATTTTTGGATCAGGCGTTTACCTAAATGACCGCGGCAGCCTTCAGCAAAGATGGTGTATTTGGCATGCAGCTCATAACCCGGCGCAAAGTTATGCGTCGGTTCGCCATCTTTACCAATACCCATGTCACCGGTTTGGATACCTTTCACCGTACCATCTTCATGATACAGAATTTCAGAAGCAGCAAAGCCCGGGAAGATCGATACTTCCAGCTCTTCGGCTTTCTGGCCTAACCAGCGCACCACGTTACCCAGTGAGATCACGTAGTTACCATCGTTATGCATAGTTTTAGGCACCATCCAGTGCGGTGCTTCTTGTGATTTTTCATCTGAAAGAAGGAAGAAAGTTTTGTCTTCTGTCACTGGCACATTTAAAGGTGCACCTTCTTCTTTCCAGTTCGGGAATAGTTCGTTCATGGCACGTGGTTCAAGCACAGCACCCGAAAGAATATGTGCACCGACTTCGGAGCCTTTTTCTACGACACAAACGGACAGATCATTTAAATTGTTTTCAATTGCAAGTTGACGGATCTTGATTGCAGCAGACAGGCCGGCAGGACCCGCACCTACGATCACAACGTCAAACTCCATCGATTCACGTTCGATGTGTTCCATGTAGGACTCCTCATATTTCTATTCGGTGGCAACCATAATCGGATGATTGGGTGCTGCCATGAGTGTTCTGAATTCCTAGACACAAAAATAGTAGTGTCTTTAAGCATCTGGGCTAGTATAGTTTTAAACCCAGGTTAAGCCAATTGGCTGAAACATATTATTTTTCCGTCATTAAGGTCTTCTTTATATGAATAAGTCAGCACCCGATAAAAATCCGACGAAAAAAGTAGCTTCTAGCGATGATAAAAATTTAATGGATATCGCACAATACTTAAAAGATGCACAGGGCAGTCACAAAAGGTCAATCCCGCCTTTGGATCAATGGCAGCCAAAGCATTGTGGGGCAATGGATCTCAAGGTTTTGGCCAATGGAGAATGGTGGCACGAAGGTCAATTGATCAAGCGTCAGCCGATGATAGACCTGTTTTCCACGGTACTCTGGAAAGAAGAAGGAAAATTCTATCTAAAGACGCCGGTTGAAATGATTGAAATCAAGGTCGAAGATGAACCTCTGTTTGTAAATCAGGTCGATCAGGTCAAGATTGAAGGCAGGACTTACCTGCAACTGACCACCACGACTCAGGACATCATTATTGTCGATAGCGAACATCCTATCTTTATGCGTCAGTATCAGGATGAATTGCGCCCTTATGTGCATGTGCGTTTTGGAATCAATGCGCTTATTCAGCGGGCTGCTTTTTTACATCTGGTGGAGATGGGCGAGCTTGGTGAAAATGCTGCTGGAGAGACGGTTTTAAGCTTGAAAAGTGGTGATTTAGACTTGCATTTAAGCACCTGAGGTTTAAGCTTTGTCGCAAGGTCATTTGAAACAAGCAACTAGCAACGTTATGAGCGCTATCCAACCGATTTATCCCTTAGTAGATCCCATGCCTAAAGCCAGTGCTGATGCACCTATCGGGATTTTTGATTCTGGTGTGGGAGGGTTGTCGGTTGCTTTGGAAATTGCCCGGTATTTGCCCAATGAACGCTTTGTTTATTATGCCGACACGGCTTACGTACCTTATGGGCCCCGTAAAGATCAGGAAATCCGTGACCTAACTGCGCGAGCGATTGAATGGCTGTATCGTGAAGGCTGTAAAGTTGCAGTCGTTGCCTGTAATACCGCTTCTGCATTTAGCCTGGATTATTTACGTGAGCATTATGGTGAAAACTTTCCGATCATTGGACTGGTGCCAGCGCTCAAACCTGCAGTCCTCAATACCCAATCCAAAACGGTGGCCGTTCTGGCCACACCTGCAACCTTTCGTGGCCAGCTGATTAAGGATGTCATGACCCGTTTTGCCGAGCCGGCACAGGTCAAAGTAATTCCGGTGACCTGTCTGGATCTGGTGCCTTTTGTAGAAGCCGGTCAGCAGATGAGTCCTGAGTGTCTGGCGACATTAACTCAGATTTTACAACCGGTTGTTGATCAGGGTGCTGATTATTTAGTGCTAGGATGTACACATTACCCCTTCCTAAAATCGTCAATTCAGTATATTTTTGGTCAAAAGCTGACATTAATTGACTCAGGATTCGCGGTTGCGAGACAAACGGCCCGAATTTTGATCAAAAATGGGTTATTATTTGAACATGAGTGCAAGGGCAGTCTAAAAATCCGACTTGTGGTTAGTGGTCAAAATGCTGAACAGCTCCAGCCGATTTTAGGGCATCTGATTCCAGCCGATATTAAATGGCAGGTCAGCAATATGGAGACAGAAGTCAGCTAGGCGACCGTCACTCATCTTATAATTTTGAAAGATATATTTTTATACTGGGGTCGTCATATTGTGTCAGGGCAGGGTTTAGCCGGCCAGATCAATGTGCAGTAAAAGAGGATAACCAATGCTCGATAAACGTTATCAGGTGTTTATCTCCACCTCTGGTGCAGAAATGCAGCCAGAGCGGATCATCTTGTCACAAACTTTGGTCGGCATGGGTTTCTTTTCCTGGGGGCTGGAACAACGCACTCCTTTAAATACTGCATTTGCACGTCGCCAGATTGATGATTGTGATTATGTGGTGATTCTGCTGGGTAGCCAGTATGGCGAGCAGTCGGTTTCCGGTGTAGGTTATATGCATCTGGAATACATTTACGCTGTGACCAAGCAGAAACCGATTATTGTGTTTATGCATGAAGATCCGGCTTCACGTGATCCTTCCTTGCACGATACCAAACCTGAATTACAAGAAAAATTTAAAGAATTTCGTCAGTTATTGCAGCAGGAAGCTGATCAGGTCTTTTGCTATCGTACCTTGCGCGATCTGGAAATGGCGGTACGTTTGAACATGCCGCAAATGCTGGAACGTTATCCAGTAAGTGGCTGGGTACGTCCGCAGAATACTCAAACCTTGCATGACGAGATTGACCAGCTCAAAGCCAAAGTGGCCCAACTGGAACGAGATGGTGGTACGCGTGAAGTGGATCCTTTCCTGAGCCTGCCGAAAGTGTCTATGCATGAAGTTTTCTCCTTCGAATACCGTATGCATGCCTATCAGGATGGTAACTTTAAAGAGCTGAAAGTTCAGAAGAGACTGACCTGGGCACAATTGCTGGCTATTCTCGGTTCTACCTTCATTAATCCAACGCCGGAGGAATTTTTCTCCAAGCGTATGAATGAGTATTTGAATGAAACCGGTCTGGAAGATGCACGAGCGGAAATGCCGCGTGCACATGCTGTAGCCCGTGCCCAGATCAATATTCGCGCCTTGCATAGCCTGAAATTGCAAATGCGCCAGAATGACTGGATTGTGCCGTCAGGCCGTGATGACCGTCAGCGTCTGCTTTGGCAGATTACGCCTAAGGCACAAAAACTGCTGGACAGTAACTTGCTGGATAAAGATCGTACTTTTCAATATAAGTCAGTGTATTAATCCATATAGAGAATAAGTAAAAAGCTGTTAAAGTAAGCGGGTTGATACCACGACGGGCGTACTGCATGTTTTCTACAGCTAAACCAAAAGTTACGATTATATTGGCAAATTTAGGCACACCCGATGCACCGACTGTGCCGGCAGTACGCGATTTCCTGAAGCAGTTTTTATCTGATCAGCGTGTCATTGAAATTCCCAAGCCGATCTGGCAACTCATCCTGCGTTTATTTATTTTACCGTTCCGTCCTAAGCGGGTTTCCCGTGCTTATGCACAGGTCTGGGGTCAGGATTCACCGATGCGTGAGATTCTTTTGCAGCAGGTGAGTCAAGTAAAGGCCAAACTCATTGAACAATATCCGCAATTTGAGCTAAATGTGGTGCCTGCCATGACTTATGGCAATCCTAATATTCAGGCTGTCCTTGATCAGATTTCGGTTCAACCGCAAGATCACATTATTCTGTTTCCGTTATTTCCCCAGTATTCAGCGACCTCTACCGCACCTCTGTATGATGCAGTCGCAAAATGGGTATTGAAACAGCGCAATTTACCTGGTTTGTCGATTATCCGCGATTATTTTCAGCATCCTTTATTTATTCATTCACTGGCGCAAAGTGTTCGGGATTATCAGGCGATTCATGGGCAGCCGGAAAAACTATTGATGTCATTTCATGGTATCCCGCAGCCCTATGCCGATAAAGGCGATCCCTATGCGGATCGTTGCCGGATCACAGGCAAACTGGTTGCAGAAGCCTTAGGTCTATCTGAAGATCAGTATGCAATTAGTTTCCAGTCCCGGTTTGGTAAACAGGAGTGGGTTAAGCCTTATACGGATGCCTTAATTGAAGAGTGGGGCAAACAGGGCGTGAAATCAATTCAGGTGATGAGTCCGGCTTTCTCGGCCGACTGTTTGGAAACACTGGAAGAGTTGGCCATGGAAAATGGAGAGACCTTCAAGGCCAATGGCGGGGAAAGCTACAGTTATATTCCGGCTTTGAACAACCGTGAAGATCATGTGCAATTGCTCAATACGCTGTTACAGGCTAATCTTGAAGCATTGAATCAGACGCTTGCCCATTAATCTTTTGAGGTTTCTTATCCTATGTTACAAGTCAAAATTGTTCCTGTGACTGCATTTCAGCAAAACTGCTCGATTCTTTGGGATAGTGGCAGTAAAGAGGCCGTTTTGATTGATGCAGGGGGCGAACCTGAAAAATTAAAAGCGGAAGTAGAAGCACTGGGCTTAACGGTCAAGGCTTTATGGCTGACTCATGGTCATCTCGATCATGCTGGAGCAGTTGGTGCTTTAAAAAAAGTTTGGGATGTGCCGGTGATTGGTCCGCATAAGGACGATGCATTCTGGTTAGATATGATTCAGGAAGTGTCTGCCCGTTACGGTTTTCCGATTCCGGAAAAAGTAGAAGTCACGCAATGGCTGGAAGGTGGAGAAGTTCTCAAACTGGGTGATGAAGAGTTTGAAGTGCGTTTTGCTCCGGGTCATACCCCAGGTCATGTGATGTTCTATAACAAGAATCATGCTTTGTTATGGACAGGGGATGTACTGTTTAAAGGCTCAATTGGACGGACAGATTTCCCGCGTGGCGATCATCAGCAGTTACTCGATTCAATCCAGCGCGAATGTTTTAGCCTGCCGGATGAAACCCGGTTTATTTCAGGACATGGTCCGATCAGCAATATTGGTTTTGAAAAACAGCATAATCCTTTCGTTGCGGGAAAAGCAGGTTAAAGTAGGTGAAAAGATCAGCCTAGCTGGTCTTTTTATTTGCTAAAAGGGTTATTCAAAGACTGGCGGGTTTGTGTATAGATCAGCCAAGTCATAATGGCAAGGAGAATTCCAACAACAATAAATAAGCCATCCTGTTGGACAATGCCTATCCCTAATGACAATATCGCAAGTATTCCTACCCCAATTAAAATGATCTTTAGAATAATGTAGCCCATGTTCTTGCTCTAAAATAATGTGATATTTCTGCGTAAGAACATAGTATTAAACTGGCATATGTGCTGTTAACTTGTGTTGGTTTTCTATAAGCCTTTTATAAAAATCATGTGATTATTTAGGATATGCTTAAATAGGATATTTTAAAAGGTTCAGTCTTCTTCAGAAGATTCAGTTGTTGGAGCATCTTGGGTTGGCAGTTTGTATTCCTCACTGGCCCAAGCGCCTAGATCAATCATTTTGCAGCGTTCCGAGCAGAAAGGACGAAATTCATTATTTTCCCAAGTGGTCAGTTTGCCACAGCGTGGACATTTTAAAGTGGTCGGCATCAGCACACTCCCTAGAAAAATAAAGCTTCGATTAGGCAAATATAACTGCACTTGTTAGACTTATACAGTTTTTATTAGTTTGATCTGATTATGTCGATTCGTCAATTTCAAGCACAGCGTATGCATGCGCCTCGTGATTTCCAAAGTATCAGTTCTGAACCGGTTTGTGTGGAAATCGGTGCGGGCAAAGGTAAACACGCATTGCTCTTTACCCAGACCAATCCGAACAGCAAGCTGATAGCGATCGAGCGGACTCGAGAGAAATTTTTAGCCATGCAAAAACAGCATGCGCTGGAAGGACAACCGAATTTACAGACAGTTCATGCCGATGCCTTGCCTTGGATTGTGCATGCTCTCTATCCAGCGCAAGTCGAACAGTTTTTTATTTTATATCCGAACCCTGAGCCGCATAACCCGGCGCAGCGCTGGTTGAATATGCCATTTTTTGAGTTTTTATTATCGCGTTTAAAAACCGGTGGCACGATTACTTTAGCCAGCAATATTCCTGAATATATTGATGAAGCAGAGCAGCAGGTTCAAAACCTGTGGAAGCTGCCTTTTGTTAAAGAAGTCATTGGCCAAGACTCGGCAAGAACTCATTTTGAAATTAAATATCTAGAGCGTGGTGAGTTGTGCCAGCAATTGATTATTAGTAAACCGGAAGGCTATACAACGCGTTTTGATGAGTTTCAGCCGTTACAAGGGCAGAATGCGAGTTCGGCGGAATAAGTCATGACGAAGCGCATTGCAATTGTGGGTGCTGGCCCGGCAGGCTTGATGGCTGCAGAAGTACTGAGCCAGTCTGATTATGAGGTGCATGTGTTTGAACAAAAACCTTCGGCTGCACGCAAATTTCTGATGGCTGGCAAAACCGGTCTAAATATTTCTCATGCCGAACCCGTCGAGCAGTTTGTGCAGCGTTATGATCAGGTGAACTGGTTAGCACCTTGGATCAAACGCTGGGATGCCATATGGATTCAAAACTGGATGAGAGATCTTGGTATTGAACCTTATATTGGTTCTTCAGGTCGGGTCTTTCCTACCGAAATGAAAGCCGCTCCACTATTGCGTGCCTGGTTAAAACGTTTAACTGAGCAAGGGGTAAAATTTCATTATCGCCATCAAATTCTAGATCTAAAAAATCATCAGCTACAGATGCATGATTTAAAAAATGATTGCGCATTCACAGAAAACTTTGATGCGATTGTTTTGGCTTGTGGTGCAGTGTCATGGTCAAAACTCGGCAGTGATGGGAAATGGCAAGCATGGCTTGATTGCAGCGAGATTGAACCTTTTCAAGCCAGTAATGCGGGTGTGGAATATTCATGGTCCAAGTTTATGCAGCCAATCTTCGGTCAGCCCCTAAAACGGGTCGAGGCTTGGGTTAATGGCGGTGACAAGACTATGGGTGATATTGTGATCAGTCACTATGGTCTGGAAAGTGGTCTGATCTATAAACAAGGCCGGGGGCTGCGTCAACAGCTGAAACAGGGGCAGCCGATGCAGCTGAATCTGGATCTTTTCCCGGATCAAACAGTTGAGCAGCTGGCTAAAAAATTACAGCCATGTAAAAAGCAGTCTTTGAATAATATCTGGCGGAAAGCAGGTTTGGAGGGTGCAAAAGCTGCTCTGGTGCGTGAACTGTTACCAAAGCCACTTTGGCAAAATGCTACTGAATTAGCACAGCAGATTAAGCAATTGAAAATTCCTTTAACAGGTTTCCGTCCTATACAGGAAGCGATTAGCTGTGCAGGTGGTGTTAAACGCGAGGTTCTGTCAGAGCAGCTTCAGCTTAAATCCAATCCACATGTGTTCTTATGTGGTGAGATGCTGGACTGGGATGCGCCTACAGGGGGTTACTTGCTGACAGCCTGTTTTGCCACTGGACGAGCAGCCGCAGAAGGGGTGCAGCAATATTTAGTTCAAGCTCAATAATACGCATTCTTCAGAAAGTGAAAGTTAAATCTTAGAACTGCATATAAAATTTCAGGAAGCGTCCGCTTCCTGAAATGTATTATTTATTGTGCTGGGGCTTTATTTGCGGTGGTCATCTCTGGATATTGCGAACGCCAGCGTTCCAGTTGCTCTTGGGCATGTAGATATTTGCCCAGACCTTTTACATTTTCACTGGCTTCATTTACGGTAGAGGCCTGAGATTTCGGACTATTCACCAGTTTTTCCTGATGTTCCCAGTATTGATACATCAAACCCTGAATATAACGGCCCTGTTCAGTTTTAAGCTCCAGATCTTTGAGCATATTTAGCGAAGACTGGACATGATCGCGTTGACGTTGCTGGACAAATTCCGGAGTCAGATTGTCATCATTGCGCATGCCATTGAGCTCAGCTTCCAGATCCGCGCTCATTTCCTGAAAACGTTCTTCATAGTCATTCAAGACAGCAATATCATGGGGATCATCTTCCGTTTTAGGGAAGTTTTTCACGGGTCCAGTTTTCAATTCCTGCATGATTTCCTCTGATGCAGAGTCTTCTGTTGCTTGCTGTTCTACAGATTGTGAACTTTTCTGGTCACAGGCCATCAAAAACATGGCAGCAGTGAAAAGTGCAGTTCGTGACATCAATTGAATCGTGTGCATGATTGAATCCTGTTCCTAATTATTTTTCTTGAATACATAAACATAGGTGATATAAGGGAAATTAATCATATCTTCTGCACCCTTGTCCGTATAGTTTTTGATAATTTGTTCGAATTGCTGCTTGAGCTGTTGTTGCTGTTCTTTTGGTAGTGCGGCAATAAAGCTGGTCGACAATAAGCGTTTGGAAACTACCTGCCCGACAGGGCCATGCTGTAGCTGTTGCATTTGCGTTTCAGCATAAGGCTGAAAGAGATTCTGTTCCTCAAATACTTTACGCCAGGCACCACTATGATAGCGTGGTGTATCGCCTTCCAGTGGTGCAATGCAATCTGCCAGAGCTTTGACCCAGTCGACTGTGATATCACGCTGGTTCCAGACCAGTACCAGAAAGCCTTGAGGTTTAAGTACCCGATCCAGCTCCTTTAAGGTTTTCAGATTGGAAAACCAGTGAAATGACTGTGCACAAAACACAGCATTCACGCTATGATCGGGCAGAGGAAGCTGGTGGCTCATCCCTTCGAGGGTATGAATATCCGGATGTGCCAGTTTTAACTGGGCCAGCATCTCAGGGACAGGATCAATGGCGGTGATGTGACTACTGAGTGGACGCAAATAGGGAATAAATTTACCTGTTCCTGTTCCCAAATCGACAAGATCTGCATCTACAGGCAATGACAGTGTCTCGGCAAGCCATGGGCTAAGATCTGCCGGATAGTCAGGGCGTACCTGCTGATAAAGCTCAGCCGCTGTACTAAACCCTTGTTGAGCTGCAGGATGCAGTGATTGTGTCATATTTTGCGCTTTTTAATCTTTTTCATCGATATAAAATAGCATATTCACTTTTTCGGCCCTATTCATTGAGTGAATTGTTGCCGAAAAGTTAGATTCACCAGCACGGGAAAGTTATGGATAAGCAGATTGTTTTTGAAGATGAGCATATACGCGCAATTTTTATGCCGGGGTCATCTTCAGAATTGATTTTTTCATTTGGAGATTTGATTACCCGTGCCAAGGGCTTGAGCATCAATGCCGAAAAATCATTAGCGAAATTTGAATTTAATGTTTTGGGAATCATGCCCAAACATAAATCCTGGTTTCCAAAAAGTTCCATGTGGAACATGTTGCAAGCCATTGCCGAGCTGATTGCGCCGTTTCAGCAGCGCATTGCCTATGGTGGCTCCATGGGCGGCTATGCTGCGATTAAATATTCCAATCTGCTGAATGTTCAGCGAGTGGTGGCGATGGTGCCGCAATATTCGATTGATCCGGAAGATGTCGAAGATGCCCGCTACAACATGTTTTACCAGCCTGAGCTGAATGAAGGTATGCGGATTGAGGCAGAAGACGTCAGTCCGGAACGGGAATATATTCTGGTATATGACCCGTATTGCACCGAAGACCGGGTACATTACCTGAAACTAGAAGCCGTACTTCCGCAGCATCATGTACTGCATCTGCCATTTACCGGCCATGACGCCATCGCTGTTCTGGCCAGCTCCGAGCTGCTGTATGACTTTTTATTGCATGAATATGATGAAAGTTATTTCTACCAGAAAATGCGCCGGGTCAAAAAAAACAGCAAGTTCTATTATCGCAAGGTGATTGAGAATATCCTGCCGAGGCATCGTTTTGCTTTAGGACGTATTCTGAAAAATAATGATCTGCTGCTGGATACCCAGTTTTTTGATGCAGCGCAAAAACAGGTGATTTTGCGTGAATTGCTGAGTAATAAACAGGTCGATCAGCAGGATCTGCTTAAGCTCGGAATTCACGTCAATCTGCCGCAGGAAAAGCGCCAGTTATTGCTGGATGCCTATGGACATGCACTGGTCTTTAACGTCATCAGCAACAAGATCGAAAGCTATACCGGTGATGCGATTGCACTGAACCATAAATTCCTGATTCCAATCTATGCCAAAGGTAATGGCTTGCTGACCATCAATCTGAATGATGAACGTTATCTGGTAGTGATGAATGACCGGCATATCATGAAACTGGTCAAGGAGCAGGATGAATTAAATGTAGGCATGCATCCGATTATTATGAAACGCTATGCTGATTTTTATATGTTCAGCTATAAACATCTGAATTTGCATACAGATGAATACGGCGCTTCCGGTTTCGTTGACGCAAGTGACAAAAATACACAGTTTGTGACACGAAGTGAAATGAACTAACCAAAAAATTTATCTAAAAAACAAATACTTGACTTATGTTTGCTAAGGCCTAATATGGTCTTAGGCGGTATGAAAAATAGTCACACCGCTCCCGGTTGTTTATATGACAAGGGAGTAAATATATGCAATCCAAACAAGTTACAAGTATTTGTTTTATTCTTGGACTGATGCTGCCTAATTTTGCACACGCGGAAAGTGTGCATCCTGCAGTGATCTTGCTCAGTTCTTCTCTTATTTTTCTGATCTTTCTCAGTGTATATGTGATTTATAAGGTGCGCCGTTCTCTGCGTAACCATATTGATAAGTCTGTAGATTAACCACTTCTGACAGTAAGTTGCTTGAAAACCCTGCAGGACTTGTTTTAAATGGCAATCAAAATAAATTGTCAAACAAGGTTGAGGGTAAAGCCATGAAAGCCGCTTATTTAGATTATGCTTCTTTAGACCAACAGGATTTGGACTTTCATGCACTACATGCAGTATTTGATCAGCTGGTCTTATACCCGGCCACATCGGCTGCAGAGATTCAGTCTCGTGTGGCCGATGTCGATGTCATCATTACCAACAAAGTTATGATTGACGCGGCAACCATCCAGCAATGCCCTCAACTGAAACTGATCCTGATTTCTGCTACGGGCACCAATAATGTCGATCTGGCTGCGGCCAAGGCATGTGGCATTGTGGTGTGTAACTGTCAGGCTTATGGCACCTCTGCCGTCGCTCAGCATACCCTTATGCTGATGCTCAATCTGGCCACTTCATTTTTAACCTATCAACGTGCAGTACAGCAGGGCGAATGGCAAAAGGCCAGCCAGTTCTGTCTATTGGGTGCGCCAATTGTAGAATTGGCAGGCAAGACCTTAGGTATTGTTGGTTATGGTGAGCTGGGCCATGCAGTTGCCAGACTGGCAGAAGCCTTTGGCATGAAAGTACTGATTGCCGCTTTGCCCAACCGTCCAGCAGATGATTCCCGTATTCCATTTGCAGAGTTATTGCCACAAGTGGATTTTTTAAGCCTGCATTGCCCTTTAACGGAAGATACCCGTCATTTAATCAGTCATGCCGAACTGGACACGATGAAACCAAGTGCATTTTTAATTAACTGTGCACGTGGCGGAATCGTTGATGAACAGGCATTGGCTCAGGCCTTATGCGAAGGCAAAATTGCCGGTGCTGCGACGGATGTACTTACCGTGGAGCCACCAAAAGAAGGCAATGTATTGCTCGATGCCTCAATTCCTAACCTGATTGTTACACCGCACAATGCCTGGGGTAGTATCGATGCCCGTCAACGCATTGTGGATCAGATGGTTGAAAATGTAGCAGCCTTTAAGCAAGGCCGGCCTATCCGTCAGGTAAATTAAAAACTGCCAAATAAAAACTAAATGCTGATTAAATTCGATCAGCATTTTTTTCGGTTTTCTGGCGTAATATATTTATCTAATAGCTTTAAAAATTCACTCTGAACCAGTGCAGACCGGGGGTTAAATATAATTTCCTGATAGACGCGCTTAAATTCGGGTACCCGTTCATCGGGACGCTTGTCATAAGATGTTCGATAATGGGTTTCAAACATATAGATCAGATGATTCTGCGAAAAATAAGCTGTTCGATAACTATAAATGTCATCTCCCTGAACCCCGATTCTTAATTTACACATATCCTTGATCCGATACAGGTCGGCATTATTGCCAGAGGCGGGCCTAAATTCAGCTTCCTCCAAGTGTTCTATATGCTGGATTTTTTCGCCTTCGGTTTTATGGTTATAAGAAGCGGCACTAGACAGGCTCGGGATGGAGGATAATTCATCATCAATGGCAGCAATTGAGGTTACGGTTTCACCTGAAACCAGTAAAGTAATGTATAGAATGGCTACGCCACACAGAATGCCGGCGATAAAGCTGAGGAGAATTTTTTTCATTTTTATTATCTTCTCATGATTTTATTTGAGTTCAGTCTAAAGAAAGACTCAACTATCTTCAATGCTTAAAAGAAAAAGCCCGTAATGGGCTTTTTTCAATGCGATGATTTAGAGATCATCTACTGCATAACTGGTCGCTGTACCGGAACTTGACTGGGGCTGTGATACCGATGAATTTTGAGTTGCGGTAGATGGCTGACTCAAAGGCTGCTGCACGATCGGTGCCTGTTGTGAATTGCCGCGCCAGACTTCACGGGTCTGCTGAATTTTCTGACCCGTTTGCTGTGCTGCCTGAGTCGCACCCTGATCTACTTTCTGGATGGTATCTGATGCTGCAGACTTGGTATTGCCCCAGGCACGGTCTACACCCGGTTTGATTTTGGCAATGCCTTTTTCAGTGACTTCACCTACTTTTTCAGCGGTATTGATAACGCCTTCCTGTGCTTTATAGGCAAACACATGCAGCAGGTTCGGATTCTCACCATAAGGTGCAATCGGTTTAGTGGTCTGAGTGGTTTCGGTCTGTGCAAATACAGGTGCGCAGAACATTAAAGCTGTCGTTAAAATAATTGGGGTTTTGATATTCATTATGGATCGACCTCGAATTCGTCAAAGAGCGGTCTGAGTTTGGTTTTCAGTGTAACGGATAATCAGCCAAAAACAATGAATAAGCTATGGAGAGAGTATAGGTTCAGCGTAGTTTGATGCGAGGATCTTATAATTTTTAAAAGGAAGAAAAGGCAGTTTAAATCAGAAGAAAAATTAAATTTCTGTTCATTCAAATAAATAGCCCTATTTTCATCATAAAAACAGGGCGATCTATTTAATCACATTGAGTTAGGGCATCTTTAGCAAAATGATTGCGCAGAATTACAAAGTTCTTTTGTACTGCCGTATCGTGCAGGTCAAATTTTTGTGCCGTGCTGGTACCGTCACGCTGGAAAGTTGCTGAACCGGCATCAATCAGGGTCAGGCCTTTAAATGACCATTGTTCAACTGAACGGTTGTTGCCGATGTCGCCAGTAAATTCAATCACGCATTTGTCGAGGAATTTGGTCAGTTTCGCCTTATTGTTGGTTGTTTCTGGAATAACTTCGAGATTTTGTACTTCCTGTAATACACCCAGTTCCAGCTGTGGAATGGTCGGTTGAGATGTACATGCTGTAAGTGCGATACCCGCAAGAGTCGTCATAATGAGTGTTTGAAATTTCATGCGCTTCTTTCTTGTTGAGTGTTGTTAGGGTGAGTATATGAAATATATAGGGATATGCCTATAGTTTTTGAGCTTAAGGGCTAAGGTGTATGGTCTGTTTTTTTTCGTGCATAGTTATATAGGATCACCAAAACGGTGATCATAATAAAGCTAAAAAAATGTAGCCAAAAAGTACGTTGAATCCCTGCAAATACTAAAATTTCAGTGATGATTGGGGGGAGAATACCAATCATCAAATATTGAGCTATTGAAAGGGATTTTCTATTTTTCATAGTTTTATTGTGATCTTATGGGAGATGTAAAGATCAGCTAATTTGACCTTTGACCCTAAGTAATCAAGCCTGAAGGACCGATTCGATCTTCACTTAAGTAATATTCACCTTTGTAATTTAGTAAGGTTAAAATATATTTTCTTAATAGATTACTTACATTATGGAAATCATTTTCAGCTTTTTCAAAGTAATTCTCATGTCCAAATGGAAATACTAAGCCCTCATGTATCAGATCGTTTCGATTTTTAAGGGAAAACTTAACCATAGGGTTGTCTCTAGATCTTCCAATGTCTTCAAACATGCGCCTAGTCATTTCTGCTGAACCAACTTGCCCGAATTTTTTATGTATATATTGTTTCGTTTTTCTGGTAGGCGGGAAATAATTTTCTAAGTCTTTAGGTGCAACATCTAAAGCAGGATAATCTTTATGTGAAAAATATCCTCTAGAGTATTTATATCCTTTATCTAAGGCAAATGTCTGCTTCAAATTTTCTATAGCAACGTAGTGAGAAATTAGAGAAATCTCATAAGCTAATGATGGGCGATATGCCTCACAAATATAGCCAAAGATTACTGTTAATTGCCTTTTCGATTTTAGTTTTTTAAATGTTGGATAAACTTGCTCAATGAAGTATCTAATGTCTTGACCTCTATTTTCTATGATATTGTTTTTATTATTTATAGTACCTAAAGTGCCATGCCAATGTTCTCCGCTATCGTATTTATAACCAGCTCTGCAAACATATGATTGCTGACAAAATGAAAGTAACCAACAAAGATCATCAATAATTTGTAATATAGATTCAATTTCCGTGGATTGAACATTCAGTATTTTTACTACTGTTGTGATTTTTTGCTGGTTTAGAAATTTATATTGGTTAAAGTGAATATCAATTTGTTTGAATTCAAAAATATATCCTTCACACTTAATAATTGTTGTATTTCTAGAGCGTCTTGTTTCAGAAATATTTGAAAAATCCTCCCCCACCATGAATAGATTGAATAAAAAGATTTCTAGTGTTTTCATAGCAATATTAATAAAAAACCCCACTAATTTATAGCGGGGTTTCGTGTATTTTACAACCAATTAGGTTTTAGTGTTGAAGCACTGAAATATCTGCAACTTTAGTGAACAGGTCACGTAGCTGAGCAAGCAGGCGTAAACGGTTTGCTTTTAGTTCAGTATCATCAGCCATCACCATTACACCGTCAAAGAACGCATCTACTGGCGCACGTAGGGCAGCCAATGCAGACAACGCAGCAGTGTAATCTTTAGAAGCGAATAGAGGTTCAACCGCTGGTGTGATTTTTTGCAGTTCAGCGAACAATGCTTTTTCAGCATCTTCCACCAGATTGGCTTCAACCACAGCACCTTCAGGTGCAGCTTCTTTGGCAAGGATGTTGGCAACACGTTTGTTGGCAGCAGCAAGTGCAGCAGCTTCAGGCAATGCACGGAAGTGATTTACCGCATTTACACGCTTGTCAAAATCAAGAGGTGATTTAGGTGACAGTGCTTGAACAGCCTGGATCACGTCAACATCAACGCCTTGGTCTTCGTATTTCGCACGGTAACGACCTTCAAGGAATGCAACTGCATCTGCCAAAGTCTTCTCATGGTCTTTCAATACATCGCCATAAGCAGCTAGAGCCAGTTTGATCAGGTCTTCAATGGATACATCAAGTTCGTTTTCAGTCACCAGACGCAGGATACCAATCGCAGAACGACGTAGCGCAAATGGGTCTTTAGAACCTGTTGGTGCCTGACCGATACCGAAAATACCAGTCAAGGTATCTAAACGATCCGCAAGAGCAATCGTTGTACCAGTTTTAGTCTTAGGCAGAACGTCACCCGCGAATTTAGGTAAATACTGCTCACCTAAAGATTCAGCCACTTCATCATTTTCGCCTTCAAGACGTGCGTAGTAAGTACCCGCGATCCCTTGAAGTTCCGGGAATTCACCGACCAGCTCAGAAGTTAAGTCGCATTTTGCAAGTAAAGCTGCTTTTTCAGCATCTTCAGCTTTGGCACCGGTAATCGGAGCAAGTGCTACCGCCAGTTTGGCAATACGTTGAGATTTGTCCCAAAGTGTACCCAGTTGTGCTTGGAATACCATGTTGGCCAGTTTCTCTTTACGAGACGCAAGCGGTTGTTTCTGGTCTTGCAGGAAGAAGAATTCTGCATCTGACAGACGCGGACGAACTACTTTTTCGTTACCTTCAATGATTTGAGTCGGATCTTTAGACTCAATATTAGAAACGGTAATGAAGTAAGGCTGTAATTTGTTTTCAGCATTCACCAGACAGAAATACTTCTGGTTGTCCTGCATGGTAGTGATCAGCGCTTCTTGTGGAACTGCAAGGAAGCGTTCTTCGAAGCTGGCACGTAATGCAACCGGCCATTCAACCAGTGCAGTGACTTCGTCACGGAGATCCGCAGGAACAATGGCAATCGCATTCACTTCATTAGCCAGTACTTTGACTTGCTGATCGATGATTGCTTGACGCTCTTCAAAAGACGCAATCACTTTCGCAGCGCGCAGGGCATCCAGATACGCATCTGCATTGGCCAGAATAATCGCTTCAGGCGCATGGAAACGGTGGCCATAAGTCACGTTGCCTGCTTTATGATCCTGAATGGTTGCATCAATCACATTGCTGTCTTTTAACAAGACCACCCATTTTACCGGACGAACGAATTCAGTACGGCTAGCAGCAGAACGCATGCGTTTTGCGATTGGCAATTGATCCAGAGCATGTTGCAGGATTTGTGGCAGTAAAATGTCAAGGCTTTGGCCTTTCACATCTTTCAGGTAGCAGACTTTTTCAACTTTACCGGCCTGGAAAGTAGACACCTGATCAACCGTAATGCCTTGACCGCGCATAAAGCCTTCAAGTGCTTTGGTTGGTTTGCCTTCAGCATCATAAGCCGCTTGCACAGCAGGACCGTCAAAACGTTTTTGCGTATCCGCTTGAGCAGCATCAACATTTACGATTTTAAGTGCCAGACGACGTGGCGCTGCATAAGCTTCGATCGCATCGAAAGCCAAACCCGCATCTTTTAAGCCTTTTTCAGTTTCAGCTTTTAAAGCATCACGTAATTTTTTCAGGCTTTTTGGAGGAAGTTCTTCACAGCCAAGTTCAAATAAAACTGTATGTTTAGACATTATTTGTTCTCCGCTGATTTTTCTGCTTGAGCCGCTTCTGCTTCTACTTGAGCTTTAAGCTGAGCCAGGACTTCGTCACGTAGGTGAGGTTCTGCCATTGGGAAACCAAGTTTCGCACGTGCTGCTACATAACTGGTCGCAATTGAACGTGCCAAAGTACGCACACGCAGAATATAACGCTGACGTTCAGTCACAGAGATCGCGCCACGCGCATCTAACAGGTTAAAGCTGTGTGATGCTTTAATCACTTGCTCATAAGCAGGTAATGGCAGTTCAGCTTCGATTAAACGGGTCGCCTCAGCTTCGTAGAAATCGAACAGTTCGAACATTTTTTCTACTGGTGCATATTCGAAGTTATAAGTCGATTGTTCTACTTCATTTTGATGGAACACATCGCCATACGTCACAGTACCGAACTGACCTTTGGTCCAAACCAGATCGTAAACTGAGTCTACACCTTGCAGATACATCGCCAGACGTTCCAGACCATAAGTGATTTCACCGGTTACTGGGTAGCATTCAACACCACCGACTTGCTGGAAGTAAGTGAACTGAGTCACTTCCATGCCGTTCAGCCAAACTTCCCAGCCTAGACCCCATGCGCCCAGTGTTGGAGATTCCCAGTTATCTTCCACGAAACGGATGTCGTGAACTAAAGGATCAATACCGATTGCCTTTAAAGAATCTAGGTAAAGCTGCTGGATGTTGTCCGGGTTTGGCTTAAGCACAACCTGGAACTGGTAATAATGTTGCAGACGGTTCGGGTTCTCACCATAACGACCATCTTTCGGACGGCGTGATGGCTGAACATAAGCAGCATTCCAGGTTTCGGGACCTAACGCACGAAGGAAAGTTGCAGTGTGGAATGTCCCTGCACCCATTTCCATGTCGTAAGGCTGTAACACGACGCAGCCTTGCTCCGCCCAGTAGTTTTGTAAGGCAAGAATTAAGCCTTGGAAGGTATCAATATGCGATATGGCGCGACTCATGGTCATCCACTTAAAATTAGAGAAAAATTGTGCTTGATTATAAGGATTTTACAGGGGAGTGGCAAAGGGTTAATACGCTGAAAATATTTTGGAAAAAATTAAAATGGTCTTCATTCATGCCAGATTTTGCGCGGCTTTGCTGCAATTTTATGCTGGAATAGCAATGGGATGAGATCCAAAAATCAGGAATAAATCAGATGTATAGCATCCTGTTCACTGAAGCGCGATAAAGTTAAACTGATCTCATACGATTGCGGTCTTAGAATTAGTTTAATCTTCACACAATATAATAATGCCTAATAATAAGGAACTTCATGACCACTTACCAAATTCAGTGCCATTTAAAATACAAGATTGTGCAACCTACCGAATTTATTTTTATGGTTCAGGTCGCCCATCATCCCGATCAGAATATTCTCGGAGAACAGCTCACTATGAATATGCCGGTCAAGTGGCATGAATTTCAGGATGCTCAGCATCAAAACCGTCATATCCGGTTGCAACTCGAACCCTGTGAGGCATTTGAACTGAACTATAGCGCGACAGTTACCCGTCAGCCGAGCATTCCGAATGATCTGAGGCAAAACTTGAGTGAAGTCAAAATTCCAGACCTGCCGGATGAAGTACTACCTTATTTGCTGGCCAGCCGCTATTGCAATTCAGATTTATTACTAGAAATGGCGAAACGTTCATTTGGCTGGATGATACCCGGCTATACGCGTGTAAAAGCCATCGAACAGTGGATTTATAACAATATTTTTTATGTCTCTGGCTGTTCTGATCAGTTTACGACTGCAACGGATGTGCTGGTCCACCGAGCAGGTGTATGCCGTGACTTTGCTCATTTGGGCATTGCGCTGTGTCGTGCTTTAGGAATTCCGGCACGCATGGTGGTCGGTTATGTGGAAATTGAAAAATTTTTACCCGATTTTCATGCCATTTTTGAAGCCTATCTGGAAGGAGGATGGGTACAGTTTGATCCGACCCGTTTAGCCCCGGTCGACGAGCTGATTCGCATTGGTACTGGGGTAGATGCCGGAGATGTAGCATTTTCAACCTATTATGGTCAGGTCGAGCTGCTCAAAATCGAACCTCTGATTAAATCTGGTTCTCATAGCGAAGCTGAGACTAAAATCACCTGACATGAATGATCTTATTGAAAATCCTATGAGAGATTGAATAGTAAAATAGGACTAGATGGATGGTTTTTCTCTGGTGTGTGACTTAGCTTTTTAAACAGCATCCATTTAAGTGTAATTAAAAGATATAAAATAAATACATCTTTAAAGCGACTAGTTTTATAATGCGCAAAATCTGTAAACATTAAAATCAGGCGCGCCGTGTTCCATTCCAATCTCGACTGGCTCAATACCTTAAAACCGAATTTTAAAGTTCTTCCACTCAAGGACCGTTTACTCTGCGGTATTGGGGCACTACTGGGTCTCACGGTATCATCATTACTGAGTTTATGGATTCTGGGTGATTTTGAAGCCTGGTATATTGCGCCGATGGGGGCCTCTTCGGTACTGCTGTTTGCAGTTCCGGCCAGTCCCTTGGCACAGCCCTGGAATATTCTGGTAGGTAATACTATTGCTGCGGTAGTGGGTGTGACCTGTGCCTTGTTTATTGCCAGTCCGACGGAAGCTTTTAGTCTAGCGGTAGCTTTGGCTATTATCCTGATGATGACCACCGATTCCCTGCATCCACCGAGTGGTGCTGTGGCTATTACGGCGGTACTCGGCGGCAATGCGGTGCATGAACTCGGCTATGCTTTCGTTTTCTATCCGGTGCTGCTGAATTCGATCTTATTGATGGTAATTGCGATCGTCTTTAATCGAATGATTGGCAAGCGTTATCCGCAGCAGGCGCAATTGAATACCCGTTCCAAAGATCCGACCCCGACCCAGAAAGTCACTATTCAGCCGCAAGATATTCAGGAAGTACTAGATCAGCAAACCGAGCTGCTGGACATTAGTGAATATGACCTGCAAAAGATTATTCTGGAAGCGCAGGACCGAGCCAATGCCCGTGCGGTCAACCAGTTTACCTGTCAGGACATTATGACTAAAGACGTGGTGACCCTGCATGCCAATGATAATATTCAGCATGCACTGGATAAATTTAAAGAAATGAACCTGATGAGCCTGCCGGTGGTTAATGCGGAAGGCAAGCTGGTGGGAACGCTGGCCATGTATCAGGTGGTAGAATGGTTTAAACGTGCTGCAGATGTGCGCAGCAGCTGGGAACATCAAGTCAAACATATTATGACCCGCAAAGTGGTCACTGTGCAGCCATTGCAGCCGATTCAGGATCTGGTGCCCTATTTTGTGGAGCGTTCCTTTAACTATATTCCGGTAGTGAGTGAGCAGCGTCTGGTCGGAATTATCAGCCGCGCAGATATTATCGCTGCCCTGAATCAGGAACTGAACCATTTTAAAATGAGAGCTTAAAGCTGTTTTGAATAGTTCTGAAAAAAAAGCACCCTCGGGTGCTTTTTAATTTGGAATCTGGATTTATTTAAACTTAGATAAAGAACCAGTAAATAAACAGGGAAACCAAGAAAATACACATGATATTCAGGACAAAGCCGACTTTCATCATTTCACTTTGTTGAATATGGCCAGTACCAAACACAATCGCATTCGGTGGTGTCGCCACAGGTAGCATGAAGGCACAAGAAGCCCCAATCCCGATCACAATCACCAGAATCTCTTTAGGCATACCCATCTGGTCGGCAATGGCGGCAAAGACTGGTACTAACAGTGCAGCAGATGCAGTGTTACTGGTGAATTCTGTTAAAAAGACAATAAATGCTGCTACAACAAAAATAATCATCAATGGTGAGGTATCACCAAACACATTTGCAAGCGTTTGACCAAGTACCAATGAACTGCCTGAATCTTTTAAAATTGCACTGAGGGTTAAACCACCGCCAAATAAAAATAAAACGCCCCAATCTGTATTTTCCGCAACTTGTTTCCATGTTGCAGTGCCGATAATCACGACCAAGCATGCTGCCAGAACAGCAATCCAAGTATCAGGTTGTGAAATACCAAAGTTCTCGGTCAGCTTTTTGCTGAAGATCCAAGCAATTGCGGTACAGATGAACAGCAGCATCGTGGCAATACGTGTACCCGTCCAAGGAATATCTTCAGTCACAAATTGTACTTTGTAATTCAGTTTTGGACGTAGTACCAGATATAAACTGACCAGCATGGCGGGAAGAATAATGAACATCATCGGCAAGCCGATTTTCATCCAGTCGGCAAAATCATAGCCGAGGGCCTTGGCAGCAATGGCATTCGGAGGTGAACCGACCATGGTGCCCAGTCCGCCAATACTGGCCGAATAGGCAATGCCGAGCAGGATAAAGACAAAAGTTTTACGATCCTTGCTGACATCCAGATGTGAAAGCAAGCCTAGGGCCAAAGGCAGCATCATAGCAGCAGTCGCCGTATTGGAAATCCACATGGACAGCAGCGCCGTCACCACAAAAATCGCCAGTACAGAAATGCCCAGATGCCCTCTGGACAGGGAGATGATCCACATGGCAATTTTCCGGTCCAGTTTCTGGATATGCAACGCTGTGGCCAACGCAAAACCACCAAAAAACAGGAAAATGACAGGATCGGCAAAAGTAGCCAAAGCGGCTTGCGTGGTAATCGGAACCAGTTCTTCACCAGAGGCCATTGGCATGGCCAGCAATACTGCCATCACGGGGATGAGTAAAGCTGTAATCGTGATATGAATGGCTTCAGTCAACCATAAGATACCGATAAAGGCTAAAAGTGCCAGTCCTTTATTGGCATTCTGGTCATAGGGCAGGTAAAGATATAAGCCATAGGCCACAATGGCTGCGACAAGAATAAGAATCCAGCCTTTAAGCAGCCCTTTAGGCATGGCATTGGTCGGGGTAGCTAGGTTGGTCTGAGTCATATGCTCTCCTTGCAAGGTTTTTATTTACATCATTTTTTATATTAACTTTGAATTTGTAATTTTGTTTTGCTTAAAAAGCATCCTATTTAAAGATACTATAACCAGATTGTTGCAATAATCCAGTACTTTGCCATAGGGCATACAGGCCCAAGCCAAAAAGTAAAGCCAGGACAATCCATTTGAAGTGCTGCTGAGACAAACGATGGCGTATTTTGCCTCCGATCCAGACACCAGCAAGGGCGAATAGGCTGATCCCGATCAGAATATGCTGTTGATGGGTTTCCAGTGTGATCAGAATTGGAAACAGTAAAATCAGCTGGATCAGTTTACCGGCAATGAAATTGAGATTGCTGATAATGACAATATCTGTTTTAGACAGCTGGCAACTCATCAGATACATCATCAGAAAAGGTGCCATGGCATTGGTCGCACCTCCAATGATGCCGGCCAGAAAACCAAAACAGAGCATGCTGGAAATATGTGGACTAACTTGCAATGGCCGTGCCCGTAACTGGTCCAAGACATAAAATACAATCACCAGACCCAATAACAGTTTTAAATAAGCCTCATTTAGCCAAAATAACAGCTTGACCCCGAGTACACTGCCGGTCAGGCTACTGAGTATCAATGGCCAATAGCGTTTTATATAATAGCCAATGCTATTCAACATGCTATGCACAGGATCGGCATTCAGCATGATCAGATTCAGCAGCAGGCAGGGCAGAATGACAAGAGTAACCGCGATACTAAGCGGATATGCACTGGACAGAACAGCCGTACTCATCATGGGAAAGCCAAAGCCGCTTAAACCATGCAGCAGGGCTGCTACGGCACAGAGCCAGAGCATCATCCATTCTGCCTGAATCATGTGAAATCCATTTCAAAAATTAGAATATTGAACTTATCGTGAATTCAACTGAGAAAGAAAGTGAAAAGCTGTAATACAGCAGGGAAATAACAAAAATATAGGCAAAAAAAACCACGATCTTTTGGGGGAAAGACCGTGGCATAAAAATTTCACCATATGAATATTTAGGTGAAAGAGGAAACGATTTTATCGGTAGTCTTTATCCTGATTCACGGTACGCACAGGACGTTCATAATCAGTTCTGCTCGCAGCATAATCAGGCATAGAATTCTTTTTTGGCATCACTAACCATAGAACCAGATAAACTAAGATACCCGGGAAAGCAGCACTCATAACCGAAATAATCACGAAGATCAAGCGTAATAAATTTGCGTTCCAACCAAAACGTTCAGCAATACCACCCATTACACCTGCAATCATGTTTGAGCGGTTAGAGCGATATAAACCAACATTGGTCATCCAGGTCTCCTGATAGAAAAAAATAAGGTTGAGTCTAAAAAATGACTCGTATTTATAAGAATGGAGTTTTATCTGAATTTTTAAAGTATATATTGAAAATAAATTCGTTAAGTAATGTTACGGGAGATTAAATAATCCTTAAAAAATCACTAAGATCATAAAAATTCCATTGAATTCATTATTAAAACTTATAAGTTTTCAGTGAGTCGTCTGCCTATATCGATGTGCACCCCTTCAGGTATATTTTTAAAATGAAATCGAATGTATCGCATCATTTAAGTGGTTTATGCCGGCTTGGATTTGTGCTGGGAAGTGTTGCAGGACTGATTGCCTGTGATGACCATCAAAGCAAACCCTTACCTGATACTACGAAAACTTTGGCACAAGATGGCGTAGTCATCTCCGCCGCCAATGAAAGTTATGACACCCGTAATGCTAAATCGCTCACCCAGACTGCAACCTATAAGGCATTGCCTGTAGAACCAAATGTCGATCCTAAACTTGTACCGGATTATGCCAAAAGCTATGTCGGGCGTTATCTTACCCAGATTGATTGTGACGGGCGGTTTGCACCTTGTACGGAAGGGAAGTCAGTGTTTATTTTGACTTTATTGCCAGATGGTACAGTGCATCGCAGTATCGTACATTATGGCAAAGTATTTGTGAATAATTCCAGACGGGTTCAGACCGAAAGTAATGTGAACTATCGTAAGGACCGCTGGATGATTAATCCGGAACAAACTGAACTGATCGTGGACCGTAAAGAGGGGGCAAAATTCTATTATACAATTAAAAGCCCAACCCATCTGGTCATGAATCTGGAAAAAATTTATGACGAAAAAGAACGGGCAAACCAGCAGTTATTTGATCAGGGTTATCCTGCACCTTCTAAAGCGTATGAGCTGGTCAAAGATTCTGAATTTAAGATGACAGAATAAAAGCGATAAAATCTGTAAAAAATTTAAAAACAGAGTAAATGGAAATGGCGATTCTAAAATTGTCAGGATGAATTGCGCTTAAATAAAAAGAATGAACTGAATAATATAGGAAATATTATAAGAATATTGAAAGAAGAAATAAATATAGAGGGGAGAATGGTGGGCCGTCCGCGACTCGAACGCGGGACCAATGGATTAAAAGTCCACTGCTCTACCAACTGAGCTAACGGCCCATTCGGGTAATCAAAGTAGCTTTGATTGAAGTTTCTAAAAAGAGATTTTAGAAATGATGGTGGGCCGTCCGCGACTCGAACGCGGGACCAATGGATTAAAAGTCCACTGCTCTACCAACTGAGCTAACGGCCCATCAGGGGATATCAAATTTAATGGTGGGCCGTCCGCGACTCGAACGCGGGACCAATGGATTAAAAGTCCACTGCTCTACCAACTGAGCTAACGGCCCTGAACCAACAATCAAGCAAGGCTTAATTGTGCAGTGCAAAAGAAACTAAAGAGTTCTGAAAGCACCACTTTGTTTGATGGAGCGTATTGTAGCAAGATCTCATTGCAGCGCAAGTAAAAAATAACAAAGTTGCCTATGTTTGATTATAAATACAACAATTCTGCTTTATCTAAACAAAAAATAGGCAACTTCAGCACTTAGAAACGATATTGATAGGCTTGAATGTTCTCAAAAATTTCTTGAGTCAGCTCACAATACGCATCGCTGCCTGGCAATAAAACCAGCAAGCGTTCATCGGTTTTGTTTGGGTCAAAAGCCTGTTCTTTCAGTTTGTTTTTCTGATACTTGAAGGTACCGGTCGTTTCTACCTGTTCTTGAATGCGCAGAAAAACTGGAACTGCATATGCAGGCAGACAGCGTTTAAAGGTGCTGACCATATTTTTCAGGTCTTGCTCATCCAGGGTGCTTCCCGGTTGCAGGGTAATTGCAGCCATACCGGCACGGCCATTGGTATTTGGAATTTCTACACCATAAACTACAGCTTCGATAATTTTGTCATACTCGGTCAGCATGTTTTCGACTTCAGTCGTTGAAACATTTTCACCTTTCCAGCGGAAGGTGTCACCGAGACGGTCGACAAACTGGGCATGACGGAAACCGATATTACGCACCAGATCGCCGGTATTGAAGTAGGAATCACCTTTACTGAACACGTCATGCATGATGACTGCCTTGTTCTTTTCTGGATCGGTATAACCATCGAAAGGGGAGCGGCGGGTAATTTTACCAATCAATAAACCGGTTTCACCTTTTTTTACCCGTTTGCAGCGACCTTTGGCATCACGCACAGGCTCATTTTTATCTTTATCAAATTCGATAATGGCATAAGGTGTTGGTGAGAAACCGACAGTATTGTCAAAGTTAAAGACATTGCTGAAACCGACATTACCTTCACTTGAGGCATACAGTTCCAGTACTTCCTTGATGCCAAAACGGGATTTGAATTTATCCCAGATATTCGGGCGCATGCCATTACCAATCATCTTGGTGACACGATGGCCTTTTTCCAGTTCAGACGGTGGCGCATCCATCAGGTAGCGGCAAAGTTCACCGACATAACCAATCGCTGAAGCATCAAATTTTTTGACATCTTTCCAGAAGGAAGAGGTGGAGAACTTGCGACGGATGGCAAAAGTACTGCTTCCGGCAATCACCCCACACCAGCACACCACAATACCTGTCGCATGATAAAGTGGCAGGGTGCAGTACATCACGTCATCTTTATTCAGGTTCAGGACATGGCCATAGGTGCCATAGGCGAGTGTCCAGCGGCTATTGGTAAAGATCACCGCTTTAGGTAAGCCGGTAGTACCTGAAGTATAGATATAGAACAGGCCGTCTTTGCCTTGTACCGAATGCGTAGTCGGTGTATTGAATTTCGGGAACTGGTCAATCTGCTCTGCTAGGTTGATAAACCCTTCAGGTGCTTGTCCGGTATTTTCTTGTGTGTTCTGATCGGCAAACCAGTGGAAACGGTCAGCGGCAATATTGAGATTATTGCGGATTTCATCAACGGCAGCACGGCACTCTTCACCGACAATGACCGCAATCGGTTTCACCAGATTAATACTATGTGTCAGGACTTTGCCGACCTGAGAAGTATTCACGAGTGCAATCGTGATGCCCAGCTTGGCCAGGCCAATCACACTGGCAATGAACTCCGGACGATTCTCGACCATTACAGCCACCACATCACCTTTCTGTGCACCGAGAGAAAGGTAGAAATGTGCGATCTGGTTCGCCCAGCCATTTAGGTGAGCATAGGTATAGGACTGATCCTCAAAACGTAATGCAATACCTTCAGGATTACGCTGCGTTGCTTTTTCAAAAGCCAAACCCAGGCCTGCGGGCGTATTGGGAGTACGTAAATAAGCCTGTCGCAGTCCGTTCAGCAGATTAGGGACCTTACTGATGAAGGCAGGGATTTTGGCTGCGACATCTGCAATGCCAATAAGATCGGGTTGGTTCGTCTGGGTCATGAGCGTCCTATTATTTTTCGTATCCAATGCGTTTAATTTATATGCAATAAACGGATGATAGCCATCTTTTAGCGTGTTGAAACTAGAGTAATCAACCTATTCTGACAAAATCTAGCAAAAAAAACCTAGCCACCGAAATGACTAGGTTTTTTTAGTTAACTGCAATTGGGCGAATTATGACTCAGTTGCAGTATTGGTTTTTTTCGGTGGACGGCCACGTGGGCGACGTGGGCGGGTAGCCGGTTTTTCAGCTTTTGCTACAGTTTCTTCAGCTTTATCGGCTTCCGGAGTTTCGGTAGGCGTAGCTTCGTTTTCTGCTGGAGTTACTTCAACTGTAGTCGTTTCAGTGACTTCTTCAGCGGGAGCTTGTTCAGCTTTCGCAGTTTCTACAGATGCTTCAGCAGCTGGCTCAGGAGTTTGAGTCGCTTCAGTTGTATCAGCACTTTCTACTGCAGCTACCGGAGCTTCAGCAGGTGCAGCTTCAGCACTTTCAGCTTTCGCTTCTTCTGCTGGAGCCGTTGCTTCTGGAACAGGTTCAACCGCAGTAGATTCTGCTTCAGCTTGTGCTTGCTGTTTTGCCTGCTGTAACGCTTGCTCGGCAGCCAGTTTAGCAAGACGGCGACGCTCACGTGGATCATTCGCCACACGTTTCTCTGAAACCGGTGCAGGCGGAGTTAAATCCAGCACAGGTGCAGGTTCTGCTTCAGGTTGCGCTTTGCTGACTTCTACATCGCGAGTTACAGGTTTTTTCTCTGTGGCCGCGGTCGAAACCGTTGCTAAAGTCGCATTATATTCCTGCGTGAACTTTTGCAATGCACGGTTAAATGTTGGTAACAGACCGAACTGTTCAATCAGGACTGAACAGTCTTCACCATAAACATGGCGAATCAGGCTACCAATAGTGTATTGGCCAAGTGTTGGCACCTGTGATGGTGTCAATTGCTGAGTTTTCGCCTGTTGGCCTTGTGCAGCACGACGGTCGCGGCGACGTTGACGTGGGTCATTGCTGGCACGCTGTTTTGATGATGACTGAGCTTCAGGCGTTTTCTCTGCAGGAGCAGATGCAGTCACTTCAGCCAGGAACTCTTCCGCAGCTGGTGCTTCTACAGGAGCATCGGCAGGGGCAGTCACTTCAACAGCAGGTTTTGCGACTGGAGCAGTGTCATTCAATGCCACAATTTCGCTTTTCGCCTCGTCAATATTTACCACCATTGCTGTTGGCATCACTTCTTTACGAGGAGCATCGACCAGTTCCACACGAACTTGCTTTTCATTGACTGCTGGCGCTTCAACGGCAGCAGGTGCTTGAGGTGCAGCTTGTTCATTTAGAACACTTGGATCGCGGTGGCGATTTGGACGTTCTGGACGTTGCTGGTTGCGACGGTCACGACGTGGCACGTTTTGCTGTTGCTCATTGCCGTGAGTATCGCTTTGCTGTGCAGACTCATTGTGGTGCTGACGGCGAGAGTTGCGTTTGTTTTCACGCGCTTCCTGACGTTGTTCCTGACGAGAAACCTGAACCACTTCTTCATGCACCTGATGTTGTGATGCATTATCAGACTGCGCCTGTTCACGTGGCTCTTTGTGCTTGTTGCTACGTGCTTTCTTGTTATGACGCTGTGATTTCTCTTCACGTTCAGCTTTTTCAGACTGATCACGCTCTGGTTTATGGACTACAGTCGATGGCGCCAGATAAGCATTGCCGGTAGTTGCTGGTGCTGCAACAGCTGTTGGCTGTGCGGATACTGCTGGTGTTACAGGAGCAACCTGGCCGAACTGGCCACGGCTCACTGCACCGCCATTCACCATCTGTTCAATAGCAGCAGCAGCATTGTTCGCTGTGCGAGATTGATCAACAGTAGTTGCCTGTTTTTGTACAAACAGGTTTTCTAACCATGCACATGGGCTGGCAGCAGGTGCGGCAACTTGAGCAGGTGCCTGTTGTGCAGCAGGTGCTTGCTGTACGTTTTGCTGATTCTGGTTATTGCGGCGTTTATTGTTTTTGCCGTTGTTTTGCTGCTGAGCAGGTGCTGGTGCAGCGGTATGCGTATGTTCTTCTTCTAAATGCCACTCAGAAGACTCATAGCCCAGTTCTTTTTCGCTTGAACGGGTTGCTTCAGTACGCTCGTAACTTGTCGGTGCGAAACCTTCAGGATTATACGAAATTTCGTAGTGAGGTGTTTCCAAGTGTGGATGTGGAAGTACAGTCACACGTGTATTTGAAGTTTGTTCCAGATATACCAGGCTGTGACGTTTTTCATTGAGCATGAACGCCGCAATTTCTACCGGTACTTCAACCTGAACTTCACCATGACGTTCACGTAGTGCGATTTCTTCCACTTTACGCATAATTGAAAGTGATAGAGAACGCAGGTCACGTACCATACCGGTACCATGACAGCGTGGGCAGACATAACCAGTTGCTTCTTCAAGCGATGGACGCAGACGTTGACGGCTCATTTCCATCAGGCCGAAACGAGACAGTTGGCCGAACTGGATACGTGCGCGGTCGCTTTGAGTTGCTTCACGCAGTTTCGCTTCTACCATACGCTGGTTGCGGTCTTTGGTCATGTCGATGAAGTCGATGACAACTAAGCCACCGATATCACGTAAACGTAATTGGCGAGCAATTTCTTCAGCGGCTTCAAGGTTGGTATTTAACGCTGTATCTTCAACGTCCTGACCGCGAGTTGATTTTGCCGAGTTAATGTCGATTGAAACTAAAGCTTCAGTTTGATCGATCACGATCGAACCGCCTGAAGGCAGTTTTACTTCACGTTCATAAGCAGTTTGGATCTGGCTTTCGATACCGAAATGCGCAAACAAAGGCTCATTCAATGTATAAGTTTTCAGTTTGTCTAACTGAAGCGGCATTACTGCTTTAACGAAGTTATAAGCTTCGTTATAGGCTTGCTCAGAGTCAATCAGGATTTCTGCTACATCATCACGCAGGTAATCACGGATGGCACGAGTTACCACACCTGCTTCCTGATGGACCAGCATAGGTGATGGACCTGAATTTGCAGTGCTTTGAATTTGTGCCCAAAGGTCTAGCAAATGTTGCAGATCAAGCTGTAATTCTTCTTGAGAACGGCCAATGCCTGCTGTACGAACAATGACGCTCATACCACGTGGCACATTTAAAGAGGCCAGCATTTCTTTCAGTTCTTCACGTACTGAACCAGAAATCTGACGGCTGATACCGCCACCTTTCGGGTTGTTTGGCATCAGAACCAGATAACGACCAGCTAAAGAGATGAAAGTTGAGAGAGCAGCGCCTTTATTGCCGCGCTCTTCTTTTTCCACCTGAACCAGAAGTTCAGTACCTTCAGTAATCAGTTCACGGATATTTGAAGTTTGGCGAGGATCGGCTTTGTAATAAGAGTTTGCGATTTCACGCATAGACAGGAAGCCTTGGCGACCTGCGCCGTATTCAACGAATACAGCTTCTAAAGAAGGTTCAACGCGAGTCACGTGACCTTTATAGATATTAGATTTTTTTTGTTCACGGGTACGATTCTCTAAATCGAAATCGTAAAGACGCTGACCAGTGACAAGTGCAACGCGAATTTCTTCGGCATGTGTTGCATTAATCAACATACGTTTCATGGGTGTAACACCTTATAGTGATACACAGCAAAAAATCGCTATTCACGTAGCGAACATCACACATCACGGATCAATGGCCCAGATCTCCAATGAGTTTCATTGTGGTCTGAGTCTTTTATTCCCGGCGTCTACTTGAATATAGATCAGCTTCGGTATTTTGATTCACGTATTGATGATGGCAATACGGCTTCAATCTTTAAACGATTAAAGTCACCTGAACGTTTCACTGGCGGACAAGCGGTGCATTAGATGTGAGTAACTTTCACTGTCACATTGCTCGAAGATCATCCCTTCTTTATAGAAAGTGTCTTGATACGGAATTGTCGTCGTATCTTTACAAACTGTGCAGATCCAATGCATCAAACGCTGTAGCCTGAAGTCGTCTTCAGGGTGCGACTAATCTGATGTGTATCAGTTTACGTTTAAAAACCAACTAGGTTGGCGACATATTTTTTCAGACAAACTGATTTATGTACCTGAGGTACAATTAAACGCAACAGTTTGCTTTGTTTGCCGATATAATAAGCCTTCGGCGTCGGCATAATTCTTTTGGGACCTTCCCGTATCATGTGAGTCTTTAATTGAATAATCAAGTTCAGAGAAATCTGAAATGCTTCAACTTTTACTCACAAACGATGGTTTCCGTGCGCTGACTATATCAAACCTTGCATCATCTGCCTATGGGCTAAGCTTATGTTTCTTGTGTAAAGCATAACCTAAGTGATCAGTTTTTAATCAATTTTAGTAATTTTTGGGTCATAGTAACTGTATGAATTCTACACAACAATGGCAAAGCGTCACTTGGTTTGAAGTGGATGAACATCAAGATGGACAGCGAATCGATAATTTCTTGTTCAGTCGTCTGAAAGGGGTGCCTAAAAGTCGGATTTATCGTCTGATTCGTGAAGGACAGGTTCGCGTCAATAAAAAACGCATTAAGGCCGAAACCAAACTGGCGATTGGCGACCAGATTCGTGTGGCACCTATTCGTTATGAACAAAAAGATGAATCAGAAGCGCCGATTTCGGACAAGGTGGCTCAAGGTCTTCTGTCACGTGTGGTATATGAAGATGAAGGCTTGATGGTTGTCAATAAACCATCGGGTATTGCTGTGCATGGCGGTAGCGGTGTGGCGTATGGCCTGATTGAAGGCCTACGTGCTGCAACAGGTAAAAAATACCTGGAATTGATTCACCGTATTGACCGTGACACATCGGGTCTGGTGATGATCTCGAAAAAGCGCAGTACCTTAAAAACGCTACAAGATTTATTACGTGAACATAAGATTAAAAAAACTTATGCCGCTGTCGTGAAAGGGCAGGTAACGCTAGATAAGCAACTCATTGATGCACCTTTGCATCGTTATGAACTTTCTAATGGTGAGCGCCGTGTCCGTGTCTCTAAAGAAGGCAAAGAGTCTAAAACCCAGTGGAATGTGGCAGAGCGTTTTATGCATGCGACACTGGTGTATGCTTCTCCATTGTCTGGTCGTACCCATCAGATTCGTGTACATGGTCTCAGCATTGGTCATCCGCTGGTAGGTGATGAAAAATACGGACATGAAACTGAATATCGTGGACCAAAACCACGCCGCTTATGTCTGCATGCGATGCGTCTGGAAATTCCAGGCTATCCGACGATTGAAGCACCGTTACCTGAAGATATGCAGAGCTTGGTGGCACAGCTTCGTGCACAAAAGGCGGATAAGGTGGTAACACCTGCGGAAGATGACGAGTAATTTTTAGCTTTTTAATGAGTCTTATCTTGCTTTACTTGAGTGGGAGAAATTTCCCTCTTTATTAGAGATGATTCAAGACAATTTCTAAATCAATGAAGGGCGACATGGATGTCGCTGTTACTCTGTGGTACAGGGACGTGCCATCAGAGTAACAAAGGATTTTTGCTACTTTTCATCCTTGAAAAGTAGATAATACCTATACGAAAACAGCTGCTCACTGATGTTAATTGTGGTGGGGAATTAATTTAACTCACCTCTCCCAAACCCTCTCCTAGAAGGAGAGGGCTTAAAGACACTGAATCAAATACTAGGAACCTTATATGAATTCACCTGTAAAACTGGTCATTTTTGATTGGGATGGCACTTTATTTGATTCAGTGGGTCAGATCGTGTCGAGTTTACAGTTTGCTGCGCAACAGTTTCAGCAACCTTTAACTGATGCAGATGCGAAGGGCATTATCGGGCTGGGTTTGCCAGAAGTCGCACAGCGACTATTCCCAACTGTGCCAGAATTACATGCGGATATTTTGCAGGCCTATTCAGATCATTATGTGGCGAACTCTGTTGAAGATGCGTGGTTTGAAGGCATATCTGAAATGCTCTATGCATTAAAGGATGAAGGCATCAAACTGGCAGTGGCGACAGGTAAAAGTCGTAAAGGTTTAGACCGGGTACTAAAACAAACGAATAGTCTGGAACTATTCCATGCTACTCGTGCAGCAAGTGAAACCCGCTCGAAGCCGGATCCTTTAATGCTGGCTGAAATTCTGGCTGAAACTGGTGTCAATGCGCATGAAGCGATTATGGTCGGTGACACTTCTTATGATCTGGAAATGGCGATGAACATTGCCATGCCAAGTGTAGGTGTGACTTATGGCGTACATACACCGGAAACTTTGGCACAGTTTAATCCACTGTCGATTGTAAAGGATGTCAGCAGTTTGCATGACTTTTTATTGGCTAAAGTCCAATGGAAGGAAGCGATTTAATTCAGTATCTTAGTCATTCTTCAAGATCCGGCATTTTCTGAAATAGAAGATGCGGATCAATGCGGTAGATTTGAACAACTGGTCTTATCTTTTAGTCTAAAGTTGTGATTACAGTGGTTTTGTTCTGTCATGATTGTTGAGTTATTTAGTTGGATACAACTTAATTCATAATTATAAAGCTATGTTTTTAATTGATTTTTATAAATTTAATTTATAGATAATAGCTATTGCAAAAAATAAAATAACTATTGGCATTCACGTCATATTTTTCCCATCCTAAAACTGTTTATTCATATGCCCGTACTAGGCGCAATTGTTTATTGGAATGATCGAAATGATCAGGTCAGAACATTTTGCCTGTCTTAGTTCTCGGCATAAGCCTCATTTTTGCAGTTTAAGGAAACATTGATGTCGAATTCTGCTGTTGTTGAATCAGTTGCACAAGCATTACGTACTGCTGAACTCTCAAAAACTGCGATCGCACCGATTCGCCCGGAACTTGGTGGTGAAAGTGCTGACGTAGATATTGCCTATGCCGTTCAGGAAGTAAATACCGAGCGTGCTCTGGCGGAAGGTCGCCGTCTGGTAGGTCGTAAAATTGGTTTGACATCGAAAGTGGTTCAAGCACAGCTTGGCGTAGATCAGCCTGACTTCGGTATGTTGTTTGCCGACATGGCCTATGGCGATGGTGAAGCAATCCCTGCAGGTTTGCTGATTCAACCGAAAGTTGAAGCTGAAATCGCATTGGTCATCAAAGAAGATCTGACTAAAGCAAAACATACGTATGCAGACATCATTAGTGCAACTGACTATGCACTTCCTGCTGTAGAAGTGGTCGATAGCCGTATCGAAAACTGGAAAATCAGCCTGATTGATACCGTAGCTGATAACGCATCTTCTGCTGCATTCGTTCTGGGCTCTAAGCCTGTCAAACTGGAAAACCTTGATCTTGTGAACTGCAAGATGGTCATGACACGTGGCGACGAAGTGGTTTCTCAAGGCGTGGGTAAAGCATGTCTGGCAAACCCGTTAAATGCTGCTGTGTGGCTGGCAGATGAAATGGTACGCCGTGGCCGTCCATTGCTAAAAGGCGACATTATTTTGACTGGTGCTTTGGGTCCAATGGTTGTAGCTCAGCCTGGCGACGAATTCAAAGTTGAAATTGAAGGCTTTGGTTCAGTAACAGCTGCTTTTGCTGCTGAATAAGGGAATACAAGAGAGTACATTCATGAAAAAGATTAAATGTGCATTGATCGGTCCAGGTAATATTGGTACTGATTTGCTTTATAAACTGCAACGCAGCGAATGGTTAGAACCAGTATGGATGGTGGGGATTGACCCAACTTCTGAAGGTCTAGCACGTGCAGCAAAAATGGGTTTAAAAACCACTGCTGAAGGCGTAGACGGTTTGCTGCCTCACGTAGTTGAAGATGACATCAAAATCGCCTTCGATGCAACTTCTGCTTATGTACATGCTGAAAACAGCCGTAAGCTGAACGAGCTTGGCGTGTTAATGATTGACTTAACACCAGCTGCAATTGGTCCTTACTGCGTACCACCTGTCAACCTTGAAGCATTGCTTGAACAAGGTGAAGTGCCAAACGTCAATATGGTAACTTGTGGCGGTCAGGCAACGATTCCTATGGTTGCAGCGATTTCTCGCGTTCAGCCTGTGAACTATGGCGAAATCATTGCGACTGTATCTACTAAATCAGTTGGTCCTGGTACACGTAAAAACATCGACGAATTCACGCGTACGACTGCTGGTGCAATTGAGAAAGTCGGTGGTGCGAAACAAGGTAAAGCGATCATCATCATTAACCCGGCTGAGCCACCACTGATGATGCGTGATACTGTTCACTGTCTAGTAGAAGGTGAGCCAGATCAGGCAGCGATCACTGAATCTGTACATGCGATGATCCTCGAGGTTCAAAAATACGTACCAGGTTACAAACTGGTGAATGGTCCAGTATTTGATGGCAACCGCGTATCGATCTTCCTTGAAGTTGAAGGTCTGGGTGACTTCCTGCCGAAATATGCAGGTAACCTCGACATTATGACTGCAGCAGCTGCACGTACCGCAGAGATGTTTGCAGAACGTGTTTTAAATGCAGTTGAAGCTTAAGGAGCACCTTCATGTCTAAGATTATTATTAATGATATGACTTTACGTGATGGTATGCATCCCATGCGCCATCAAACTACACCTGAGCAAATGGTTGCGATTGCAACTGCTCTGGATGATGCAGGTGTACCGCTGATTGAAGTAACACACGGTGACGGCCTTGGCGGTAACTCTGTGAACTACGGTTTCGCAGCTGCAACTGATGAAGAATACCTGAAAGCGGTGATTCCAAACCTGAAACAAGCGAAAGTATCTGCACTTTTACTTCCTGGTATCGGTACGGTTGATCACCTGAAAATGGCACATGATGTAGGTGTAGCAACTATTCGTGTAGCGACTCACTCTACTGAAGCAGACGTTTCTGAACAGCATATTACTGCTGCGCGTAAACTGGGTATGGACACTGTGGGCTTCCTGATGATGGCTCACATGGCAACACCTGAAAAATTACTTGAAGAAGCACAAAAAATGGTGTCATACGGTGCTAACTGTATCTATGTGACTGACTCTGCTGGTTATATGCTTCCGCAAGACGTGACTGACCGTGTAGGTATCTTACGTGCTAACTTGGGTTCAGATATCGAAATCGGTTTCCATGGTCACCACAACTTAGGTATGGGCGTAGCTAACTCTGTTTCTGCTGTACAAGCGGGTGCAACACGTGTTGACTTGGCATCTGCCGGTCTGGGTGCTGGTGCAGGTAATACTCCACTTGAACTGTTTGTTGCGGTTGCAAACCGTATGCAAATGGAAACTGGTGTTGACCTGTTTAAAGTACAAGACGTTGCAGAAGATCTGATCATTCCAATGATGACTCATCAGATCCGTGCTGACCGTGATGCTGCAACTCTGGGTTATGCAGGTGTTTACTCTTCATTCCTATTGTTCGCTAAACGTGCTGAAGCAAAATATGGCGTATCTGCTCGTGAAATTCTGCTTGAGCTTGGTCGTCGTGGCACCGTTGGTGGTCAGGAAGATATGATTGAAGATTTGGCATTGACTATGTCTAAAGCGAAAGAGCTTCAAGCTTAATAGTTAAAAGCTAAATTTTAAAAAAAGCGTCCGAAAGGGCGCTTTTTTATTTATTTGAATAAAATGAATAAGATATTAAAACGATAGAATAAGATATTTTAATTATTACTATTTATTTTAAGAAAATAATCACGCACATTTCCTTAAACATAAAAACGATAAATAAAAAGTTATTTTTAAATAATAAAAAAATAATAGCTGTTTATATAATAGAAAACATGGATTTATATTGATTATCTGGTTAATTTTTTATTTTAGTTAATTGTTTATAAATATAAGTCTTTTTCAAATTTCAGCATACTTATTCTATCTATAGAGATTAATAGAAAAATTTTAATACTGTAGTCGGATTTTTAAAAAAACTAGAGTTGAGCATGATAGCGGCATAGCTTAATTTGATTACTAGGAATAAGCCATGCGTCGTCAAAACTTATGGATAGCAATGCTTGCTGCAACAGCAAGTTTAGGAACAACTGCAGCGAATGCAGATTTTATTGACGATAGTAATGTCCAGCTTAAATTTAAAAACTTTTATCTAGATCGTCAGTATCAAGATGATTTTTCTTCACGTAATTGGGGTTCTTGGTCACAAGGTGTGACTTTGGATGCGAAGTCAGGCTATCACGATATTGGTGGTGGGGTGCAGGTTGGTGCAGATGTTCTGGTTCAACATGCAGTTAAACTCAAAGGCCGTGATCAAAATCCGGATTGGGTGTTGCCTCACGATGGTAAAGAATCTAAAGATCATTTTGGTAAAGTTGGCGCAACCTTAAAAGCTAAAGTTTCTGAGACTGAGCTGAAAGTGGGTGAGTTATTGCCTGTATCTCCAGTGCTAGTATTTGATCCATCTCGTCAGCTCATCACTACTTATAGCGGTGCATGGTTAGAATCTAAAGAGATTAAAGATACCAAACTGACTTTGGCTTATATTGATAAAATTAATAATCGTTACGACAATCAGTTCCGTGATTTAGCTTTATTTTCTCCAGGTAGAACTTTACCTGATGGTACACAAGGTCATTATGACTTAGGTCCTGAATCTGATGGTATGTGGATTGCCGGTGTAGATCACCAGTTCACGCCTGAAATTGGTGGTAGCTACTGGTATGCAGATGTTCAAGACATCTACCAACAGCATTACTTGGGTGTGAATTACAAAACTGCGCTAGGCGAAAAAACCAAATTAGATAGCCATGTGCGTTATTTTGATAACTCAGATTCAGGTGACAAACTGTATGGTGATATTGATAATCAGGCATTGTCAGTAGGGGCAAAACTTAATCATGGTGCGCATACCGTAGGTCTGGGTTATCAGCAAATGTTTGGTGATACTGCATTTCCATCACTCGGCGGCTGGGTGCCGCAGCCTTATCTGGTGAACTGGGGCGTTGCAACCTTTACTGCACCAGAAGAAAAGTCATGGAATATTTCTTATGGCTATGACTTCTCTGAAATGGGTGCCAAAGGCTTAAATGCGACTGCAGTTTATTTCAAAGGTTATGATGCTCAATCAGGTGATCAAAACTTTAATACTGATGAGTTAAATCTGATTGCGAATTACACTGTTCCAGAGGGTAAGTTAAAAGGATTAGGCATTCAAGCGATGTATATCGATGTGAATTTTGCTAATCCTACTAAACCAGATCTTCAAGAATACCGCGTAGCGACGACTTATACCCATAAATTCTAAGTTAAGCGCATTTTAAGGGCAGTCAGTATTCTGACTGCTTTTTTTTGAGTTAAGAACTTAATCAAAGCCTTAAATTAAACAGGGTTTTAAATTTAAAATAATTAATTAAAACAAATACTTAAATAATATATTTTTTGTAGTATGCAATCGTAATTTTATATCAGTTGAAGACAGTAGAGCGGTTAATATAAGACGGTAAAAAGATCATTTTTAATGAGTCAACTTGACGTCGAGTTCTCGTCATCGAGGAACACGCAAGCAAGAAACTGTAAGAGGAATCATGATGAGCACTGTTCAAATCCCTGATTATAAAACAGATCCTTTCTTCGGCTTAGAAGACAAATGGATTGAAACTGCAGAAGGTGAGTTGACTCACTACCATGAAATTGGTGAAGGTACGCCTATTCTGTTCCTGCACGGTTCAGGTACGGGTGTGTCTGCTGCTGCAAACTGGTGGTTAAACCTGCCTTCAATTGGTGAACAAGCACGTTGTATCGCAATCGATACCATTGGTTATGGTCAAACTGTGGTTGCACCAGGTACTGCTTATGGTATCCGTGCATGGGTGGATCATGCTGTACGTACTCTAGATGCATTAGGTATCGAAAAAACCTGGTTAGTGGGTAACTCTCTGGGTGGCTGGTTGGCATTCCAGATGGCACTTGATTATCCTGAACGTGTTCTAGGTATCGTGTCTATGGGTACTGGCGGTGCAAAACAGACTGCTGCACTAAAAGCACATGCAAACCCTGTATTAACTGAAGAAGGCATCAAGAAAACCCTGTCTATGTTTGTCGTGAACAAAGACCTGATCACTGACGAACTGGTGAAAGTACGTTTTGCTTCTGCTGCAAATGACTATGCATCAAACCGTTTGATGGATGTAGTAGGCGCACGTGACCGTGACCGTTTCGAATTCCCATTAGACTTCGAAAAAATGAAAGACATCACTGTACCTGTATTATTGATTCATGGTACTCAAGATGTGGTCATTCCGGTTTCTCGTACTTGGGACATCCTGAACATCGTGCCAAATGCTGATGCACACATCTTCAGTCAATGTGGTCACTGGTCTCAAGTTGAAAAATCAGATGAGTTCAACACTGTGATCAAAAACTACCTGGCTGTACACGGCGTAAAATAAGTCGTACTCAGTTTAAAAAAAGGATGGCTTCGGTCATCCTTTTTTTCTTTCTAAAATATTAGATTTACAGCTGCCAAATGAACACCATTTCATTCAGTGAGTTTTTTAAACATTTTTAATGCTTTTTAGCTATTAATCAGAATTTCAAAAATTAAAAATGGGCCCTAGACTTCTTATTAGACTTAAGTTGTAAAAGAAGCCTAATTTGAGCAAAAATTAAACCTAATAAGCCATGGTCGGAGATGTTGGAAGCCATGCTAGACGTGGTCTGTCATAGGAAAAATGAATATAAAATGAAATTTTGATCAGAAAAAATAAAAACAAAAAAGCACACGTATTCTCAGAGGAAATTACGTGTGCTGCTATAAAAATAGAAAATTAATGTGGTTCGTCGCGGTTAATGTCTAGGTAGAATACGCGAGTCAGGAGTTCCAGGAACTTCTTCACTGCGACTGAATTACTATCCTTGCGATAGCTAACATAAAGATCTAAAAAGGGAAGTTCTACATCCAGCGGGCGGATTACAGTATTGTTCATGGTCAATGGCGCGATATAGCCTGGCAGAATGGCACAGCCCAAACCCATTCCAATCGAGTTGATATTAAACAGAATATTATCGGCCTTTTGCACAATATTAAGCTCAATGCCATTGGTCTTGGCAAATTCCATAATCGTATTGTGCAGGGTGAGTGACTGTTCTGCAGATGGAATAATAAAATCTATACCATTCAGTAATTTAACTGGAATACGGTCGTATTTCGCTAAAGGATGATCCTTCGGCAAAATGAAGATCAATGGCTCACGAATCACAAACTGGCTTTCAATTTCATCACTATGGAAATTGTGACGGGTGAAAGTTAGATCCAGTTCACCTTTCTTCAATAATCGCATTTGCTCATTATTGTTCAGACTGAGCAATTCAATTTTTAAATCAGGGTTTTGCACGCGCAGATTCGGCAAGATATACGGGAAGATTTTCATCTCTGCGACAGGGACGAAACCGATGCGTAGCATCTGCTGCTTGGCCTGTGAGACTTGACGGGCCATGGCAATCGCCTTATCGGCTTGTGCCAGCGTTAGGCGAGCCTGTTCAAGGAATACAGCACCTTCTTCGGTCAGTTCGACTTTACGCTTGGTACGGTGTAGCAGTTTGACACCGACATCTTCTTCCAAATCTTTGATTTGCTGACTAAGTGATGGCTGAGCCGTGTAAAGTTTGAGTGCTGCCTTACTGAAGTTGAGTTCTTCAGCCACAGTAATGAAGTAGCGGAGGTGTCGTAATTCCATATCATCAGCCCGTCGAGTAATCCAAAAAATGTCTTACTATAATTTCAGAAGAGTATAATCTATAAACAACTATGTCGTGAAGATTATTTTGTCATTTAGAAAGTAAATGCTTTGGAGGGATTGATTAGTGTTTTAATATAAAAATACACGCCTAGAATAATTGCTTAAAACTATTAATTGAAACAAAAAAAATATTTCCCCAAAACCGCCCTAAAATCCATCATCGTTGAAAAGTTGAGTCTATTACTTTGTGCCATAACTGGTCACAGGAGAGCTTTTCATGAGTGGAAAAATTGATGTGCGCGAAATCGACGCTTTAGTCGATGCACAAAATGGACGTATCACGCCATCTATCTATACAGATCCTGACATTTACGAATTAGAACTTGAACGTGTCTTCGGTCGTACATGGTTATTCCTTTGCCATGAAAGCCAAATTCCTAAGGCTGGCGATTTCTTCAATACCTACATGGGTGAAGATCCAATCATCGTGGCACGCCAAAAAGATGGCTCAATCAAAGCATTCTTAAACCAATGCCGTCACCGTTCTATGCGCGTAAGCTTCGCAGACTGTGGTAATACACGTGCGTTCACTTGCCCATACCACGGCTGGTCATACGGTATTGATGGTTCTCTAAAAGACATCCCGCTTGAAGATCGTGCTTACCCACATGGTGCATGTAAAGAGCAATGGGGTCTGGTAGAAGTTAACCGTGTTAAATCATACAAAGGCCTGATTTTCGGATGCTGGGATGAAACTACGCCAGATCTAGAAGAATACATGGGCGATATCGCTTGGTACCTGGACGGCGTTGTAGATCGTCGTGAAGGCGGTACTGTGATTGTGGGTGGTGTACACAAATGGGAAATCGAGTGTAACTGGAAATTTGCAGCTGAACAGTTCGCATCTGACCAATATCACGCGTTGTTCTCTCACGCATCTGCAATTCAGGTGCTTGGTGCGAAACCAGACGACGAATCTTCTAAGAAATTAGGTGCTGCACAAACTGCTCGTCCAGTTTGGGAAACTGCGAAAGACGCGATCCAATACGGTTCACGTGGTCACGGTTCAGGCTTCTTCTTCACAGAGAAACCAGACGCAAACGTATGGGTTGACGGTGAAGTAGCAAACTACTTCCGCGAAACTTACGAAGAAGTGAAAGAACGCCTAGGTGAAACTCGTGCGCTGCGTCTTGCAGGTCACAACACCATGTTCCCTACATTGTCTTGGTTGAACGGTACTGCGACTCTTCGTGTATGGCACCCACGTGGTCCAAACAAAACTGAAGTTTGGGCATTCTGTATCTGTGATGCGGACGCACCAGAAGATGTACAAGCAGCATTTGAACGTTCTGCAACTCGTGCCTTCGGTCCTGCAGGCTTCCTGGAGCAAGATGACTCTGAAAACTGGATCGAAATCCAAAAAGTTTTACGTGGTTACAAAGCGCGTCAAAACAAACTCATTATGGAAATGGGTAAAGGTAACGAGAAAGTACGTGAAGATGGTATCCCGGGTATCACTAACTATATTTTCTCTGAAACTGCAGCACGTGGTATGTACCGCCGTTGGGCAGATTTATTGATTCATGAAAAATGGGAAGACGTTGAAGCTGCGGCTGACGAATATGAGAAGGAGCTTATGAAATGAGTCAAATCAGTTTAGAACTTCATCACCAAATTAGTCAGTTCCTGTATCAAGAAGCCAAGCTTCTTGATGACTGGAAATTCCGCGAGTGGTTAGACACGCTAGCTGAAGATATTTCTTACACGCTACGTACTACACCAAACGCTCAAACGCGTGACCGTCGTCGTTCAGTTGAACCACCTACTACCTGGGTATTCAACGATACGAAAGATCTTCTGGAACGTCGTGTTGCACGTCTGGAAACTGGTATGGCTTGGGCTGAAGAGCCTCCATCACGTACCACTCACATGGTGAGCAACGTGATTGTTGAGCCGACTGAAGTTGAAGGCGAATACGATGTATACGTGACATACCTACTGTACCGTACTCAGAAAGAGAAAGACGTTACGATTTACTGTGGTAAACGTCATGACAAGATCCGCAAAGTTGAAGGCGGCCTGGGCTTCCAGATCTTCAACCGTAAGATCACGCTTGACCAAGTTACCTATAACTCACATAACCTGAGTGTGTTCTTCTAATGAATAAGATTTTTGTTTGCCAAGTTGACGAATTAGACGAAGGCGAAGCGTTAAAAGTGGATTGCGGCGTAAACGGTATCGAAGCGCTTGCAGTATTCAACAACGGTGGCGAATTCTTCGCAATGAACGACCGCTGTTCACACGGTAATGCTTCTATGTCTGAAGGCTACCTTGAAGACGACGGTACAGTGGAATGTCCACTTCATGCAGCTCGTTTCTGTTTGAAAACAGGTCAGGCACTTTGCTTACCAGCAACTGACCCAATTCAAACATTCCCAGTTGTACTTGAAGATGGTGCGTTATACGTAGAGATGGCAGGAGAGTAATCATGGGTTGGCTACAAGGCGAAGTTGCACTGATCACTGGTGGTGGTTCAGGTCTCGGTTGGGCACTGGTAGAACGTTTCCTGGAAGAGGGTGCACAAGTGGCCGTTCTTCAACGTTCACAGTCTAAAGTCGATGCACTGAATGCACATTTTGGTGACCGCGTGCTGGCAATCGCAGGTGATGTGGCCAGCTATGAAGACAACGTCCGCGCTGTTAAAGCAACTGTAGAACGTTACGGTAAACTCGACTGTTTCGTGGGTAATGCCGGTATCTGGGATCACTATGCAGATATCGTCAATACTTCAGGTGAGCAGCTGGAAAAAGCCTTTGATGAGATTATGGGGATTAATACCAAATCTCTGATCTTGGGTGCCAAAGCTGCACTTGATGAGCTCGTGAAATCTGAAGGTTCGATCATTTTTACACTGTCAAATTCTGCACTTTATTCTGCAGGTGGCGGTCCGGTTTACACAGCATCGAAACATGCCGGTGTAGGCATTATGAAAGAACTGGCTTATGAACTTGCACCTAAAGTCCGAGTTAATGCCGTTGCGCCATCAGGTATGAATGTGAACATCAAAGGTGCTGCATCTTTGGGTCAGGAAAATCTTGGCCTGCTCGATGCACGTGATCCTGAGAAAATCGCCCGTGGCATGCCACTGAATTTCTTACCTGAGCCGGAAGATATGACAGGTTCATATGTGCTCTTGGCATCTCGTCAAAATAACCGTCCTTTGACTGGCGTTCTGATCAATGCAGAATGCGGTCTGGGTATTCGCGGCTTACGTCAGCCACGTGCCGGTTTCTTTGACGAATAAAAATCTAGTCTGAAATGGACTTTTCGGCAGCCTGTTCTAAGGCTGCCTTCCTTTTAAGGAGTCTCTCATGGCCGTTAAACTTATTTGTGCATCGCACAGTCCTTTAATGGAATTTGCTTCACCGCAGGAAAAACGCAAAGAACAGGCTGTTCGTGAAGCGTTTGAAAAACTGTCTGCTGAAGTAAAAGCTTACGACCCAACCCTGATCATTACCTTTGGTCCTGACCATTTCAATGGTTTCTTCTATGACCTGATGCCGAGCTTCTGTGTGGGCATTCGCGCGACTGCTGCAGGTGACTGGGACTATGGTAAAGACAATGCACACATTGATGTACCAGAAGACAAAGCACTGGGCTTAGTGCGTCGTGTACTCGATGAGGGCGTGGACGTTGCGTATTCTTACCGTATGCAAGCTGACCATGGTGTGACTCAGCCATTGCACTTCCTGTGCGACGGCAAACTTGATCGTTATCCAACGATTCCAATTTTCATTAATGGCGCTGCAGCACCGATGCCAACTACGAAGCGTACCATCGCTTTAGGCCGTGCTGTAGGTCAGTTCATCAAATCTCTGAACCTTGAAAATGAGCGTGTACTTGTCCTAGGTACAGGTGGTCTGTCACACGATCCACCAACTCCGCAAATGGGTTCTGTACCACCAGAAGTGGAAGAGTTCCTGATTGCAGGTCGTAACCCGACACCTGCAGCACGTAACGCGCGTCAGTCAAAAATTATTGCAGTGGGCCAGAAACTGGCAGCGGGCGATACCTCTGTTGCAGTTCCTCTGAATGCTGAATGGGATATCGCATTGCTTGAAAAATTCAAGAATGCCGACTTCGCTGCACTAGAAGCCATGACTGAAGCTGAAATCCGCCGTGATGGTGGCCGTGGTGGTCAGGAAGTCCGTTCGTGGATGGCGGCATTTGCTGCTTTAAGCGAAATGGGCGAGTACGAAATGACAACGCACTGTTATGAAGAAATCAGTGAATGGATTGCGGGCTTCGGCATCGTATCTGCAGAGTTAAAAGGTTAAAGACATGAGCAACATCGAAACCATCGTAATTGTAGGTGCTGGCCAGGCAGGTGCAAGCGCGATTTTAGAACTTCGTGGCAACAAATACGAAGGTAAAATCATTCTGATCGGTGATGAAACGCATCTTCCTTATGAGCGTCCACCACTGTCTAAAGACGTGATTCTAAAACCTGAAGAGACCAAGATTGAAATCCTGTCAGAAGAAAAACTGGCGGAACTTGGTGTAGAAACCATTCGTGGCAATGGCGTGAAAAAAATCAACGCTGAAGCGAAAACGGTTGAACTTCAAAATGGTGACGTTGTTGCTTATGACAAACTGTTGCTTGCTACAGGCGGCGCAGCTCGTCGTCTGCCGAACTTCGATGCGCTGGGTAAACATGTTTATACGCTACGTAACCTAGAAGATTCACAAGCACTGGTTCCAGTATTGCAATCAGGCCGTCGTATTGTCCTGATTGGTGGTGGCGTGATCGGTCTGGAACTGGCTTCTTCAGCACGTTTCAAAGAGTGTCAGGTAACTGTGATCGAAATGGGTCCTATGGTGATGGGCCGCTGTTCACCTCGTATCCTGAGCGAATTCCTGCTTGAACAACAACGTTTGGCAGGGATCGACGTTCGTCTGGAAACCAAAATTGCAGATTGCAAACTGGATGGTGAAGAAGTGGTGATTACCCTTGAGGGTGGTGAAGAACTTCGCGCTGATGCTGTAGTTTATGGTATTGGTATCGTGCCAAATGCACAGTTGGCAGTTGAAGCTGGCCTGGATGTTGATTTCGCGATTAAAGTAAATGAAAACTGCCAGACTTCAAATGCAGACATCTATGCAGCAGGTGATGTGGCAACTCAACTTCGTAATTGCGGTAACCACCGTCGTGTCGAAACTTGGGAAAATGCCAACCTGCAAGCAGGGATCTTTGCACGTCATGTGATGGGCGTTGAGCATCCGACACCTAACCCGGCATGGTTCTGGACAGATCAGTTGGACATCAACTACCAGTTCGTGGGTGACATGGCTGCTGCTGAATGGCAAGTTCGCGGTGAAATCAATCCAGAGCTTCGCGCTGAATCATCATTCGTGATGTTTGGTGTGACTGATGGCGTTATTGTCGGCGGTATTACGGTAAATGCGGCAAAAGAAATGCGTCACCTGAAAAAGCTGATCAGCAAGAATGCAGCGTTTGAAGCAGATAAATATTTAGATCTCAGCCAGGATCTTCGTAAACTTGTGAAATAACTTTGTTTTATTGATAAGTTTACAAAAGGGCAGACCTTGGGCAACTTGGGTCTGCTTTTTTATGAGTATTAAAAAATATTGAAAGATGTAGGGACTTGATTGTGATGAGCAGTTATCATGACCTCCAATTTTGATTCTACTTATATAAGTTATAGAGTAGGTGCTTTTACTTTTAAAAGATGAGCCATATATGGCGCAAGGTAACAAAAATCTTTTGAGCATTTGAGGCTACTTCCCTGTATCCCAAAAGCTCGAGCGGCATCCCTGCCACCATCAGTATTGTCGATTGTGGATTTGAACGAGAAGTTAGTTCAATTCTTTCTAAAAAAATTTAATTGAGTCTTTTATGAATTCAAATTCATCTCCCATGCTGGTGACGGCAAGTATTTATGCCTTGCTGGTGCTGATCTGGGCAGCAACGCCACTGGCGATTGTCTGGAGCGTGCAGGAAGTGCACCCGATGTGGGTGCTGATCATCCGTTATTTCGGCGCTTCTCTGCTGGCGTTGGCGATCTTGGCTGCCATGCGTAATCCATTGCCATTTGATCAAACCTCCATGATGAGCTATGTAGCAGGTAGCCTGAACTTGATCGGCGCGCAGTTATTTATCTATCTGGCGGCGAATTATTTGACCTCTGGCTTAATGGCATTGATTTTCGGTTTCTCACCACTGGTTGCAGGTCTAATCGGGCATGTCATCCTGAAAACCAATCGTCTGATTTGGCTGCAATGGCTCGGTATGGCAGTTGCCGTCGGTGGTTTAAGTTTTGTCTTTGCGGAGTCAGCAGATAGTAAGGTGAATCCGTGGGGCGTGGTCCTGATGCTGATTAGCATGGTGTCTTATATCAGCTCGATTTTCTGGGTGAAGCAGATCAATGCACCGTTAAAACCAATGTCACAAGCAACGGGTTCTTTGATTGTTTCCTCATTGGGATCATTACTAATCATTCCTTTTATCTGGCAATCTTTCCCAACACAAATGCCAAGTATGCAGGCGCTATTCGGCTTTGGTTTTACCATGATCCTGTCTTCGATTGTGGCGATGCTGTGTTACTTCTGGCTGATTCGCCGTCTGGCTGCATCCACCGTATCCCTCAGCAATGTGATGACGCCAATCATTGCCCTGATTCTCGGTGCAACCCTGAATAACGAAGTGATCAGCAGTCATGCCTTTGCCGGAATTGCCGTGGTGATGTTCGGGATCGTGATGTACTTCTGGAAAGAATGGCGCGAGCAGTATTTTTCTAAATCTTAAAATAGATTGTTCAAGTTAAATTCAGACCTAAAAGGAAGCTTTGGCTTCCTTTTTTATTTTTGCAGTTTTAGATGCAGAATTGGGTAGGGATTACCTTCAGCATCGGTTTCTGAACGGCTGATCATCTCGAAACCATGTTTTAAATAGAAAGCAGTCGCATCAGGATTCTGCTCATTCACATCGACTTCAGTCACACCTAGAGCAAGCGCATGTTGTAATAACTGGCTGCCTATGCCTTTTCTAAATGCCGCAGGAGAGACAAACAGCATTTCCAGTTTGTTGCCTGCAATGCCCATAAAACCCAGAATCTGCTGCTGATGTTCCACATGGAACAATTGCACGTGGGTGAAATAATTATGATCAATAATCTGCTGACGGATCTTTAGGATCTGCGCGTCATTTAGGAAATGATGCGTAGCACGGACGGATTGTTCCCACAATTCTAGGAGCTGAGGATGCCGATCGGCAGAAGTATGGACAATTACAGGCATGAAGATTCCGATTAAAAATGAGAACAACAAAACAATAAACAATTTATCGCAGCAGTTTATTAAGATGCAAAGAGATAAAATGAAAAATCAAATAGATCCATCTGTTTGAGGAAAGACTAGGACAACTTTGAATGTCATCTGAATCTAATAAAATTGTGGTCTATGCAGCGTTATTTGGCAACCTGGCTATTGCGCTGGTTAAATTTGTCGCAGCCTATATTACCAATAGTTCTGCCATGTTGAGTGAAGCTATTCATTCGGTAGTGGATACCCTGAATGAAATTCTGCTGCTGCACGGTATGAAAAAATCTCAAAAACGCCCCGATGCATTGCATCCCTTTGGCTATGGTCGTGAGCTATATTTCTGGGCCTTTATTGTCGCCTTAATGGTCTTTGCTTTGGGCGCCATTGTATCAATCTATCAGGGTATCCAGCACATTATCCACCCTGAAGAAATGCGGGACCCGATGATTAACTATATTGTGCTCGGTATTGCGATTTTATGTGAAGGAACTTCTTGGTTCGTGGCTTTAAAAGCCTTTCGCAAACACAAAGGCAAAATGGGATATTTTGAAGCTTTTAGACGCAGTAAAGACCCAACGACTTTTACTGTGTTATTTGAAGATACGGCTGCATTGATCGGACTTTTTATTGCGCTGGTAGGTATTTTTCTCGCACATCAGCTAAATATCCCTGAGCTAGATGGAGCTGCCTCAATTCTGATTGGTGTTGTATTGGCGGTATCAGCCTGGTTGCTGGCACGTGAAACCAAAGGCTTATTGCTAGGTGAAACAGCAGATCCTAGACTGCGTGAAAATGTACTTAACATTGCCCAGCAGGATGCTGCGGTCTATAGCGCCAATGGTGTACTCACCGAGCAGATGGGCGCGCATCAGGTGATTGCCTCCTTAAGTCTGGAATTTAAAGATGATCTTACTTCTGATGAAATCGAAGCTTGCGTCAACCGGATTGAAGCGCAGATCAAACAGCTACACCCTGAAATTATTACTCTGTTTGTGAAACCTCAAACCAAAGCGGTATGGCTGGAACGGACCCAAGGTCGTATTTGAGGAAGTGAAGATTTCAGCAGATAACTTTCGTCGGATAGTCAGGAGGGCATCAAGCGTGATTACATGAATACGGGATAAAAATTTAGGTCATGAAATCATGTACAGTCAGGTATGGAGTGAGAATTATCGGATGAATATCGATCATTCTCCTGTCTTTTTAGAAAGAAGAATGGACACAAACTTGATCTCGAGTATTCATTTTTTTAGAAGCTTTTCATCGGTTTTAGTCTTTCCATGGGCTCGATGTTTTGCTAAAAATAACAAAAACATAAATGAATCTTAGGCACGTATTTCATACTATGCTGAAATACCGAAGTATATAAGTTTGTATGCGATTTAAAGAGATGCTCCGTTTGAAAATTCCAGGTGGATGCTGTCTTGCATATAACAAATAATAAATAGTGGATATTTATGCAAGATCTTTTCAAGACTAAAAAATTTCAGCTTGAGACTGAGTCCAGTTGGAAACATCTCTGGTCCAAGCCGGTATTTGATTATCTACATTCCGATCATTTTGATGGTGAGCGGTTTAAGAATCTGGAGCATCATTCGCTCGAGCAGAGTCGCTTTGACTTGTATAAATGGTTATTCACCAGAAAATCCAGAACTTGGGAAGTAAATCTGGAACAGGAACGTGCCGAGTTTTTTTCACGTCCGCGTGCTTTACCACAAAATCGGCCGGAAGCCACTTTAGATGACTGGCAAATCTGGTTTATTGGGCATGCTACCGCTCTGATCCAGATCGGGCCGTATAATTTTCTGACTGATCCGGTCTGGTGTGAATATGCCAGTCCTTCTGCATCCCGAGGGCCACAGCGCGTCATTCCTGCTGGCATTGCCCTGGATGAGCTGCCGCATATTGATGCCGTATTGCTCAGCCATAACCATTATGATCATATGGATCTGGCGACCTTGGCCTGGCTGCATCAGACCTATCAAATGCCGATCTATACCGGCCTTGGTAATGGCTGGTACCTGCCTAAAGACTATAATGTCATTGAAATGGACTGGTGGGAAAATGCATTTTTTGAAGATATCCAGATTGTCTACTCGCCAGCACAGCACGCTTCAGGACGTGGAATGCGTGACCAGAACTGCGCATTATGGGGCGGTTTTTCCTTATTGAATGGCAAGGATCATTGCTATTTTGCCGGGGATAGCGGCTATGCGCCGCATTTCAAGGAAATTCGCAAACGCCTTGGACCACCACGAATTGCGCTGTTGCCGATCGGTGCCTATGAACCGCGTGAACTGATGCGCAATATTCATATGAATCCGGAAGATGCTTTTCATGCCCATCAGGACTTAATGGCACGTTGTTCTATGGCCATTCATTATCGGACCTTCCAGCTCACCGATGAAGCACGTGACCAGCCTGAAAATGAATTGCAGCATATTATCCAGCATTCCTCCAAGCTGATTAACCCGTTTTACTGTATTCGTGAGGGCAAACGGATTATTGTCTAAGGGCTTAAGATCACTCCTGTATAACGATTGAGTCGTTAGCTAGCATATAGAGTAGCTCTCATTTGTATAGGATTAAATCCTATGCTGAAGGGTACAGGTGCCAATCGTGGTGGAAACAAGCATGGCATACTGACTGATCGGGTGGGTATGTTGAGCAATGATTTCTTCGTGAATCTGATGGATATGAAAAAGATCTGGGTACCGGTAGAAGAACCTTTTTGAAATCCGTGACCGTCAAACACATGACCTGAAATGAACTGCAATTCATATTCCTAATGCTTTAATTTAACACCAATAAAAAAACCACCCTCGGGTGGTTTTTTATTCGCTCAGTTCAAGCTAAAAAACTTAGAGAAAGCTTGGTAGGCCTTTAGCTGGATCAGTTGCTCGAGCCATCTGGGCATCAGCTACGCTCATCCCAAGAGCTTGAGCAATACCTTCACCATAGGCGGGATCACAGGCATAACAGTTACGGATATGACGGTACTTGATGAAATCAAGCGCATCACCCATTGCGGCTGCGGTATTATTAAATAGAGCCTGTTTCTGCTCATCATTCATCAGGTTGAACAGGGCACGTGGCTGGCTGAAGTAGTCATTATCATCTTTGCGATAATCCCAGAAATCTGCATCACCCGTGATTTTGAGGGGGGGCTCTCTGAATTCTGGCTGTTCCTGCCACTGGCTGAAACTGTTCGGCTCATAATGCGGCAATGAACCATAGTTGCCATCCATACGGCCCAAACCATCACGGTGATTTGAATGTACCGGGCAACGTGCGGCATTGACCGGAATCTGGGCATGATTCACACCTACACGGTAACGTGCTGCATCAGCATAATTGACCAAACGTGCCTGTAGCATGCGATCCGGTGAATAGCTGATACCTGGTACCAGATTGCTTGGCGCAAAAGCGGCTTGTTCTACGTCCTGGAAATAGTTTTCCGGATTACGGTTGAGTTCGAATTCACCTACTTCAATTAGTGGATAATCACCTTTCGGCCAGACTTTGGTCAGGTCAAACGGATGATAAGGCACTTTCTCGGCATCTGTTTCAGGCATGATCTGAACGTACATTTTCCATTTCGGATAATCGCCACGTTCAATCGCATCAAACAGGTCGGTTTGACTGCTTTCACGGTCTTTAGCAATCAACTCTGCTGCCTCAGCATCAGTCAGATTCTTGATACCTTGCTGGGTACGCATATGGAATTTTACCCAAAAGCGTTCATTTTGGGCATTGATAAAACTGTAGGTATGACTGCCGAAACCGTGCATATGACGGTAACCAGCCGGAATCCCACGATCGGACATTACGATGGTAACTTGATGTAGTGCTTCCGGCAATAAAGTCCAGAAATCCCAGTTATTGGTGGCGCTACGTTTATTGGTTTTCGGATCACGTTTTACTGCTTTGTTTAAGTCAGGAAATTTACGTGGATCACGCAGGAAGAATACCGGTGTATTGTTACCGACTAGGTCCCAGTTCCCTTCTTCGGTATAGAATTTCAGGGCAAAACCACGAATGTCACGTTCTGCATCAGCTGCACCGCGTTCACCGGCGACGGTCGAAAAACGGGCAAAGAGTTCGGTTTTTTTACCGACTTCCGAGAAAATTTTTGCACGGGTATATTCAGTAATGTCATTGGTTACGGTAAAGGTACCAAATGCACCTGAACCTTTTGCGTGCATACGGCGCTCAGGAATCACTTCACGAACAAAGTTAGCCAGTTTTTCATTCAGCCATAAATCTTGGGCCAGCAATGGGCCACGGCTACCTGCCGTCATACTGTTCTGGTTGTCGACTACAGGTGCGCCAGCTTCAGTAGTCAGATGGGTGACAGGGCACTTTTTCATATCTTGGCTCATATTTCTCTCCAAGCGTTGAGAATTTTATTCGTTATTCCAGCATTCAAAAAAATCATCTATAAGCGCAGGAATAACATTAGGGGCTTTATTTCCAACAGATTTTTAATTAAGTGAGTTGTTGAATTGGGTGTTTTGGCAATAAGTTTGGTTTTTCTGTAACTTCAGAAAATACTGCCTAAATGAATAAAAATTAAGTCATTGAAAATAAATAATCTAATTTGAACATAAGATATTTCTAGAAATGTGACAATGTTAAAATATGCAAATTTTTCACTCAGTTTAAAATGATTAAATAAGAAAATCAGAATTTAAGATGTCTTCTCTAAGTCAGAAAAATGCTTCAATATCTCTTTTAGATTTCATTAGGTTTTATTAAATATTTATTAAGTTATTAATTTTATAAATATTTTTTAAATAGAAAGATTTAAGGATTAAAATTCAAGGATTAAACAGGTAGTTAAATCAGCATTCTCTTGCTCACAATTTTCTGATTTTTACAGCAAGAATATCTACCAAATTATCTATTTTCTGGAAAATATTTAAGTCCTGATCTGCTTGAAAATTGGCCAGTCGCCCTTATAATCATTTCACATCCCGAGCGGATCATTTCCTTAGTCCAAATTAAACAGAGAGCAAGATGGCAAAGAAAAAAGCTGTAGAGGCAGTCATGCCAAACTTCGTGGCCAAACATATGCATGAAGTCAATAAAAGCCAGGTTTTTGTAGACCGGAAGAAAAATGCAAAACGTGGTTATACCAAACACAAACAAGGGCGATATCAACAAGATGATCGCCCTTTTTTATGGGCGGCTTAGGGCGGCCAGGAAGAAGTGGATCTGCTTTGGACAGGAGCTGACTTTAAGGGATTCTGGAGGGTATAGTGAAAAGATGAATTTCTTTTCGAAGAATGCGGTGAAGTCCGCCGGGTGGTTGAAGAAGCTTCTTCGGGAAACATATTTTGAAAAAAACGGGGCAGGGTCGCAGAACTCGAAGATCTATTTGGATCAGCATCAGCCATAGGCCGGGTTTGCTGAAAACTGGCAAATTTTCCTAGCTGTTGCCGATACAGTTTTGCCGCAATGACCGATGGATCATTCTTGCCTAAACGCCGTTGCTGGGTACGAGAAATTTCAATTCCCCATAAGGGACAGGCTTTAGGACGTTCAGTTTCACGGATATACTGATGACTGGTACTTGTGTTATTACGACCACGAGAAGATGTATATCTGGATTTTTGCGAACGTAAGGCCGGTGCAACAATAATAAAATAAAACGCTGCAGCCAGCATAAGCAGGATAAGCACAAATTCCATAAGTACCTCGACAGATGCAGAGGAACCTGGAAAAGTTCCTCCTTAAGCGCTGACCATACGGGTGGTGGATTTCACCATATCTCCTAAACCATGTGTTCTAAAATAATGCTCCATCCAGCTTTTTACCATGAGTGGATTGTCCAGTTTTAGTACATGTTTGAGTAATTCCTGTGCATCCGGCATGGGAACATGACAAATCGTTTTTCGGACTCTCAAAATATTGCTAGAACTCATGGACAGGGTATTGAATCCCATGGCCATTAATAGTACGGCCGATAGAGGATCACCGGCCATTTCACCACAGATACTGATCGGTTTGTTATTACGGTGACAATCCTCTACCAGACGGGTCAGGGCACGCAGGATCGCTGGATGTAAGTGTGAATAGACATTGGCCACACGTGGATTATTCCGGTCTACAGCAAGTAAATATTGGGTCAAATCGTTAGAACCGACCGAGAAGAAATCGACCAGTTCAGAAAATTCATCAATCTGATGCAGTACGCTTGGTACTTCGACCATAATTCCGATTTGCGGTTTGGTAATTTTGACCTGCTCTTCTTCCTGAACGGCATAATGATCACGCTCTAACAGATACAGTGCTTCTTCAACTTCACTGACACTGGTCACCATCGGCAACAGGATATGCAGATTGTTCAGACCGATACTGGCTTTTAGCATGGCGCGAATCTGTGAAGAAAAGATTTCAGGATGATCCAGCGTGAAACGAATTCCGCGCCAGCCCAATGCTGAATTTTCTTCTTCAATCGAGAAATATGGCAGGTCTTTATCTGCACCAATATCCAGCGTTCGCATGACTACCGGTTTATTGGCAAAGTGACTCAGTTGCTGCCGGTAAATGGCCCGCTGTTCCTCTTCGCCCGGGAAGCGGTCACGTAGCATGAACGGGATTTCAGAGCGGTATAGGCCAACACCTTTGGCACCGCGTTGTACACCACGAACCACGTCAATCATCAGGCCAGTATTTACGAACAGACGTACAGCGGTACCATCTGGCGTAATTGCATCTTTGGTCTCGTATTGACGTAAATCTTTGGCAATCTGCTCTTCTTCTTTCTGAATTTCTTTATAGCGGGTACGCAGACGACGTGGTGGATTGATAAAGATACGGCCCTGATGTGCATCGACAATCATCTCGACGTCATCCAGAGTATTGATGGGCAGTTCGGTCACACCCACGACAGTTGGAATACCGAGTGCGCGTGCCACAATCACCATGTGTGAATTCATGGCACCTTCAGTGGTGACAATTGCTGCAATCTTATCAACAGGCAGTTCCACCAGTGCAGCCGTTGAAATTTCTTCACCAATCAGGATGCTTTCATCGGTCAGTTCGCGATGGCTTTCATCGGCTTCCTGCAACTTGGCCAGAATACGGCGACCCAGATCTTTCAGATCAGCGACACGTTCACGCAGGTAATCATCTTCCATCTGGGCAAACTGCGCCACATGGTTATCAATCACGATGCGAACTGCGCCTTGTGCCCAGTGACCATCACGAATCAGTGCTTTAATTTCAGATGGCAGGGCATTTTCATCCAGCATACGCAGGAACACACTGAACAGGGCACGCTCTTCGGCCATCAGCGCATCCTGCATCTTGTCATCCAGGAACTGAATTTCTTCACGTACCGAATTTAAGGCATTATCCAGCAAAGCCAGTTCTTCGCTAATATCATCTGCTTCACGATCCGGAACAGCGCCCAGATCTGCAGGTGGATAAAGCACAATGGCACGGCCGAGTGCAATACCGCCAGAACCCGATACGCCCTGGAAGGTTTTATATGCCGGTAAATTATTTGGCTTGCGGAATACATCAATATTGCCGACTGCATGGGCGTGAGCGATTACGCCCGAAAGCTGGGCACATAGCGTAACCAGGAACGATTCAGCCGCTTCACTAAAATCTTGGGATTCTTTATTTTGGACAACCAGTACGCCCATGACCTTACGGCGGTACATGACTGGAACGCCCAGAAAGGAATTATAAATTTCTTCGCCCGTTTCCGGTAAATACAGAAAACGATCATGCTTAGGGGCATTGTCGAGGTTAACGATTTCCTCACGCTGACCTACCAGACCTACCAGACCTTCACCAGTATGTAAAGAGACGTGACCAACAGCTTCAGGTTTCAGGCCTTTAGATGCCATCAACAGATAGCGCTGGTTGCGTTCATCGAGCAGATAAATGGAGCAGACATCCACATGCATGGCCTCGGCCACCTGATTGACCATAATATCGAGTGATTCATGCAAACTGGCAGACGCATTAATCTCTTGGACAATGCGTCTTAGGGTATCCAGTTGCATATTCGACATGGGAGCTGCTCCGTATTTTTTTAGAAGTCCGGTAATTTAGTTTATTTATAACAATAGCCGAGCAAAAAATCTGCACATGCACGCGATTTTTTTAAGGTTTTTGTTGTGGTAATTGCTGACAGAGTTCAATCATGGCCTTGCGATAAACATCGCGTTTAAAATTCACCACTTGGCCTAATGGATACCAGTAACTGACCCATTGCCATTGATCAAATTCGGGCGGATCGGACAGATCAAGTTGAATGTTCTGTACGGGCGCCGTCAGTTTGAGTAAAAACCACTTCTGTTTTTGACCGATACATACCGGATCTGAATCCGTGCGAATGTATCGATACGGCAAACGATAACGCAACCATCCTTTGGTCTGCGCGATAATCTGGACGTGTTCAGGCAGTAAGCCAACTTCTTCTCTCAGCTCACGATAAAGTGCCTGCTCAGGGGTTTCTCCATATTGGATACCTCCTTGTGGAAATTGCCATGCATTATGACCAATGCGTTTTGCCCATAAAACCTGTCCAGCATCGTTTGCCAAAATGATCCCGACATTCGGTCGGAAACCTTCTGAGTCGATCATTTGGCTACCTAAAATTGTTTAATTTATGCCTTTGCTTTCGGGGAATATTATTTCTTTATCCAACTCGAAAAAAAGCAAAGTTTAAAAATGTTAAAATTGCTATGATCTTAACGAATTTCTATCGACTAGCGGAGATAGATTTACAATTTTTTTCTTAAATTTCAGTTTTTACGAGTATTTTCATGAAATTGGCGCTATTTGATCTCGATCACACCCTGTTAAACACCGATTCGGATCATTCCTGGGGGGAATTCCTGGTCAATGAAGGCCTGGTGGATCCCGTTCATCACCGCGCCATGAATGACAAGTTCTATGAGGACTATAAAAAGGGTCAACTGGATCCCTATGCCTATAATGAATTTGTGTTCCAGTTTTTGACCCAACATGACCATGATTATCTGACCGAATTACATCAACTGTTCATGCAAAAAGTCATTCGCTCCCAGATGCGTCTGGAAGGTTTTAAAGCGATTCAGCGCCATAAAGATGCAGGGCATGAAATTGTAGGCATTACTGCAACTTCGGACTTTATTACTGCACCGATTTTCCGTGAGTTTGGGATTACTGAAATTATTGCCACCAATGCTGAAGTCATTGATGGTAAATATACCGGTAAGGTGACCAATATCGCCTGCTATCAGCAAGGCAAATTGACCCGTCTGAATCAATGGTTGGCTGGTCGTGGCGTGACTGAGTCTTGGGCCTATTCAGATTCAATCAATGATCGTTTTCTGCTGGAATATGCCGATCATGCCATTGCCGTAAATCCGGATGATCGTCTGGAAGCATTGGCCAAAGAACAGGGCTGGGAAATTCAGGACTGGTCGATTTAAGCAATTCTTTTGATTTAATCAGGCACAACTTCGGTTGTGCTTTTTTATAAGCAGAATAGGGTACTTTTTGACATGCCCGTTGCTGAATAAACATGCTATGCTCAGAATAAATAAAGCAAGTCGACAATAACGATAGCAAGCGCTGAGGTAATGAAAATGACCCAAGTTAGACCGCGTATGACTCATCTATTTGCACAGTTAGGTCTGGATTCGAGTGCAGAAGGGATTGCCCAATTTATTCATGAGCATCAATTACCCAAAGATGTAAACCTGATGGAGGCGCCGTATTGGTCAGATGCACAGCGCCAGTTCCTGGCTGAAAAAATTGCTTCAGATGGAGAATGGGCCATTGTGGTGGATCAGCTCAATGAATCTCTGCATGAGGATGCCACTAGCGGAATTGAGTAGTGAACAAAAAGCCAATCAACTGATTGGCTTTTTCATTTTGGAATTATCGTACCCTTTTCCATAAAGTTATTTGGGACAGGGTATGTTGATATTTACGCGCTGTTTCTCGGATCACAAAAGGCACATCCACAGGTTCGTCCAGCATTTCAAAATGTGGACTGAGTAAAGCTTTGATACCCTCTAAGGTACTCAGGTTTTCTCCCGCCTGCTTAAATCCGCCGATCCATTCACTGCGTGCTGTATGTTCTTCCAGCCAGGTATAAGGCGAGGCTAGCATCAGGATTCCGCCCATATTCAGCCGATTATGAATCTCACTTAGAAAAGCTTTAGGATGATGCAGGCGATCAATCAGGTTGGCTGCCAGAATAAAATCATAATCTTTAAACTGCGGTTTCAGGTTGCAGGCATCGGCCTGATAAAACTCGACCTTATTGGCAACCTGTTTAAGTTCAAGTTCTGCCAGTGAGCAGGATTTATATTCCACCAGTTCACCCTCAACAGGAATGCTATAGCGCAGGGTCTCTCCTTGCGCCAGCACCACACCTTGCTGAATAAAACGGGCTGAAAAGTCTAAACCTGTGACCTGATCAAAATCTTGGGCCAGTTCAAAGCTGGCGCGTCCGGTGGCACAACCGATATCCAGCGCTTTATGACACGGAATGTTTTGAAAATAGGGACGGGCCAGTTGAATGAGGCTTTGGGCAAAGTTTGGAACAGCAAAATATTCCGCCCCATACTGGAATTCTAGATATTGGGAAATCAGCTGATCGCTTTCATATTGAGAGTGAAACTGCGGTGATGTCTCTTCCGCGGCAACATAGCGAAAACCGGCATGCTGGAAAAAATGTCGCCGGAACGCATAGCGTGAACTGTGCAGGGCTTCATTACCGGCTGAAATCCAGGAACCGCCTTTAATCAGATGATGTTGGCCATCGAAGGTTGGGGTACTAAAATCATCATAGAAAGGATGGACTTGAAAGCCTTCGAAAGGATAAATCGGGGTCTCGGTCCATTGCCAGACATTGCCCTGAACATCATAAAAATCGCCATGCTGAAAATGATCCACCGGAAAAGAGTTAGGGCCATATTTTAATTCAATATTGGCTTGCTCAGGACTTGGTAATTTTGGATCCAGTCCTGAAACTGCATACAATCGATACCATTCATCCTCAGTGGGCAGACGAATGGATTCTCCGGTCTGTGTTGATTTCCAGTTACAGAAAGCTTTGGCTTCATGATAATTCACTTCGACTGGCCAGTCCCAAGGCATCGGAACTTCTTCCAGCATCAATCTTAATGACCAACCCAGTTCCGTTTTGACCCAGAAGGTAGGATGTGTGGCTTGAGAAAATGCTAACCATTGCTGGCCCTCTTCAGTCCAGTAGTCAGCTGTCTGATAACCTTCTGCTTCAACAAAGGCTAAAAACTCCTGATTGGACACCAGATATTTAGAGGCTTCGAATTCTGCAATTTCGGCATGATGGTGGCCGTATTCATTGTCCCAGCCATAAAAAGCATGTTCGAAATTTTTATGTAAATTGACCTGACCTGCCGGTACCTTTACCAGACTATTTTCAGGCGCAATACCGGTAATGACATTGGCACGCCACTGCGGATGATTCTGTACATAACGTAACTGATGCTGGCGAATTAAAACTGAAGAGGTTTCCAGATGAATCCGTTCATGCTCAATGCCCATGATGATGGTCCACCAGGGATTGTGCCAGTTCAGTGGAAGTTGTAGCGGCGCATGTTCTATCACTTTCAAGACCAGGGCACGCACCTGATGCCGGTAATCACGTACCGCCTGAATGCTAGGCCAGTGATAGTTCTTTTCATCCAGATCATCCCAGCTCATTTCATCTACACCAATCGCGAAGATACTTTCCAGATGCGGATTTAAACGTTCCGGGATCAGTTGAGCCAGCAACAGCTTATTGATAAAAAAAGTGGCAGTATGACCAAAATAAAAGATCAGTGGATGACGTAAGGCAATCGGTTTGTCATAAAAGGCTTCTTCATTTTTCAGACAGTCAAACAGTTGCTCATAGGTGTCAAAGGTATTTAGAAAATAATCACGTAATACGGCACGCGCTGTCGGTTCATCTTCAAAATCAAGGTTGGGAGTCGGGTGTAGCGTTGGTTTAAGCGGTTTCCATAAACCCATTTCTTCGAGCAGGTCATGAGAAGAAGATAATAAAGTTTTGGAATCAGAAGATTTGATCTGCATTCTGTGCTTCCTTGAATACGTTTTAATTTTTCATCTTCAGGAAAATGAATTTGATACTTTTAAAAGTACTTGAAAGGAAGCAACTGATGCGATGTATTTAGGTAACAAAATGCTGCATCGATATTGATGCAGCAGAGAAATGTGAAAATTAATTTTAAATTGATGGACCTTGCATCAGTTGAACCAGTGCTTCAGCCGCCTTCGATTGTGTACGTCCCGGATGCCAGACCATACCGAGCTGACGGTTCATTTCCAGATTCAGATCCAGTTCTTGCAGGTCATGATTGACCAGGGTTTTGGGCAAGACTGACCAGCCTAAACCAATCGAAACCAGCATCCGGATCGATTCAAGCGGATTATTACTCATGGTCGTTTTCGGCTTGATACCCTGTTTTTCAAACTCAGCCATCGTAATCTGCGTGGTATAGGTCTGCGCAGAAGGCAGCAGGCTTGGGTAATTCACCAGATCTTCAAGAGACAGGTTTTTTTGCTGAGCCAACGGATGGAACGGTGCTACCACAAAAACCAGAGGATCATTCCAGATAGTGACATATTTCAGGCGCTCATCCCCATGCGGCGGTAGCGTCAGAAAAGCCAGTTCCAGATCACCGGCAATGACCTGTTCATGTGCCTGTTCAGAATCTACAAAATGTACATCCAGGGTCACATTCGGATATTGCTGTACATATTCACGCAGATGGCTCGGTAAATGATGCAGACCAATATGATGGCTGGTGCCAATTTTCAGTTTGCCTTGTACCTGACCTTGTTCATGACTCAGGGTATAGTGAATATCACCCAGCTCGTTCAGCCAGTTTTTTACTTTAGGCAGCAGGGAATGTGCTGCATGAGTGGCCTGTACACCACGGCCCGCAGATTCAAATAATTTCACCCCGAAATATTCTTCCAGACTGTGAATACGTTTGGTCACAGCTGGTTGGGTAATAAAAAGCTGATCTGCAGCCAAAGAAATCGAACCTGTTTCCATGACTTTTACAAAGGCTTCAAAAGCTGCGAGATTCATCTTGATCACCTATAAAGTTTTTTTATGCTTAAGTTTATTATTGTAATAATTTAAGAATAAATCAAAGTAAAAATATAGAACTATTGGTTTAATGTTGAATTAATACACATTTTTAAATGTTTTATTTTATGTCATAAAAAAAGCCACCGAGGGGTGGTGGCTCAAAGAGGAAGATCGACAAAAAATTATGCGGTGATTTCCTCATCCTGTTGCTGGCTTTTTGCTTCCCAGATTTTCTCGTGGAAGAAGAAAGCAACTGCCTGTACAGTCGGTTCTAATAAACTCAAGGCAATCGCCATGGTTAAACTGCCTGTGACAAAATAGCCCACTAACATCGCGACAGTGATGTGCATGATGTAATAGCTAAATGTCTTTTTGAACATACGCTGATTGTTATCTACAAAACGTTGAATATGTGCCATGTGGATCTTCCTCAAAACAAATGATCTGTGCCGATGAGGAAATAATAATAATTCTCATTTAATTTGTAAAAACGAATATTTTTAATAAAACGATCGGAAAATTAAATTTATAAAAAGAGAGCTAAACCATGATTTAATTTAAGTTTTAAAATATTCCAAAAAGTTTTTTAACTAATAAAAATGATAAATTAGATTTATGTGAATGCAGCGATATAATCAAAATTAGCGAAAGAATTTACCCAGTCCAGTGGAGCACATCGACATGGCAGGCGAGACCCAAACAGCAAAAACATTATACGATAAGTTATGGGATGACCATTTAGTAAAACAACGAGATGATGGTTCAGCTCTACTTTATATCGACCGTCATTTATTGCATGAAGTGACTTCGCCACAAGCCTTTGAAGGCTTGCAACTTGCTGGCCGTAAGCCATGGCGTTTAAGTGCCAATATTGCGACACCTGACCATAACGTACCGACCTCTAAAAAAGAGCGTGAGCAGGGCGTGGCTGGGATTGAAGATGATACTTCACGTATCCAGGTACAAACCCTGGATGATAACTGTAAGACGTTCGATATTGTTGAATTTGATATTAACGATATTCGTCAAGGCATCGCGCACGTTGTTGGTCCTGAGCAAGGCTTAACCTTGCCAGGTATGACCGTTGTATGTGGTGACTCACATACTGCAACACATGGTGCATTTGGCTGCTTGGCACACGGGATTGGAACATCAGAAGTTGAACATGTATTGGCAACCCAATGCCTGGTTCAGAAGAAAATGAAAAATATGTTGGTACGCGTTGACGGTAAATTGGGTCAAGGCGTAACACCGAAAGATGTGGTTTTAGCCATTATCGGTAAAATCGGAACTGCAGGCGGTACAGGTCACGCGATTGAATTTGGTGGTCAGGTGTTCCGTGACATGTCGATTGAAGGCCGTATGACCGTGTGTAACATGGCAATCGAAGCGGGTGCACGTGTCGGTATGGTCGCAGTCGATGAAAAAACCATTGAGTATGTTAAAGACCGTCCATATGCACCGAAAGGCGAGCAATGGGATCAGGCGGTTGCGTACTGGAATACCTTGCACTCCGACGAAGGTGCTCACTTCGATACAGTTGTAGTGTTACAAGGTGAAAAGATTGAACCGCAAGTGTCTTGGGGGACTTCTCCTGAGATGGTGATTCCGGTGTCTCAAGCGGTTCCAACTTTGGAACAGGCCAAAGATGATGTACAGCGCAATGACTGGAACCGTGCTTATCAATATATGGGCTTAACTGCAGGTCAGCCTTTAGCAGATATTCAGTTAGACCGTGTATTCATCGGTTCTTGCACCAACTCACGTATCGAAGATATTCGTGCTGCGGCTGAAGTAATCAAAGGCCGTAAAGTGGCTTCTAGCATTAAGCAGGCCATGGTCGTTCCGGGTTCGGGTTTAGTGAAACAGCAGGCAGAATCTGAAGGTTTGGACAAAGTCTTTATCGAAGCTGGTTTTGAATGGCGTGAACCAGGCTGTTCTATGTGCTTGGCAATGAATGCTGACAAGTTGCAGCCAGGCGAACATTGTGCCTCAACTTCAAACCGTAACTTTGAAGGTCGTCAGGGTAATGGCGGTCGTACCCACTTGGTGAGTCCAGCCATGGCGGCGGCGGCAGCGATTGCCGGTCACTTTGTTGATGTCCGTTCATTTTAATTGGTACGCAGGAGCAGAAATATGAAAGCTTATACCGTTGAACAAGGTATTGTTGCACCCTTAGACCGTGCCAATGTCGATACAGATTTAATTATTCCAAAACAGTTTTTGAAATCGATCAAACGTACCGGTTTCGGTGAAAACCTGTTTGATGAATTGCGTTATTTGGATGAAGGTTATCCGGGTCAGGATAACTCGGTTCGTCCGATTAACCCGGACTTCGTGTTAAACCAGCCACGTTATCAAGGTGCATCGATTTTAATTTCTCGTGCTAACTTTGGTTGCGGTTCAAGCCGTGAGCATGCGCCGTGGGCATTGAATGAATACGGTTTCCGTACTGTGATTGCGCCAAGCTTTGCTGATATTTTCTTTAATAACTGTTTTAAAAATGGCATGTTGCCGGTGATCTTACCGGAAGAAACGGTTGATCAGTTATTTAAGGAATGTGCAGCAGCTGAAGGTTATCAGTTAACAATTGATCTGGAAGCGCAGGAAGTTCGTACACCAAATAGCGAAAGCTTCAAGTTTGAAGTGGACCCATTCCGTAAACATTGTTTGTTAAATGGTTTGGATGATATTGGCTTAACTTTGCAGGCAGCAGATGATATTCGTGCCTACGAAGAAAAAACCAAACAATCACGCCCATGGGTATTTGCTGAAATTCATTCATAAAACAGCAAAAATTGTCATGGCATGACTGCGAAGGCCTTGCTAATATCAGAAGATTATTAATTTTTTTTGATAGGTTAATACAGACATCATGGCAACGTATTGGAAACAGTGGCTTGCTCTAAGTGCAGTATCAGTGCTGATGACCGCGTGTCAGAGCATTGATACCTTCAAACTTAAACATGCCAAAGAAGATGCAGAAAGCGAATCCAATGCCTTGATTTATTGTGTAGGCACACCGGATTGTCAGTTTGAACGTTTAGATCGGACCATGATTGTGGATGAGGCCACCAAGCGAATCAGCCCAGAAGCGCTGGATCAGCGTCTGGTTCGTTTGCAGGCCAAAAACCTGAAACAGGATAATCCGATTTATTTATCTGTACCGGAAGGGCAGCATGAACTGGTGGTGCGTTTCTATCCGATTAGCAAGGATAAGGCTGAGACCTTGCATCTGTTCCAGCAGTTTAAGGCGAATAAACGCTATACCCTGAAAATGTTCCGTGACCGAAATGCACGTAGCACCAGTTTATTAAATGCCTCTGCACCTGATCCATTGTGTGTGGACCTGTTGCAAGAGCAGAAAGTGATTCGTCGTTTTTGCAAACCTTATAATGTCATCAATGGCATTGCAGAGTTTGTAGAAAAAAAAATTTAACCTAGTCAGGTGGATGCCTGACCTTATAAATGGAAAAGCTCATGTCTAAACAAATTTTGATTTTAGCTGGTGACGGTATTGGCCCTGAGATTGTAAAAGCCGCAGAACAGGTGCTTACACGAGTTAATGAAAAATTCAATCTGGGTTTAACATGGGAACAAGGTCTGTTGGGCGGTGCTGCGATTGATGCACACGGTTCACCTTATCCAGAGGTAACGTCTGAACAGGCGAAAAAAGCAGACGCAATTCTGCTCGGTGCTGTAGGTGGTCCAAAATGGGATACGATTGAGCGTTCAATCCGTCCAGAACGTGGCCTGTTAAAACTACGTAGTGAATTGAATCTGTTTGCAAACTTGCGTCCAGCGATTCTTTATCCGCAATTGGCTGATGCCTCTAGCTTGAAACCGGAAATCGTCTCTGGTCTGGATATCCTGATCGTACGTGAATTGACTGGTGGTATTTACTTCGGTCAACCACGCGGGATTCGTGAACTGGAAAATGGCGAAAAACAAGGTTTCAATACTGACGTTTATGCAGAGTCTGAAATCAAACGTATTGCCAAAGTTGCGTTCGAACTTGCTGGCCTGCGTGGCGGTAAAGTATGTTCAGTCGATAAAGCCAACGTGCTTGAAGTGACTGAGCTTTGGAAACAAACCGTGACTGCACTGAAAGAAGAGCAATATCCAGACATTAACCTGTCTCATATGTATGTAGACAATGCTGCGATGCAGTTAGTACGTGCGCCTAAGCAGTTTGATGTGATTGTGACTTCAAACCTGTTCGGTGACATTCTATCTGATGAAGCTGCAATGCTGACTGGTTCAATCGGTATGTTGCCATCAGCATCATTAGATGAAAATGGTAAAGGCATGTACGAACCTTGCCATGGTTCTGCACCAGACATCGCAGGTCAAAACCTGGCAAACCCATTGGCAACCATTCTGTCTGTAGCCATGATGCTGCGTTATACCTTCCGTGAAGAAGCAGCCGCAAAAGCCATTGAAGATGCAGTAGGGAATGTTCTAGACCAAGGTCTGCGTACTGCTGACATCATGTCTGAAGGCATGACTAAAGTGGGTACAGTGGAAATGGGTCAGGCAGTGGTAACTGCATTGAACTGAGTTACTCATTAGTTCCACGTAAAAAACGCAGCCTTGAGCTGCGTTTTTTACGACTGATTTTGATTAACAGGTTCGACCCGAAAGGCTGACAGAAGTTGCAATATTGTCTTTGAGCAAAAAGGTAATCTTGCATTGCAAATTCACATCATAACCTGATGCAGGACTCACAGTGACTGGAACCGGAACTGTGCCAGTACCTGCTGCCGGAAACTGGGCAATCGGTAAGGGAACGGTCACAGGACGTTCCACGACATAGCTGAGCTGTTGGGAGCTGAGCTCAGGTTCACTGATTTGCTGATAACCCAAACGTTTCAGATCTAAATTGCGATCAATATACTGGCTACTCTGCCCAATAAATTGCTGTAAATAAGTTTCACGGTCAGTCTGGCTGATCGTAGGTGTCTGTGCACACCCTGACAGACCGAGCAACAGGATGCTCAAGCCCAATACCAGAGAAGTACCTTTGCTTAACAACATCACATCACTCCTACTCAAGGAACGCTTAAAAACAGTGTAGTAGCAAAGTGTGAGAGGAACTGTTGTAATTTATTATTAGGCAAGACAGGATCAATCAGGCAGTTAGATGTTAGCTGTAGCTGTCAAATTCAAGACAACTTAGAACGCTCTTATATCCACCTCAAAATGAATAAAAAGCAAAAATGAATCTTAACAGGCACGTCCGCTATATTGCACGGATTGGGCAATCCCTTGTTCTAGCTGAAAATGAATCTGACAGGACATTTCAACCTGATAACCCGGGCCGGGTGCAGTTGCGAGTCGTACAGGGGCACCTATACTGACACTTTGCTGAATGGCCGGTGTTCCCAGCGGAAGTTCAATGGTGCGAAGTACGGTATAACTCAGACGTTTTTCCGTTTGTACAGGTGCTTTTGAGGTCTTAAAACCGAGTGCAGTTAAATCCAGATCCTTGCGAATCGACTCTGCAGATTGGCCGATATATTGCTATAACTGCTGATCTATTTGTCGTAATTTTGTCGAATTGGTAGTGGCGCAGGCAGTCAGGCTGATTCCTAGGATCAGAGAAAGCAAGATTTTTTGCATGAATGATTCACTGTTTTTATTAGAGGAAAAATAGAAATTATTATCTTCGAATGCAGTATAGGGAATGTGCAGGGGAATTGATATAAAAGAAAAGACAATAAAAAAGCCACTGGATGAGTGGCTTTTGCTTCCGCTAAAACTTAGCGCGCACGGTATGTGATACGACCCTTAGTCAAATCATAAGGAGTCATTTCGACCTTCACGCTATCGCCAGTCAAAATACGAATATAGTGTTTACGCATTTTACCAGAAATATGGGCAATTACTTCGTGACCGTTTTCTAAACGTACACGGAACATAGTATTAGGAAGCGTCTCGGTGACAACGCCTTCGAACTCGATGAGTTCCTCTTTATTGGCCATAGCCTACCTGAATGAATAAATTGGAAAGGCGCAAATTATAGTCAATTTTTTCGCAAAACACAAGGTGTAACGGGCGTTAGACTGATCATCTGTCAGTAAAATAAGCGAAGTATGAGTTTAAACTTTTTAACTAAAAAGCGTGTGGTATCTGTTGTCAGTTTGGTCAATCACAGTTAATCTAATTTCAATCTTTTTAAGTATAAATGAAGTACATACAAGGAAGGTTTTTGAGTGAGTCAGCTAACGGATGCATCAGTCGTATTGCGTTTAGGCTATCAAGCGATTCGTCGTGCAGGTTTGCCAACAGAAGAACTTCTGACAAAAGCAGGAGTCGCTTTAAATCAGGTGGAGACCAATGATCGTACTCCGCTCAGTGCTCAGTATGCCTTCTGGGTTGCCGCAGAAGAGGTCAGTAAGGACCCGGATATCGGATTGCATCTGGGTGAACATTTGCCGCTCTATCGCGGACAGGTGATCGAGCATCTGTTTATTTCATCAGAGAATTTTGGTGAAGGCTTGAAACGTGCACTGGCTTATCAGCGTCTGATCAGTGATGCCTTTCATGCCAAGCTGGTGGTCGAAGACGATCGCTGCTATCTGACCAATGGTGAACAGCCTTTTGCTGAAAGTCTGGTCAATCGTCACTTTACCGAATGTGCGATGTCGGGTGTGCTGCGTTTCTTTAAATTTATTACTGAAGGCCGCTTTGAACCGATCTATATCGATTTCAATTTTTCCAAAGGCGCGGCAGATGAAGAATATTTCCGGGTTTATGAATGTCCGGTAAGTCTGGGACAGAAAGAAACCCGTTTGTATTTTGATCCAAGCATTCTTGATTTCCCGCTTTGGCAGGCAGAACCGGAACTGTTGCAGCTACATGAACAGCTGGCAATTGAAAAATTACAGGAACTGGCTCGTTACGATTTAGTCGGGGAAGTACGTCGTGCAATCGGTTCTACTTTAGAAAGTGGTGAAACGACTTTGGAAACTGTAGCCGCTCAACTGAATATTACCCCACGCCGTTTACGTACCCAGCTCAGTGAGGCTAATACCAGTTTCCAGCAGATTCTGTCCGATTATCGCTGTCGTCTGGCTAAACGTTTATTGGCGAGTACCAATGAAAGTGTAGAACGTATCGTTTATCTGACTGGATTCTCGGAGCCAAGTACCTTCTACCGTGCTTTTAAACGCTGGACCAATGAAACGCCGGTGGAATATCGGAAGCGCAAGCAGCGTTAATCTTTAAAATCTAAAATCCTCCCCCAACCCCTCCTTTAATAAAGGAGAGGAGTTCCTCCCTTTTTCAAAGGGAGGTTAGGAGGGATTTAAAAATTAAAAATAATTAGCTTATTCCGGCATATTTAACCAGTATGGACCCAAAGGTACTTTGGGTAGGTCAAAATACTCTGGATATTCAGCCTGGATAAAATACAGACCGTCCGGTGGTGCGGTAACACCGGCTGCTTTACGATCTTCTGCTGCAAAAATATGGTCAATATGGTCAACCCCATACATGCCTTGGCCGATTTCCAGCAAACAGCCCATGATATTGCGTACCATATGATGCAGGAAGCCATCCGCCTGAATATCTAGAATCAGATAAGGCCCATGCTGGATCAGGCGGCAGTGACGGACGTGACGTACCGGCTGATTGGACTGGCAGGCTGCTGCACGAAAACTCTCAAAGTTATGTGTGCCTTCAAACTTTGCAGCCGCTTCAATCATCTTTTTGACATCAAGTGGATAGTAAATATGAGTGACCTGTTTATGCAGCAAGGCAGGGCGTACCGGATAGTTATAGACAATATAACGATAACGGCGTGCCTGTGCTTTAAAGCGTGCATGGAAGCCATCATCCATCTCCTTGATCCATTGGATTGAGATATCCTTAGGTAACTGGCTATTTGAGCCCATTAACCAGCCTCGTTCAGAACGCAAGGCATGGGTATCAAAATGTGCGACCATATTGGTCGCATGCACGCCGGCATCGGTTCGGCCTGCACCATGCAGAATAATCGGTTCATCGGCAATTTTACTGAGAACCTTCTCGATGGTTTCCTGAACACTGATTACGCCCGGTTGTTGAGTCTGCCAACCTCGATAATTCGTTCCACAAAACTCAATTCCCACCGCAAAACGCTGCATAATGACCTCAAAACCTGACTAATCGTACCAATGGGCATGCCATTGTTCTACCGTGTCATATTGTAAATACATTTTTAGGGCTTTTGCATAAAGATCAGCATGGCCATAACTTTCATTGAGTAGAATTTTGCAATCATGCACCCATTCAGCAATGGCATAACGCTGATCGGTGGCACCGAAAGGCACTTGAGTAGTTAAGACCGAGATACAGCCTTTGGCATAGAGCTGATTGATAAAATCTACGATCTTTGGATTGACGGCCAGATTGCCGGTTCCAAAGCCTTGCAGGAATAGAAAATGCGGAGGATAGGCCAAAATATTTTTCAGATTATTGAACTGTTGAACTAAATCGATCGGCTGCATCATCAAGCTCATACAGTTAAAATCCAGAGCTTTGGCAATATCGTCTGCTGTAACCTGATGACTTTGCTGGTTGGCCTGAATAGCGATATGCGCATCCAGACCAGTAAAGGCATTCAGCTCAGTGGTATGTTGCTTTAAGGCAGTTTGAGCATGAATCAGTTGCTGATGAAAAGCCAGATAAACACCTGCATTACACTGAGTTACTGAAGCGAGCGCAAAGCTCAGATTGTCCATGGCATCGCTAAATTCGCGTTGCGCATCGCCTTCAGCATTCAGGAGGGGATACTGGCTGCCAGTCAGCACAATATGAGCCGAATTCCCCATAAAATGTGCCAATACTGCGCTGGCATAGCTCAGGGTATCTGTCCCGTGAATAATCACAAAATGTTGTATCTGCTGTTCAGATTGCAGATTTTGGATAAATTGCACCAGTTCTAACCAGTCTGTAGCAGTACAGGCACTACTGTCCTTAATCACAGGAGCGCAGTAATACTGAATGAACGGTTGATCTGTAAGTAGCTGTTCCAGTTTTGGAATAAATAAATCGGCAGACATAGGGGCGAGCGGATCACCGACACAGCCAAAGGTGCCGCCCATATAAATCAGTGCAATATCTTTCATCATAAAAAAAGCAGCCAAATGTGACTGCTTTAGTGTAAAGGGAAATTGATTAAGATGCGATTTGATTCAGCAACTGATCGGCTTGCTGACGTTGTGCTGCTGTATATTCAGCTTCACGTTCAGCTATGACTTCACGGGCAGCTGCATAAGCGCCTAACTGGATATATTGCTGTGCCAGCTCCAGGTTAAGGTCCGCTTCATTAACTTCCATCAGTTCCGGGAAGGACTGCACCAATGGATCATGTTGATCGGTTGTTGAAGTCACAGGCGCTGTCGGAATCTCAAAATTCACCCCTGTAGAAACAGGAGCCTCTTTTACAGCTTCGACATTATCAAGTTTAAAATCTAGTCCAGATGTTTCAGTCGCAGCAGGCGTTTCAGTTGCAGGCGTTGCAATATCGAGGCTAGACAGGTCAAACTCAGTCGCAGGTTCGGCTGTTTTTTCTGCTGCAGGTATTGGAGTGTCTAAAGAGAAAGAGAAATCTAAAGGCTGGATTTCTTCTGTTGTTGCAGGCGCTGATTCTGTTTTTAAGGATATAGATGGTTCAAGCTCAAGCTTAAAATCCAGAACCGGTGCTGACTCAGTTGCTGCTGTTGGAGCAGTCTGGGTTTCAGCAGTATTCATCTGAAGATCAAATTCAACTGAATTATCTGATACAGGCGGAACTTCTTCCGTTTTTACTGGCTCAGCCGCTGGAATCTTCGGTTCAAAGTTGAACTCTAAGGGTTGGATATCAGGTACTGGTTCCGCTACAGCAGCTGGTTTGCTCGGTTGCAGTTCCTGTTGTAAGGCATCAAATGCCTGTTCGTTTGAAGCGGGAGCGGCAACCAGGTCTGCAAAGGCATCTGTAGAAGGTTTGCTTTCCTGTACAGGAGGGGTTTGTGGCTGAGCACTTGGGAAATCAATAGTATCCTGAACAGCTACCGAAGAGTTTTCGAACTCACGCTTTTTGACCTCAGCCTGAGTCAGAATATCTTCCAGTCCTAGAGAACGGACATGGTTAATCAGCTGTGAAATCGCAAATTCATCTTTTTGCAGGATATGAATGTCGAGTAGCAGTAAATACAACTCATGTTGAGAATTATCGCGATTCAGTGCCTGATTGATTTGCGCTTCAGCTGCAAAGAAATTACGTTCCTGAATCAGACCTTCAATTTTCTTGCGTGTCTCTGCTGATAGAGGCGTTGCTGATTTTTTAACGACTCCGGCTGGCTCGACCACTTTGGTTCTTTGTGAAGTGGATTTTGACGCAGCGCCAGGTTTTTTCACTTTTACAGTTTTAGTTTTTGCTTTATCTGATTCTTGAGCATCTTGTCGTTTTTTTATGACAATTAATACGATGATCAATATCACTAATGGAATCACATAAATCAGCATGTTTTACCCCTTGGGGATAGAGTCCTTAAGTTCGCCTATCCCAATAAATCGTCATGTGTAACTTTTTAATTAATTGGCTTTTTATCTGCCTGTTGTGCTTTAAGCTGTTGTTGCAGCTGGGCAAGACGAGCATTTAATAATTGAATTCTGTGATCCTTCTGATTGAGTGCCAATTCTAGTTCAGTTACGTTTCTCTGTAATTTAACGGTTTTTTCACGGGCTGTCATAACTTTTAATGACAACTCTTTCGAAGTTCGATTTTCTTTTGTGTTTGAGTTGGCAGAAACCTGGCCGGAATCACGCTGATTCTCGGCAACCAGGCTCATTTCAGCCTCATTCAGGCGATATTTGGTTTTTGCAGCAGGTTTAGAGGGTGCTTGAGCAGACTTAATTGCTGAGGCCTGTATCGGAGTTTTCGCAGTATGAACGGTCGCTAAATTAAGTGCTGCGCCTTTACGCAAGCGGTTAGCATCACCCCCAATAAAAGCATGTTCATTCTCACGCTTGATCTGCTGCATGACCTCACTTACTGGACGCTGCTGTTCATTGGCAATCCTGGAAGCAATGCCCCAAAGCGACTCATTTGACTGTACCACATACGTCGGCTTGATCTGGGTTGAGGTGCTTTGTTTGATGGCTGCCGGCTGTGCCTGAGTTTTAGTCGCTAAATTTGGTTTGTCCTGTGCAGTGCTGGATGCCGCCTGCTTGCGAGCCTGTTGTTCTGCATATTTTTTGACAAGTGGATCACTGGACACCATCTGGTTTTCAGTGCTTGTCGGTGCAGAAACTTGCGCTGAGGCTGCATTTTTATTTGTTGGATCTATTGTAATTTCAGCTGGTTTTGTTTCAGCCTGAATTTTTGTAGCTGCAGCCTGTAAGTTTGACGTTGCATCTGCTTGAGCCGCAGTCGCGTGAGCTGCTTTGGATGAAGTATTCACTGGCGCAGTGTTTACATTGCCAGCTTGCTGTGAACTATGACTTGTCGCTGCTACCGCAGTTTCAGTATTAAGTTTTGTTGGGCTTGTGACTTGAGCTGCAATACTCGATGTCGGCTCATGGGTCACAGCAGCTAACGCTGTTTTAGGGATAGAGCTGGCTGATAATGCAGGAGGTGCTGTGTTTTGTAAGGCTAACGGTTTTTCTGCCACAAACGGGGTGGTTGGTTTGGATTGTGCATTGGTATAACGCGTACTCACCGGTAAGTTCAGGGCAATATCTTTTTCACTCACGACTACGACAGGCGCGAGGGGCTGTTCAGTCTGTTTCAGGCTGGCCTGTAACAAATCAGTTTTAGGTCTTAATGCAGTACGGATATGCTGTAGGCGTGCTGCATTGCCTTCCTTGATTTTAACAATGATATTTAATTCACGATCAGTAACCGGGCGCGAGGAGGTAATGGTAATAACCCCAGTTCCATTACTGTTGCGACGGGTGAAAAAATTCAAATGACCCGGTGGCTGATGCGATGCGCCCATAGAAATCAGGTCTTCTGGCGAGGCTAAACTTACCTCAATGGGCAAGTTAATATCTGATTGACGGAAATTCATTTCCGCATAAAGCAATTCCCCAGGTGCAGACTGGATTTGTACCGAATCTACATTAATCGCATAGATATTTTGTGAAGCAACAATGGCTAAAATGGCAAGCTTTAATTTGTTATATACAGTCATCTGTGAGCTCAGTCATTATCGCATAGCGAAAATTATAGATTAACGGGATGTTTGTTTTTTGTAAAATACTTACGCAATAGTTACACAAAAAAGCCGATCAATAAAGATCGGCTTCATGCTTTATTTCCTGACGGAAACTTAAGAGTTTTTATAGTCAATCAAGATGCGCAGCATACGACGTAAAGGTTCTGCAGCACCCCAAAGTAACTGGTCACCTACTGTGAATGCACCTAGGTATTCTTTACCCATGTTCAGTTTACGCAGACGACCAACAGGTACAGTTAATGTGCCAGTCACTGCAACAGGAGTCAGATCAGTCATTGAGGCTTCACGAGTGTTTGGCACAACTTTAGACCAGTCATTTGCATTTGCAATGATATCTTCGATCTCATCCAGTGGAACGTCTTTGCGAAGTTTCAGGGTTAATGCCTGAGAGTGACAACGCATTGCGCCGATACGTACACAATGGCCATCAATCGGTACGATCTGCTGGTTACCTAGAATCTTGTTGGTTTCAGCCTGACCTTTCCATTCTTCTTTAGACTGGCCGCTTTCCAGCTGCTTGTCGATGTATGGAATCAGAGAACCTGCTAAAGGTACACCGAAGTTTGCAGACGGGAAGCCTTCACCACGTTGCAATTCAGCAATTTTAGAATCAATGTCCAGAATTGGAGAACGTGGATCATCCAGCAAGTCTTTGGTATTGTTATATAAATAACCCATACCAGTAATCAGCTCACGCATGTTTTGCGCGCCAGCACCAGAAGCTGCCTGATAAGTCATTGAAGTTGCCCATTCCACCAGATTGTTCTGGAATAGACCACCTAAGCCCATCAACATCAGGGAAACAGTACAGTTACCGCCCACGAAAGTTTTGGTGCCTTTGACCAGACCGTCTTTGATCACATGCATGTTCACCGGATCAAGTACGATGATTGCTTCATCATCCATACGCAGGGTAGATGCTGCATCAATCCAGTAGCCATTCCAGCCTTCAGCTTTGATTTTTGGGAAAACTTCAGTGGTGTAATCGCCACCTTGACAGGTAATAATGACATCCATTTGCTTCAGACTGTTAATGTCTGTTGCATCCATAAGTGCTGGGGCAGTCTTACCACCAAATGCCGGAGCTTCACCACCCGCATTACTGGTAGAAAAATAGAATGGCTCAAAATGAGCAAAATCATTCTCTTCAACCATACGTTGCATAAGGACGGAACCCACCATCCCGCGCCAACCGACCAGACCTACTTTCATGTCACTTTGCCTCGGTGCGTTAAAAAATCAAAAGGGATTCGAGTGTATCAAAAAGGGACGTGACTGCAAGAGCTACACAATCAAAACATCAATATTCTTGAGCGAAATATCTGCTTTATGATACATACAAAATTGATAAAGCAATTTTTCTTTTAGAAAAAATAATAACTTAGTAAAGAGTGTATCTTATGGTAGGGTTTATCCAGATCATGGCAATCGTGGTCATCTGGTTAAGTTTCTGGTCGCTGATTCCCCGAGATGAATGGTGGATTCGTGGTGCAGATTTTCCACGTTTACAGATTCTGGTTTTGGGCTTCATTGCCTTTGTTCTTTTTCTCCTGGTCGATCACCCATGGACGGCCTTCAATCAGCTGCTTTTTGTCGGCCTGATCGCTGCTTTGGCGTATCAGCTGAAAATGGTCTTGCCTTATACCTTTGTTTGGAAAAAACAGGTCAAGCAGGTCAAGCAGGATCAGCTGGATCCGGATCGTCAGATTTCCCTGATTGTTTCAAATGTTCTGACCACCAATACTAAATATCATTTACTGATTGAACAGATCCAGACCCATCAGCCAGACTTGGTCTTAACGTTGGAAACCGATCAGGCATGGCAGGATGCATTGGCTGTCATTGAGCCAGATTATCCCTATCGGGTGCCCGTACCTTTGGATAATCTGTATGGCATGCATCTGTACAGCAAACTTGAGCTGAGTGAAACCGAGGTTAAATTTATTCTGAGTGATGAAATTCCCTCGATTCATACCAAGGTCATGTTACGTTCCGGACAGCCGGTACAGCTTTATTGTCTGCATCCGAAACCGCCAAGTCCAACTGAAGCCAAAGATTCAACCTTACGTGATGCAGAACTGCTGATTGTAGGGGATCAGATTAAGGATCTGGATGAAAGCTGCATTGTGATGGGAGATTTGAATGATGTGGCCTGGTCACGCACGACACGTTTATTCCAGCGTATCAGCGGTTTGCTGGATCCACGTGTCGGTCGACGCTATGTAAATACCTTCCATGCCGATTATCCTTTATTACGCTGGTCGCTTGACCATGTGTTTCACAGCACCGATTTCGCTCTGGTGCATATGGAGCGTTTAAAACACGTCGGGTCAGATCATTTTCCGGTTTATCTGGTTTTACAAACTGGGCGGGTATTTGAGCATCACCAGGAAGAGCTGGAAGAAACGGATCAGGATGATCAGGAAGCCAAAGAAGCTATTCAGGAAGGAATTGAAAAGGCAGAGAAAGAAGAGAAGAAAGTCACTGATAAGATTGCGATGGCTTATAAGAATGAGGAGAAATTCTTATAGTTTTAGCTGAAAAGTGTACGATATTGCTTACAGCAGTTTCCGCTTCTTGCGAATGGGCAGTACAGAGGAATCCACGTATTCTAAGCTCATCAGCACAGGGAGTCGAGAAAGGATATTCTCATAAGGAAGACGAAGCTGAATGAAAACATCATGGAAATGATGCTGAAAGGGAAATCACAACAACGAAGAAGCAATTATAACATATGAAAGCACAACCTCATTAACCCGGGTTTTACAGGATGTAGAACCCGGGTTAAATTATTTTTAGCTCATTTTTTATTATAATTAATTGATTATTAAAATAAAATTTAAATTAAAAAATGGATATTACCTGAATGAAAGTTATGATTTCCGATCATGATTCAGTCAATGAATCTGAAGTGCTACAGCTCTATCTTGTCAATCAATGGTCAGCTGCAGAAAAACCTCAATTGCTTTTAAAGGCTTTGCAGCATTTTCATAGTCTGGTGACGGCACGTATCAACGGTCGGCTGGTCGGCTTGGGAAATGCGATTTCAGATGGTTATCTGGTGGTGTATTTCCCACATTTATTGGTTCACCCAGAGGTGCAGCGACAGGGCATTGGTCGTCTGATCATGCAAGAAATGCTGCAACGTTATTCAGGATTTCATCAGAAAATTCTGGTGGCTGATCAGCATGCCACTGAATTTTATAAAGCTCTAGGCTTTGAGCGTGCAGGGCATACACAAGCAATGTGGATTTATCAGGGAACCGATCATTGATTTTTCTTGCCAATAATAGCGTTCATATTAATTCTAGTTCTTAATAGATTTTATCGTAGCCTTCAGGACGGGTCTTAAAGCGACGGTGGAACCACATATATTGCGTCGGTGCAATGCGCAACTGGCGTTCAATAATCAGATTTACCCGGGTTGCATCATCGACTTCATCCGCACTTGGCAGGTTCTCTACCGCAGGCTCGATCAACACACAGTAGCATGGATCTTTAATATCACCAGTTCGATAAAAATAGAGTGGAATGGCAGCGGCTTTGGTCATTTTTAATAAGCGACGATGTGCAGTGACTGTGGCTGCAGGTACTCCAAAAAAGGGTGCCATCACACCCTGTTTTAAACCAAAATCCTGATCCGGACTGTACCAGATAGCATGGCCATTTTTCAGGTTACGCACCAGACCGCGCATATCATCATGGTCAATCTGGTTGGCATAAATGGTGGCACGGCAGCGGTAAATCAGCATATCGAGCAAGGGATTATTTTGTGGTCGATACACCACATCCGGCTCAAAATACTGTGCACATAAATAACCACCAGCATCCAGCAAAGTCGAGTGGGTACCGAGCAATAAAGCCCCTTTACCTTCTGCCTGAGCCTGCTGGATATGTTCCAACCCTTCAATTTGTACCCGGCCTTTAAACCATTTTGGACAGTACCAGGCATTCAAGGTTTCAAATACACCGAGCATCTGGTCAATAAAGACCATACGGGCATTGTCCTGAACTTCTTGAGCTGACCATTCCGGGAAACAGACTTCCAGATTGCGAAGCGTGGTTTCACGGCGAGATTTCAAATATTTAAATGCCATCTGGCCGAGTAGATCTGCCAGACGATGCTGAATCGCCCAAGGTAAGATGGCCAGAATCATCAGAAATACAATACCCACCCAGATACCCCAGTATTGCGGTAACAGGAATGACCATTGAAATTCACCGGGTTGGTATTCTGGCGTTCGACTCATAAATTCAATATTTAAAATCAAAGATGTCAGCAGTGTAGCAGAAGAGCTTTTTGAAATAAAAAACTGCAAAATAAAAAAGCACCTGTATGAATACAGATGCTTAGTGACTAGGCGATTTAAAGATTAACCTTTGGTCATATTTTCCAGTTCGTCCCAACGTTCCATTTTTTCCAGCAAAATCTCATCAATTTCACCTAAACGTTCAGATGCTTTGGTCGCTGCTGCGGCATCTGTGACAAACCACGAGCCATCCGCCAGTTTATCGGAAAGTTCAGCTTGTTCTTTTTCCAGTGCTTCAATTTCAGCCGGTAACATTTCCAGTTCACGCTGATCTTTGTAGCTGAGTTTTTTCTTTGGCGCAGGTGCTACAGGTGTAACCGCTGCTTCGGCTTTGGCCTGAGCTTTTTTGACTGCCATTTTCTGGTCAACCACAGTCTGATCTGGACGTTGCTCCAGATAATCTTGATAACCACCGACATATTCATCAATATTGCCTTTGCCATCAAAGACCCAGGTCGATGTGACGACGTTGTCCATAAAGGCACGGTCATGCGAGATCAGTAGCAGAGTGCCTTTGTATTCAGCTAGCATTTCTTCCAGTAGTTCCAATGTCACCATATCCAGATCGTTGGTCGGTTCGTCCATCACGATCAGGTTTGATGGTTTCAGTAACAGCTTAGCCAGCAGAATACGGTTACGTTCACCGCCAGATAGAGCTTTAACTGGCGTACGCGCACGTTCTGGCGAGAACAGGAAGTCTTGCAGATAGCTATAGATATGACGACGTTGGCCATTCACATCGACATGATCTGAACCTTCCGAAACGTTATCTTTAACTGATTTTTCCAGATCCAGCACATTACGTAGCTGGTCAAAATACGCAATTTCCAGCTGGGTCCCGGTTTTGACTGTACCGCCATGCTCGATTTCTCCCAGAATGGCTTTGATCAGTGTGGTTTTACCGACACCATTATCACCCACCAGACCGATCCGATCGCCACGCATTACCAGCGCCGAGAAATCATTAATGATCGGTGCATTGTCACCAAACTTCACGCTGAGATGTTCAATCTCGAACACCACTTTGCCTGAACGCTGTGCTTCCTGAGTCGACATGTTGACTTTGCCTTGCTGGAAGCGGCGTGCTTTAGACTCTTCACGCAATTCTTTCAGAGCACGGACACGACCTTCGTTACGGGTACGACGTGCTTTAATGCCTTGACGAATCCAGGCTTCTTCTTCAGCGAGTTTTTTCTCGAACAGGGCATTCTGTTTTTCTTCTGCTTCCAGCTGCTGAGCTTTTAGGTCGAGGTAACGTGAATAGTTGCCTTCATAGCTACGCAAAATACCACGGTCCAGCTCGACAATACGGGTCGCAATACTGTCCACAAAGGCACGGTCATGCGAAATAAACAGTAAGGTCAAGTTATTCTGCTCGAGCAAGAATTTTTCCAGCCATTCAATACTTTCGACGTCCAGATGGTTCGTCGGTTCGTCGAGTAACAGCACATCAGGTTGGGTGAGCAGGGCACGTGCCAACAGGACACGACGTTTACGACCGCCAGATAAATCGGCCAGATCCGCTTCAGGATCCAGTCCCATTTTACTCAGGATTGAGTTGACCTTAGTTTCCAAAGCCCAGCCATCCAGCTGATCCATCTGATGCTGCAAATGTCCCATGCGATCACAGGCTTCCATATCGCCCAGCACACAGGCTTCACTGGCTTCATGATAGGCACGCAACACTTCTGAAGCTTCACCGGCGCCATCAGCAACAATATCTGCAACCTTGCCAGAATCCATCGGCACGTCTTGGGCCAGCATGGAAATGGTGATGCCATTTTGTAACGAAACTTCACCACTATCCGGGAGTAAACTTCCTTCAATCAGTTTAAGTAAGGTAGACTTACCCTCACCATTACGGCCAATCAAACATACTCGTTCACCGCGTTCCAAATTAAAGTTGGCGCCGTCGAGCAAGGCAGGTCCGCCAAATGCCAGTTGGACATCCCTTAAAGTAATATAGGCCATAATGTTAATGTTTCCTGAAATCCCAAATGAGGACTTAAAATGACTAAACAACAAAATCTAAATGATCAGGCGTCATTTTCCGCACCCATTGAAGATTTGCAAGTGCGAATTGCATTTTTAGATGATTTAGTTGAACAGCTGAATCAGCAAGTCACTCGCCAGAATCTGGAAATTGCCGATTTAAAAAAACAAATGCAGTTGTTATATCAACGTGTTGAGTCTGCAGATTTGTCCGAAGGGATTGATGCTTTTGATCCGGTCACCAACCGTCCACCGCATTATTAATTTACAAATAATTTTTAAAAAGAAAGCAAAAAGAAAGCCCTCCAGTCGCGAGGGTTTTCTTTTAAGCTGGTGAAGCTCGATAAACCTAAACCAAGTCGCTACTTTTATTCCGTCCAAGATGATCTTTAAAATCTAAATATCGTCATGGAAGGTGGAAACTATTTGACCTTTCACACACTTCCTACTCTAATAGTATTTTCTAGCTCAGTTTTTAATCTTGCCTTATGCGCCAAAAAGTTGTCCTTCTTGATCTCGAAAATAACTTTCCTACAGCCAAACTGTTACGTGACATCGTTGAACATTATCCGACCTTGTATCTGTTTAACTGTGCCGGAAAATTCGAGTTTGCTCTAGAAGAACTGACTGAGTTGGCGAGCTGGATCAGCAGTGGACAAATTATCATTCTGGATGTCCCGGAAGCAGAGCATAAGGAATATGAATATGCTGTGATTGTGGGTCAGCTGATGGCTTTGCTGGAAGCAGATACTCAGGTCGAGCTGATCTCAGCTATGGATAGCAGTGAAATGCTGATGCAAATGCTACAGGCTTCAGATATTGATTGCAGCCTGATTCAGGTGTTGCCAGAGAATGCATCAATAGAGACTCAAGATAAACCTAAAATCCAGTTGCCAAGTATTGAAGCCATTAAAGCTAAACCGGCTTTGCAGCTGGTAAAAAAGTACTGTGATGCGCTCGGTAAGATGAGTGGCAAACCGACCACGCTCGAAACCTTAAAAAATTCTGTCACCAATATTCTGCAAGTTTTACCAGCCAAGGCGCAGCATATAGTTGGCATGCTGATTAATCTGAAAATAGTCAAACGCTATGACGAGCAGATCAGTTTCCGTAAAAAAGTGCTGAAACAGTGGATGCAGCTGGATATCAATGACAACCAACCTGCTGAAAAACCAGCTTTGGATCAGGTGGTCTCGAAGCTTAATCCTGAAGAGCCTGTTGTTGCACCTGCTCAATCTCCAATTCAGTCTGCCCAGCAAGATCTGTTCAAAAACTTTAATAAAATTGATCCGGTACAGCTCGAAGTTGCACGCAAGCTGCGCGAATTACAGGGAAATAAGCCTAAAGATATTTATGAATTACGTGATTTGCTCGAGCAGTTATTTCCAAAGTCAGATGTCCGTCTTTTACTTAAAGAATTGATTGAAAAAGGATATATTTATTGGAATGGTCACGAAGTGTTATATAGTCATGAGATGTTTCTGAATTAGAATAATCTCATGAGGGCATATGAAAAAAATACTGTTATTGGATATTGAAAACTTACCTAAAACTGAAACAGAGCTCCTTCAATATCTTGCCCAATATCAATATGTTTATCTGGTCTATGCCAAAACGCCCATGGGGTTTAGTCTGGATGGTGTCGTCAGGCTTGCACCTGCAATCAGTGCAGGAAAACTAAAAGTCCTGAAGATGCCTAAAATAGGTAAAGACGCTGCTGATTTTGGCCTATGTTTTATTGCTGGACAGCTTTCTACCCAATATAAAAGCTCTGAAGTTTGCTTCGAGATTATGTCGAATGACTTTTCTATGGAATATGTGGCGGACTTACTTAAAATTGCCAAATTTCAGGCTAAAGTTATTTCAGCTAAACCATTAGTCAATCCAAATATTGCTCAGCAAATAAAAGCAGAAATAGACATTCAAAAACTGATTTTTCAATACTGCTCCAATTTAGTGAGAAGTAACTTTTCTAAGCCTGCAAAAGTAGAAACTTTAATCAACTCGCTTAAAGCCAATTTAAAAGTGGAAGAAAAATATGCTCAGCTTTTAGTAGATGAATTAATTAGAATAAAAATTATTAAAAATCATTCTGGTAAGCTTCAATATCAGACTGCAGCAATTGAAAAAATTTATAAACAGCATTTAGCTACCGTCGAAACCGTCGAAACCGTCGAAACCGTCGAAACCGTCGAAACCGTCGAAACCGTCGAAACTCAAGATGAAGTGACTGAAAGAAAATTAAGTCATTTACGTCTGCGCCTGATGCCTTATCTCAATGTTTTTGCAGAACGTCGGCCTAAATTTATTGCCAGTTTCGAGGCGTTACTAGAGCGATGCGTGCCTAAGGAAGAGGTACGAGAATCACTCGATTTACTCATCAAACATCAGCTAATACAGTTAAATAAACGGGAAATTATTTATAGTCCGCAGCTGCTGGGAAATTAAATTTATCCAGCGGTGCTTGCCTTTTATAGCGGGCTTATGCAAATCTAATATAAGAACATAAAGGTTGAACTATGGAAAATACCGGAATCTGGGTGGCAGTTGTCATCATCGTTTTCGTACTGGGGTCTATTTTTGGTCTGCGTGTGAGTCCTAGAGAAAAGGCATTAGGACTTATGCGTGATAAAGCCCGCAAGATGGGCTTACATCCACGTCTGGTGGTTGCACCGGACTGGACCAACATTCCCAAGGCGACTGAAAGTCGTGCCAGTATGGTGGCCTATTATAGTGTGCTGCTTCCAGATGCCCGTTTACCGCTGATGCGTGCCCGCGTGGTTGATAACAAACTTGAACTGGTGCATGGGGATGACAAATTTAAAGATTTTCCCATTGCATTAAAGGGCATTTATGCTATTGATATGCAGGCAAACTGTGTAGGACTCTATTGGGATGAAGAATCTGATCTTAGAGCCACACAACTTGATGACATCAAGGCACTATTACATTCTTTGGCTGAACTTTAATTTTAGAAATAAACAGGATTAAACGGTTAATATGGCGAACGCTCCTCGGTCCACATCAAAAAGCAGCACGGCGAAGTCTTCCGACGCTGGAAGTAAACGTGCCTTGGTGATTGTGGAGTCGCCTGCAAAAGCGAAAACAATCAACAAGTATCTCGGTTCAAACTACATCGTGAAATCCTCGGTGGGTCATGTGCGTGACTTGCCAACGGGCGGCTCTGCGAAAACTGCAGAGAAAAAACCGGTGACCCGAACCAAGCTGACTGAAGCAGAAAAAGCGGAAAAATCACAGCAGGCGTTGATTAACCGGATGGGTGTCGATCCAGAACATGACTGGAAAGCCAAATATGAAGTCCTTCCGGGCAAGGAAGGCGTAGTCGCTGAACTGAAAAAACTGGCATCGCAAGTCGATGAAGTGTATCTCGCAACGGATTTGGACCGTGAAGGGGAGGCGATTGCCTGGCATTTAAAAGAAGTGATCGGCGGCGATGATTCACGCTATCAACGTGTGGTCTTTAACGAAATTACCAAAAATGCCATTCAGGAAGCGTTTAAACAGCCCTCACGTCTAGATACCAATAAGGTCAATGCCCAGCAGGCACGCCGTTTCCTGGATCGTGTCGTCGGCTTCATGATTTCGCCACTGCTATGGGAAAAAATTGCCCGTGGTCTGTCTGCGGGGCGTGTACAGTCTGTCGCTGTAAAGCTGGTCGTGGAACGCGAACGTGAAATTCGTAAGTTCATTCCTGAAGAATACTGGCAGGTTTTTGCAGATACCAAATCCAAGAAAGATGATATTCGTCTGGAAGCGGTCAAGCAAAATGGCAAGACTTTAAAGCTGCATAATAAAGCTGAAACAGATGCTTTACTGAATCTGATTAAAGACGCTGAATATAAAGTTATTAGCCGTGAAGATAAGCCGACCAAGGTGAATCCAAGTGCGCCGTATATCACGTCTACCTTGCAACAGGCCGCAAGTACCCGTCTAGGTTTCTCGGTAAAGAAAACCATGATGCTGGCACAGCGCCTATATGAAGCTGGTTTCATTACCTATATGCGTACTGACTCCACCTTCCTGAGTGATGATGCAGTCAATATGGTGCGTGGTCATATCGAGTCTGAATATGGCGAGAAATATCTGCCAGCCAAGCCGAACCGTTATGGTAATAAAGCTGGTGCGCAGGAAGCCCATGAGGCCATTCGTCCATCCAATGTGGCATTGAAGGGCGATAGTCTGGCTGGAGTGGAACGTGATGCACAGCGTCTGTATGACCTGATCTGGCGTCAATTTGTAGCTTGTCAGATGACACCAGCAGAATATTTATCATCGACTATTTTAGTGGATGCGAATGGTGTTGAACTGAAAGCCAAAGGTCGTACTCTGGTATTTGATGGTTTCACCAAAGTTCGTGGCCAGAACAAATCTGATGATGATGTACTGTTGCCTGCTGTGAAAGTTGGTGAAGTGCTGAAGCTGGAAAAACTAGATCCATCTCAACATTTTACCAAACCACCGGCACGTTTTACTGAAGCATCATTGGTAAAAGAGCTTGAGAAAAAAGGTATTGGTCGTCCTTCGACTTATGCTGCCATTATCTCGACCATTCAGGATCGTGGTTACGTAAAACTGGAGAACCGTCGTCTCTTTGCCGAGAAGATGGGTGAGATCGTCACTGATCGTCTGGATGAAAGTTTCAACAACCTGATGAATTATGACTTTACTGCAGACCTTGAAGGTCAGCTGGATAAAGTGGCAGATGGTGAACGCAACTGGAAAGATCTGTTAGACAGCTTCTATGGTGATTTCAAGAAACGTCTGACCAATGCTCAGGGTGAAAACGGCATGCGCCGCAATCAGCCTGTCGAAGTTGAAGCAGTCCATTGTAAAGAATGTGACCGTCCGATGCAGATCCGTACCGGTACAACAGGCGTATTCCTGGGCTGTTCGGGTTATAACTTGCCACCGAAAGAACGTTGTAAAGGTACATTGAACCTGACTCCGGTTGAATCTCTGGCTGCACTGTCTGATGATGATGCAGCAGAAACTGCTGACCTAATGTCGAAAAAACGTTGTCCAGTCTGTGGCACTGCAATGGACAGCTATGTGATTGATGGCGGCCGTAAACTGCATATCTGTGGTAATAACCCGGACTGTACAGGTTATGAGCTGGAAGAAGGCGAATTCAAGATTAAGGGTTATGATGGCCCAACCATTCCATGTGATAAATGTGATGGTGAAATGCAGCTGAAAACTGGCCGTTTTGGTCCATATTTTGCCTGTACCAGCTGTGAGAATACCCGTAAAGTCTTGAAGAATGGTCAACCTGCGCCTCCGCGTGTTGATCCGATCAAGATGGAACACTTACGTTCAACCAAGCATGATGATTTCTTTGTTCTGCGTGATGGTGCCGCCGGTCTGTTCCTGGCCGCGAGCAAGTTCCCGAAAGTCCGTGAAACTCGCGCACCGAAGGTTGCAGAACTGCGTACTGTAGCGGATCAGCTGGATCCAAAATATCAGTTTATTTTGCAGGCACCAGATGTGGATCCTGAAGGAAATCCAACCTTGGTGAAATTCAGCCGTAAGAACCAGTCTCAATATATTGGTTCGGAAACCCCTGAAGGCAAGCAAACCAAATGGTCGCTGGTCTATCAGGATGGCAAATGGGTTGAGGCCTAAGCTATAAGACATCAAGAAAATGCTGACGAAAGTCGGCATTTTTTTATGACTAAGTATTTTTGATCAACACAGTTCTAGGATATTCTAGGCGTTAAATAATAAAAGATTAAAATAGGAATCATGCATGACTTGGCTAGATAAATTCCTGTTCTTAAGTATCGGATTAGGATCTATCCTGTATTTCATGCTTGGAAAGATTAATGAAATGGGTATTCCTATGGATCGGGGAATGCTGATGATTCTGGTGATTATTATGTCGCTGGTTACTTTGAGCTGTGTTTTATATCTGCGCTCTGAAGATCAAAAAACGAAACAAAAATAACATTTAAATTAACTCTCTATTGGCATGTTCATATGTGGAAAAAAATCCGAATCCTGATTTTATTGATGATTTTGTTTGTGGTGGCAGTAAATGCTTATCGAGATCAGAATCAGGACTGGAACAAACCAATCTTTGTTCTGTTGCATCCGATCAATGCAGATGGATTGGCGACCACACAGCAATATATCCAGCAATTGTCTGCTCAGGATCTAAAAGGAACACAAGAATATCTGGAAAAAGCGGCCCAGCAGTACCGTGGACAGCCCACTTATTTTTATTTTAATCTGGGGCGTGAACTTAAAGAATTGCCGCCTAAAGTGCCGGAGCAGGCCTCCTTACTTGGCAATATTTTATGGAGTCTGAAATTCCGTTTCTATGCCTGGCAACAGCAGCAAGGTTCAGATCCTTCATCGAATGTTACGCTCTTTTTAAATTATTATGATCCTGCACACACCCAGCAATTAAAACATTCAACGGCTCTGCAAAAAGGCCGAATTGGTTCAGTCAATCTATTTGCTTCAAGCAGACAGTCTGACCAGAATAAGATTGTGCTGGTGCATGAATTACTGCATGCCTTTGGCGCTTCAGATAAATATGATCTCGCCACAGGCCAGCCGATATACCCCGTGGGTTATGCCAATCCGAATCAGCAGCCTTTATTTCCCCAAACCAAAGCTGAGCTGATGGCAGGGTACATCCCAGTATCGCAAAGCACCAGTAAAATGCCGGAATCTTTAAATCAGACCCTGATTAATGAAATCACGGCGATTGAAATTGGCTGGAAAAAATAATTAACGAAGTGCTGAATAAACCGGCATAACTTACTATTTTTATAAATAAACTCAGTGAATTTTTAACAAATTTATCCATGATTTAAGAGCATAATCAAAGTCATAGCTAATAATTTGAGAAGAATATGAAGACTGTTGGAAATGATCTGGTTCGGCATCAATTGCATGAAAACCGTAAATGGTATTTAGGCCTAGGTACCTTATTAGTGTTATTTGGAATCGTACTGTTAGCATCACTGCCTTTTGCCACCTTATCCGTAGTATTCCTGTTTGGTATCCTGATGATGATAGGTGGGGGAGTTCATCTGATCGCCGGGATTAAAATCTTCGATGGGGCATTTCGTTGGCTCTGGCTGCTATTCGGTATCATCTATTTTATTGCGGGCTATTATGCCTTTAGCACGCCAGCGAAAACTGCGATTGTACTGACCCATCTGCTTGCGATTGCTTTGATCGTGGCGGGGATAATTCGCATCTTGAATGCTTTTATCTTTAAAGCATTCCGCGGCTGGGGCTGGACTTTATTTTCCGGGATTTTGACTTTAGCTACAGGTATCCTGATTCTATTGTCACCGAATGCACCGTTCTGGGTTCTAGGTGCTTTTCTGGCAATCGATATTTTGTTCCAAGGGATTAACTATCTGACTTTAGCTTCCTATATCAAGCATCGTGTGCCAAAAAGCTCCGCAGATATTTAAGTAATACCAGTATAAAAAAGAGTGCAATGAGCGCTCTTTTTTATTGGCATGTTCAGCTTTGGCTGTAAGATGGGTATGCATTTCAAATTAGTATATAACCTATCACGCGGCCGATCATATTCATGAAAACCTTTGTTCTAGCGCCAGATTCTTTTAAGGAAAGTATGACTGCCGAGCAGGCCTGTCAGGCGATGCAGCGTGGTATTTTGCAGGTCTTTCCGGATGCAAATTGTATTACTGTGCCTATGGCAGATGGTGGTGAGGGAACTGTAGATGCATTAATCTCAAGCCTAAAGGGTGAACGAGTAACGTGCCGAGTCACCGGGCCATTAGCCAGTCAGTCGATCGAAACTTACTTTGGCTTGGTTGATGCTGGTCAGACCGTAGTGATTGAAATGGCCAAGGCAAACGGGATTCATCTGCTCGAAGTTGCTCGGCGTAATCCTATGCTGACTTCAACCTATGGGACGGGTGAAATGATCAAGCAAGCACTGGATCTTGGTGTAAAGAAAATCATTATTGGGCTCGGTGGTAGTGTTACCAATGACGGTGGTGCCGGTATGGCTCAGGCTTTGGGAGTCCGATTCTTAAATACTGCAGGAGAATCAATTCAGGTCTGCGGTGGTAATCTGGATCAGATTGATCAAATTGATTTTTCCCAACTCGATGCTCGTTTAAACAATACGGAAATCTTGATCGCTTCAGATGTGAATAATCCGCTCTGTGGGTCGAATGGTGCTTCAGCGATCTTTGGGCCGCAGAAAGGTGCAACATCGGAAATGGTGCAACAACTGGATCGGAACCTGAGTCATTTTGCTGATCTGGTTGAAGCAGGTTTAGGTATTTCTTCTAAAAACCTTCCCGGCGCAGGGGCAGCCGGTGGGTTAGGTTTTGGGTTGATGGCGTTTGCAGGAGCAAAGCTGCAATCCGGTGTAGCGTTAATTATGGAACAGAATAAACTGGCACAAAAAATTGCGAATGTAGATTATGTTTTCACTGGCGAGGGCAAGATTGATCATCAGACTGCTTTAGGAAAAACACCATTTGGTGTGGCTCAGGTCGCCCAGCAATTAAATAAACCGGTAATTGCGTTTGCAGGTTTGGTCGGTGAGGGGATTGAGTCACTGTATCAGGTTGGTTTTAGTCAGATTGTCGGGATTAATCTACCAGATTATTTATTGGAAGAAGCCTTAAAGAATGCAGAAATCAATCTGGAAAAAGCGGTTGTTCAAACTGTTCAAAATATTAAGGAACAGGGTGTTTGAGTAAGATGGTCATTGCCGCAAAAGCTTTATAAAAAGACAAATATAAACGCGTAAGCAGATTTTACTTTTCAGGGATGAGAAGCCTCAAAATATATTTTGAGTTTGTAAGGTAACAAAAATCCTTTGCTGGATTTAGGGTATATCCCTATACCTCAATCCAGCGGAAGGCATCCATGCCGTCAACCCTATAGCTCATTAAGAATAAAAGTTCGCCCTGTTCCAGAGCAGCTCAAAGCTATAATAAGAGTGATCTGTTAAACTACACCTATCCACAAATTGATGAGTGACCATGAGTTTAGCCTCCCTGATAGATGAATTAAATCCGCAACAAAAGCAAGCTGCGACAACAGAAGCAAAGCACAGTTTGGTTTTGGCTGGGGCAGGCTGTGGCAAGACCAAAACTATCGTGGCACGTGCAGCTTATCTGATTGATCAAGGCGTACCAGCGAATCAAATTCAGATTCTGACCTTTACACGTCGTGCGGCGAGTGAAATCGTGGCACGGGTGGAACTGGCACTCGGTGAACAGGCCAAAGGCTTACGTGCATCAACGTTTCATACCTTCTGTATGTATCTGCTGCGCCGGATTCCAAAGGCTTTTGGACTGGAACAGTTTTCAATTATTGACCGTGATGATCAGCTGATGATGTTCCGCCTGATTCGTGGGCGTGATGACAAGAAAAATCCAAATTACTTGCCGAAGCCACAGGAACTCTGTGATTTATATTCCTTTGCGCGGAATACCCGGCAGAAACTGAGTCTGGCTTTGGAAAAGCAGATGCCAGAATATCTGGCACTCAAAGACCAGATTGCCGACATTATGAAGGAATATGAAGCGCGTAAGTGTGCGCGTAGCTTTCTGGATTATGATGATATCCTCGCTGTGGTGGCGACTGCTTTGGCACAGTCTGAAGGGCTAGTGGAATATGTGTCCTCAATTTGTCGGCATATGCTGGTGGATGAAATGCAGGATACTAATCCATTGCAATGGGCATTGCTGGAACCGCTAAAAGATCAGATCAGTCTGTTTTGTGTTGGCGATGATGCACAGTCGATTTATGGTTTCCGTGGTGCTAATTTTGAAAATATTCACCATTTCAAGGAACGGGTACCGGATGCAAAAATTTTTAAACTAGAAAAAAATTACCGCTCAACTCAGGAAATTCTGGATCTATCTAACTGGCTGCTGGATCAGTCCGAAATCAAATATGACAAGCGTCTGGATGCGCATCGCGGTGAAGGCATCAAGCCAAAGATGCATATTTTCCCGAATGAGTTTGATGAAGCGAAATGGATCGCGATTGATATAAAAGAGCGGCATTACTTGCAAGGCAGCAAATGGTCCGATCACATGGTGCTGGTACGTTCCAGTTATGCAGCGCGACATATTGAAGCAGCTTGTATCGCGGCCAATGTTCCGTATCGATTCATCGGCGGGATGAAACTGTTAGAAACTGCGCATGTGAAAGATCTGCTCAGCCTGTTGCGTGTGGTGGCGAATCCTCTGGATGATATTGCCTGGATGCGCTTTTTGACCTTATGGAATGGTGTGGGTGATGTCGGGGCGAGTAAGCTGTCTCAGCAGCTTTTAGCTGAGCCAGAGATGGATATCATTGCCGACAAGCTAAAAAAATTTGGCAAGATTCCACTGGAAACCATTCTGATTATGAAGCAAATGGCGGTACTCAAAACCGAAGTACAGGCCTGTGTTGGTCTGGCAGTCCAAGCCATTGAAGCACAATTGGCCGAGAACTATAAAAAAGACTGGAATCGCCGTCAGGGAGATTTTGAATTGGTAAAACAGCTGGCTTCCAAGCATGCTCAAGTGAGTGAGTTTCTGGAAGAGTATGTGCTTGATCCGGTCTCTATTTCCGAAATTGAACGCCAGTCGGATACGGATGTGGTGACCCTCATTACCATTCACTCGGCCAAGGGTACGGAACAGAAAGTCTGTTATGTGGCTAATGTTACGCCGGGACAATATCCGCATGCACGGGCGCAAGGGGATTTTGATGATGTCGAGGAAGAGCGGCGTGTATTGTATGTGGCGCTGACTCGTGCACAGAATGAACTGATTCTGACCAAGCAAAACCTGAATCACTGGGCGCGTGAAACGGTAGATGAGCAGGGGCGTAAAATTGAAAGCTATTTTCTCAATGATTTGACCCGCAATTTATGTGTCACAGAAACTCATTACAAAACCCGTCAACAGACTGTGAAAAGTGCTTTAATTGAGCGCCAGTCGATTAATTTAGATTTTGGGATTGATCTCGATTAAACTATCCCTTCTGGGTTTGACGCAAAAAGTAGAGTAGGCACGTGCTTTTTGATTATTTTTGCCTATCTTCTTAAGGTTATCCGATGAAAATTTTAGTTCGTAACTTGGCGCGCACTGTAACAGAAGCTGAATTGCTGACCCTGTTTCAGCAATATGGTACTGTTGAGTCTTGTACGCTGGTCATGGATGCAGAAACAGGCAAGTCTAAAGGTTTTGCCTTTGTAGAAATGCCACATGGCCGTGAAGCTGTTAAAGCGATTAAAGGTTTAAATACACTGCGCCTGCATGGTCAGGGGATTCGTGTGAAGCAAGCTGAAGAAAAGCCACAGGCTTAAATAACAGCTGATAAAAAAGAGCATGTATGATGCTCTTTTTTTTGCCTTTAAAAAGGCCTAGATTTTTACTGAAGGGTTAATATCAGCAGTCTGAAGTATCAAGATCATGCAGAATAGATCGACAGCGTAGACAATCTTACATTGCGTAATGCGAGCGGACGTTTTACTTTATAAGAGCCAAAATTTGTTTTAATGCTTAGGAAATCTCGATGACACGAGTTGCTCGCTATCATGCGGACCGTACCAATCAAAAACTTTATTTCGCCCGTATGGCCTGTCAGCAGGCTGAACAGACTGATCATGTGCAGCAGGCACAAGCTCATCGTGAAGCTGCCGTATTCCATCTGCATGGGGCGCTGCTGGCCTTTTTGCAGGAACTGGTACGCTATTACCGTCTGAATGACCTGAGCCCGACGCTGAAATCGATTGAAGAGCTTATGGCGGCTAAGGGGCAGGTATCACCTGAAGTGACCGTATTACAGCATTTATCCAAAGATGGTTTTCTTGCTGAACTGAAACGTGCTTACCGTCTCTGCCAATATGCGCCAGAGCCAAGTTCGCCACAACCCGAAGACGAAACTTCTTCAAATCTCATCATTAAAGTCACACAGACACCACAAGCCTGGTTACCTGATACTGCTATATTACGAGAATGGCATCGTGACCTGACGCAGCTTATTGATGGTTTTCGTAATGAGATGGTTGAATTTTAATCTGATCAGCTGTACTTGAAATTGCGATTATTAACCCTATATCAATTACTCTAATGATGCAAAGTGCAATCGCTCTTTGCCACCATGTTGAACATGGAGGATATATGTCTATAGAACAGTTGAAAGATTTATTTGGTAATCAAGACGCGATTTTGGAACTCGTTCAACTTGAAGGTGGCGCGTTGGCATTACGAAATGCGGGCTCAAAAAAACAGCCATTAGTCATGATTCAGTTTAATGACGAGGTCAAAGCCCTGTTGGGTGATCAAACGCCTGTGATTGCACAACACATGATTCAGGCCGCTTTATATGGTTTGCTGGAACAGCAGGTCAATGAATGGCAAGCTGAAGTTGTGGATGAAGAGCCAAAATATATGAGCTGAATTGCCTACCCTGGCGAGCAGAAAAGCATACTTGAAGTGTGCTTTTTTTGTTTTTATCAAATGAAAAAAATAGAGAATAAGAGAAAAATTAAGTCGGTTAGATTAGAGACGCAATTTGAAATTTTATGGTTCAGCGATCTGATAAATTCCAGTTCAATCAAAAAAAAGAAGTTGCCAATTCTGACAACTTCTTTAAGAAATCAGCCTGAATAATGCGTAGGCGGATGGTTATGCGCAATCTCGATCTGGTTCAAAATATGATTGCTCATATTTCTCGCCATTTCCTCTTTGGCATAGTACACCTCGCCAATATTGTCACGGCGAATCACTTCGGCTTCTTCCTTGCTTTCCGCACATAGCAGGATCTGAATAGCAGGGTTTAGGGTCTTGGCAATATCCACGATTTTATGGATATCAATAATATCCATCGGTGAGATCACCAATAGACGTGCATGCTGAATGTGAGCCTGAATCAACACACCCGGTTCAGTTGCGACACCAGAAACTGCCGCAATGCCTTTTTTACGCAAGTTCTCTACGATCTCACGGTTTTCTTCGGCAATGACTACCTTAATATCTTGCTCCATTAGAGATAAGGTAATTCGACGACCGACTTCACCATGACCCACAATCACCACCTGATCACGCAGATAGTCCTGCGAGACCTCATCCGGTAGCATGGCAAGCGGATCACCACTACGCTCCAATAAGCGCGCCAGAGACGAACGTTCGCGGATCCATTTTTGTACCGGTTCTACTGCTGAGAAAATAAACGAGTTCAGGGTAATCGAAATCAGGGCACCCGCTAGAATCAGGTTTTGTCCATCGAGTGACAATAGATTTAGCGATACACCAAGTGCGGCCAGAATAAAAGAGAATTCACCGATTTGTGCCAGAGATGCACCGACGGTGAGTGCCGTATTGATTGGGTAGCGGAAGAACAGCACCAGTGCCATCGCTGCGATGGTTTTACCAATCATGATAATACCGAGCACCGCCAACACATGAAGTGGCTGATCCATCAGGATACGCGGATCAAACAGCATACCGACGGACACAAAGAACAGAATCGAGAAGATTTCACGCAGCGGTAAGGTTTCTTCTTCGGCACGGTGGCTGAAGTCAGACTCTTTCACTACCATCCCGGCAAAGAACGCACCGAGTGCCATGGATACGCCAAAGACCTTATAAGCCCCAAAGGCAATCGATACGGCTGCAGCTACGACGGTTAAGGTAAATAGCTCACGTGAGCCTAAACGTGCCACCACCTGCATGATCATTGGCACTAAACGTTTACCAATAATCAGCATGAAAGCAATAAAGCCGGCTACTTTGAGCAAGGTAATGCCTAAGGTGATCCAGACATTCTGATCGCTACTACTGCCTTCCAGTGCCTGACCACCGAGAAGTACTGCAGTTGCGGGTAATAATACCAGTGCCAGAACCATAACCAGATCTTCAACCAGAAGCCAGCCGACTGCAATTTTCCCGTTAATGGATTCGAGCAGGCCACGATCCCCTAGGGCTTTGAGAAGCACGACGGTACTGGCACAGGACAGGCTTAAGCCAAAGATCAGGGCAGAGCCAAAATTCCAGCCCCAGAGCATGGAGACCCCGACCCCGAGCAGTGTCGCGACTGCAATCTGCAAGACTGCACCCGGCAAGGCAATACGCCTGACCTGCATCAGGTCATTCAGAGAAAAGTGCATCCCGACACCAAACATCAGGAACATGACGCCAAGTTCGGCCAGCTGGTTCGCCAGATGCACATCTCCAACCACGCCTGGGGTGTTCGGGCTAATCAGAATCCCGGCAACCAGATAACCAATCAGTGGGGGAAGGCGTAGACGTGCAGCGATATAGCCAAAAACCAGGGCCAAGCCAAAACCGACAGCTAACAGGATAATGAGCTCTACGTCATGTGGCACTAAACACTCCTTTAAAATAAATTTTATGAAATTTCAGTTTTTTATGGGAAATAAGCACAGAAAATGCCAGAAGAAACAGAAAGTTTATCAAGCCGCATAAAAAAAATGCAAAAAAAAACGACCGGGAAGGTCGCTTTTTTCAAAAAACTAAAATTATTTGATTTTAGCTTCTTTGAAGATTACGTGTTGACGGATTTTTGGATCAAATTTTTTGATTTCCATTTTTTCCGGCATAGTACGTTTGTTCTTAGTAGTGGTATAGAAATAACCTGTACCAGCTGAAGAAACTAAGCGAATCTTATCACGCATTGTCCTGACTCCTTACTTAGATCTTTTGACCTTGAGCACGAAGGTCAGCAACAACCTTTTCAATGCCCAATTTGTCGATAATACGCATACCTTTAGTGGTTAAACGAAGACGTACAAAACGTTTTTCGCTTTCTAACCAGAAACGGTGGTGGTGCAGGTTCGGCTCGAACCGGCGCTTAGTTTTGTTGTTGGCGTGTGAGACGTTGTTACCAACGACTGGACGCTTGCCGGTAACTTGGCAAACCTTAGACATGGTGTAACTCCATTGATTTAGCCAACAGCAAATCTGTATGGCCAGTCAAAAATAAACGGATTGAATTCATTCAAGGGGCGTTTTATATCAAAAATGCGCTTAAAAGACAAGCGATTTTGTCTAAAACGAAGCATGAGCCCGTGTGATAGCTCATGCCTTGATCATTTATCGAAGAAGTGTCTTCGAAATCAGCTTATGGATCGGCTTATTAAACGGAGGCAGAATGTATTTCAAGCTATACAGCTTAGGATTCGACATTACTGACCGTTCATGCGACAAACTGAAGAAGCCTTCTGGCCCATGATATTTACCCATACCGGAAGCACCGACACCACCAAATGGCAGGTCATCCTGTGCGACATGGGTTAATACAGTATTTTGCCCGAAATGCCCTGAATGGGTACGCTGTGCGACATAATCAGCACGCGCCTGATCAAAGTCGAAATAGTATAATGCAAGTGGACGCGGACGGCTATTAATAAAGTCGATAACGTCGTCAATTTGATCATATTCCATGATCGGCAGGAGTGGCCCAAAGATTTCATGCTGCATGATCTGCATGCTTGGCATGACATTGGTCACGATGGTCGGTGCAATTTTACGCAGGTCTGCTGGCGATTCATTACGTGGATTGATTTCAATAATCTGCGCGCCTTGCTCACGGGCATCATCCAGATAACCTTGCAAACGATTGTACTGCTTGTCATTGATAATCGAGGTGTAATCCTGATTATGGCTGATGTCCGGATACATGCTTTCGACACAGGCTTTAAAATGATCGATAAACTCGGCAGTTTTGCCACGCGGCAGGAACATATAATCCGGTGCCACGCAGGTTTGACCCGCATTCCAGAGCTTGCCCACGGCAATACGCTGAGCCACATCACGCAGGTCAATCGATGGATGCACCAGTACAGGGGATTTGCCACCCAGTTCCAGAATCACAGGTACCAGATTTTCCGCAGCTGCCGCCATCACGGTTTTACCCACAGCCGTTGAACCAGTAAAAATCATCTTGTCAAAAGCCAGTCGGCAGAAGGCATCAGACACCGTACCGCCACCATTCACCACGGCAACCAGTTCTTTAGGAAAGGCTTCAGCTAAGGCTTTTTCCAATACCTTGCCAAAAGCAGCCGATGAACTGGAAATCTTGATCATGGCATGGTTACCCGCAGCCAACGCACAGATCAGAGGGCCGATGGATAATAATAAAGGGTAGTTCCACGGTGCGATGATGCCGATCACGCCCAGAGGTTGATACTGTACCCAGGCTTTTGCCGGCTGGTGAATAATACCGACATGACGCTTGGATGGTTTCATCCAGCTGGTCAGGTTTTTGCTGTAATATTTAATATGTTCAAGACAAGTCAGTAACTCGCCAATTTTGGTTTCTCCGACAGAGCGGTTACCATAGTCCTGATTAATTGCATCGGCAAATTGATCTTGATACTTAACTAAGATACGCTTAAGCCGAGCTAAACGATCGATACGTTCCTTTGCAGTCGGCAGTGGGTAGCGTAAGTAGGCGTGTTTTTGTTGAGCCAGAATTTCATTGAGGTGCTGGCTATCAAGAAAATGTGGTGTCATTGAAGTTGTTTTTGTGTGACTGTTCATGCCGCACTACCATTATTCAAAATCGATTAATTAATTTTTAGAGCAAATACTCTAATTAGTCAAGTTACTTTGTGTGTTAGCCTTACTAATGCATGAACTGAATGGTTATTTTAGGATGTCCCAAACCAAAACGTTAAAAACCAAAGAGCGTATCTTACAGCTCAGCTTGCAGTTGTTTAATGAACGTGGCGAACGATCTGTAACCACCAACCATATTGCTGCTGAACTCGGCATGAGTCCGGGTAATCTGTATTATCACTTCCGTAATAAAAATGAAATTATCAAGGAACTGATGGAGCAGTATCAGCATCAGACGCTGGAGATGCTGGCACTTCCGGAAGACCGTGCTCTGGATGCCAATGACAAGATTCATTATTTTCAGGTACTGAGCAGTCAGCTTTGGGCTTATCGTTTTCTGCACCGTGACGTATACCATCTGGTCGAAAATAACGAAGATTTCCGCAAGCTTTATCCGCGTTTTGCCGGACAGGTTATGCAGCAGGGACAAAAAATTTATAAAGCCTTCGTAAATGCCGGCCTGATGGAAATGACCGATTCAGAAATTGAAGCGCTGATCATTAACCTCTGGATCGTACTGACCAACTGGACCAACTTCCTGTATATGTCGGGACATATTACCGATTCCAACACTCTGGAAGAAAAATGGGTCTGGCAAGCACTGCGTCAGATGGTGTTCCTGGAAGGTGCTTATCTGCGTGGTGAAAGCCGTCAGACGTATGAAAGCTTACTTAACTCGTTCGGTTCCTCAGAGCTGTTTGCCAGTCTGTCGTCGCCTAAACCGCCTGAATCTGAACAAACTATTCAGAATATCTAAGAAACGCGTTAGAATACTCGGCTTATTTTTTTAATTTAACTAATTAGTGACCTTAACCAACATGAATATGACGACTGCTAATACCGCACGTTTATTGATTACTTGTGAAGACAAGCCAGGCATCGTGCAGGCTGTTTCAAGCTTCTTGTATCATCAGGGTGCCAACATTACGGCGCTTGATCAATACGCGACAGCAGCGCAGGGCGGACGTTACTTCATGCGTGTTGAGTTTGAACTGGACAATCTGCAAAGCCGTAAAGAAAGCCTGTTGCAGACTTTTGCTGGCAATGTTGCAGAGCGCTATGGCATGCACTGGCGTCTGGCACTGGTCAGTGATGTGAAAAAGGTCGGTATTCTGGTTTCTAAAGTCGACCATGCGTTGCTAGAGCTGTTATGGCGTCATGCACGCGGCGGTCTGCCATGTGAAATTACTAAAGTGGTATCTAACCATGAGACTCTACGTGAATCAGTAGAAAACTTTGGTATTCCGTTTGAAGTGGTTCCGGTGACCAAAGAGAACAAACGTGAGGCCTATGCACAGATTGATGAACTGATGCAGGGTAACGATCTGCTGGTATTAGCCCGTTATATGCAGATTCTGGATGAAGAATTCGTAAGTAAATGGGAAATGAAAGTGATCAATATTCATCATTCATTCCTGCCAGCATTCGTGGGCGCCAATCCATACAAACAAGCTTATGACAAAGGTGTAAAACTGATCGGTGCAACTGCACACTATGTGACAGCCGATCTGGATCAGGGTCCAATCATCGAGCAGGATGTAGAGCGTGTGAACCATGACTTTACTGTGGAACAGCTGCGTGAACTGGGTCAGGACGTTGAACGTAATGTACTGGCACGTGCAGTGAGATGGCATCTGGAAGACCGTGTCATTGTCGACGGCAATAAAACTGTCGTGTTCCAATAAGCGCTTGCATCTCGGTTTAAAAAAGGCATACTTTAAGTATGCCTTTTTTGTTTGAAACAAAAATAATGGAGAAAAGTGGGATTAGTAGTTGCAAATGAAAACACTTCTCATTTATTATTGGCGTACTTTAATTGTGCTAACCGATGAGCTTGATAGTTTGTTTCACATCATCTCTTCGAGGTAAATAGATTTAATGAGTCAAGTTGCTGCTCCCATGACACCACCACCGTCAAATCAGATGAAAAAGAAAGTCGTTTCTATTCTGGCGGCGGTTCTGGTTGGACACGTGGGTCTTTTATGGGCAGTCAGCCAGATGGAAGCACCTGAACTGAAACAGGTCGATAAAGAACCTTTAAAGGTTCGTTTCGTCAAACTTCAGGAAGCCCCAAAACCTTTACCACCGAAGCCAAAGCCGCCAGAGCCTAAACAAGAGCCACCAAAGCCGAAAGAAGTTAAAATTGTAGAAAAACCGCTGCCACCGCCACCCAAAAAAGTAGAAAAAATTGAGCAGGTGAAAAAAGCAGAAACGCCTAAACCTGTTACTGCACCGCCAGTTGAAACCAAACCGGCACCAAGTCCAGTGGTTCCTGCGGTCGTGACTGAAACTAAAAAAGTGGCACCTGCGCCTGCACCGGTTGCGCCACCAGCACCTGTCGCACCGCCGGCTCCACCTGCACCGCCAGCACCGAAAAGTGTTGCAATTGGCGGCGGCGTATCGTGGCAGCGTGCACCAAAAGTGTCGCTCTCGGCAGGAGAGTTAAAATCAGCCTGTTCGCTAGTGGTAGATGTATCTGCAAATGAGCAGGGGAAAGTGGTCTCTGCGACCGCACGAAATTCAAGTTGTAGTCCGGCCGTTACGCGCAAAGTCGAATCAGCAGTACGTCGTGCACAACTGACCAAATATGTTGAAAATGGTGTGGCTTATCCAACCCGTGTGGAACAGCCTTTCGATTTTCAGATTACCAAATAACGGCTAACCCATTAGGAGTTCGAATATGAACTTTTCAGTTTATTGGCAACACGCTGATGCAGTCAGTAAAACACTGTATTTCGTGTTATTGGCAATGTCGATTGCGACATGGACCATTTTTGTGCTGCGTTTGATGGGCACTCGCCAACTTAAACAGATTGCCTATGCTCAATTATCTAAAGCATTAGGGCAATTGAAAAATAAAATGACTCCTTTGGCATTTGAACAACGTAAAGCTGTAGCTGAGCAAGCTTTATTGCGTCAGATCGCATTAGAAAAAGGTAATGCGGAAAAAGGTGTATCTGTCTTGGGTACCATCGCTTCAATTTCACCCTTTGTCGGTCTGTTCGGTACAGTATGGGGGATCTTCCACGCACTGGTTGCCGTGGGTAAGAGTGGTCAGGCAGGTTTGGCACAAGTAGCCACTCCAGTGGGTGAAGCGCTGATCATGACCGGTCTGGGTCTGGCTGTGGCGATTCCTGCGGTACTTGCATATAACATCTGTGTACGTGTTAACCGTACTTTAAGCAATGAACTGCAAGACCATGCGCATAGCTTATTGATTGATACCATGTTGCAACAGGATTCTTCTGCAAAGAAGGCTGATGCAAAAGTAGCACAAGACAGTTTAGTTGGAGGTCAAGCTTAATGGCTTTTCAATTGGGTGAAGACAACGATACAGGCATGAATGAGATGAATCTCATTCCCCTGATCGACATTATGTTGGTATTGATGATCATCTTTCTGGTGACAGCGACCGTTGCGAACCCATCAATTCCATTAACTTTGCCGCAAACCACTGCAGAAATTATTGACCTGCCACCGGAAAATGTCACCATCAGCATCAATGCGAAAGGTGATGTAGCATGGAACGGCGATGTGCTGACCTTGGAACAACTTGAAACCCGTTTCAATGAGGCGAGCCAGGCACAGCGTCAACCGACCATCGTATTGAAAGCAGATAAAGAATCACGTTATGACACCGTTGCTCAAGTGATGTCACGCGCGAGTGGAGCCGGACTCAGCGATATTGCCTTTGCAACTGATAACTAATTTTTTACTCTCAATGAAAAAAGCGACTGATCTCAGTCGCTTTTTTATTACCTTAATTTAAGAGGGCATTTGATCAAGCCGCATCCAGATTAATGAGTTTTGAGCAGCGTCATAAACTTATGTTGTAATTTGTTCAGCTTGGGCGGAATCGCGAAATTACAGTAGCCCTGATTCGGATTCTTGGCAAAGAAATTCTGGTGATATTCTTCAGCAGGGTAGAAAGTCGGTGCAGGGCTAAGTTCAGTCACAATATTCAATCCTTCAGCTTTCAATGAGTCTATTGTGAGCTGTGCAGTTTCTTTCTGCTCATCATTAAAATAATAAATCACAGAACGATACTGCGTGCCGACATCATTGCCCTGACGGTTTAATGTCGTTGGATCATGGGTTGCGAAAAAGACTTCGAGCAACTGACTATACGTAATCTGATTTTCATCGAAATCGATCAGGATCACTTCGGCATGATTGGTATCACCGCCGCAGACTTGCTCATAGGTCGGATTAGGATTTTGTCCACCCGCATAGCCGCTGACGACCTTCTGTACGCCCTGAAGCTGTAAAAATACTGCTTCGGTACACCAAAAGCATCCACCACCAAATAGTGCTTGTTGCATGGTTAAGTCCTCATCATTGTAGAGTGCTGATTATTGAATGTTCATATGAGTATGAAAGATATAAAGCCTGCACGACACAGGTTTTTTGTAGTCAAAACTTAGCGAGGCTGTACTGCACTTTCTAACTGAATGAGTAAATTGCCATGACGGTCCATTAATTTCAGGGTTTTACCATAGACCTGATAATGAGTCACTTTGCTCAGTGCCTCCTTAAATTTCTGATCCAGACCTGCATTATCCAGACAAGCCATTTCGGTACTCGCCATCTGGCTTAAGTTAAGGGTGTCTTTGCCGGCAGTGTAGCTGCCCATTATACGGTTACAGCCATCTGCGCCAGACACGCGTTGAGTCGCTGCATCGAATTGCAGACTTGGAATATTGCGTGTTGTCGGTGTTGTAGTAATTTCGGTATTACCAATCTGGTTCACAATCCAGGTGCGATTTTGCAGGAGCTGTAAATTATTTTCAGTTTTGACTGATGAAGTACTCGGTACGGTTTCACAACCTGATATAGCAAAGACTGAACCTAAAATCATGATTGCTGTTAATTTTTTTAGCATGAGAGAGACTCTAATTCTGAGTTAGCTATTTGTATATAAACAAAAAAATGCAATATATGCCAGTTGATTTTGTATCTTTCTTTAAGTTGGATAACTTAGAAGATTATCTGGAACTCGGCTCAGGTAGGCCCTGACGCAGGCGTTGTGAATACTCCTGACTGGAAATCTGACCGGTATCTCTAACTCGTGGATTAACGTGTGCACGCTGATACCAGGTTTGTATATCCCAGCGTTGATCTAGCGCTTTTAAATCATATAAATAATCAGGTAAATACCCAGAAGCCAGCAAGCGGTAATCTGAAGGAAGCTGTTGTTGAGATACTGCCTGAGCCATATCAAAGACCAGCGTCGTGCAGTTACTGCTCAAGGTGTTATACCATTTAGGTTCTTTGGCCAGTTCATCAGCCTTACGCAGATATTCTTTAAATAGGGCCTGAGCTTCTGCTTGCGGCATTTTGACCGGAAAAAAGTAAACCTGCTCACCACGAATATTGCTACGCGTATATACAATATCTTTCTCATCTGAGGCGACCAAACTCAGTTCATATTTTCGGAAGAAGCCACCAATAGCAGAAAATTTCTCATCCTTTTCTTTGCGAATTTCGATCGAGAAGGCGAGCGGTTTCTGATTGGCAAAATCAAAACTGACCAGCGTATGGGCAATTTTAGGTCCCATCCAGTAAGAGGTAATAATGTTTACCCCGGTAATGTCGTTTAGATCAAAACTCCGGCTTTCCCAGCGTTCGGTATATTGACCCTCTGCTTGCCAGTCAAAATTACGGATATTGTGCAAGGTGACTTGATTGCCTTGCTGCTCATAGGAGAGCAGTCGGGAAACTTCAGGATTCCAGTCACGATCCTGACGAGGTTCTATGCTTAAATAAGCCAGTAAGCTGACCAGAAAGGCTAGCAGATAAAGCACTGTATCCACCTGGCGGGAAATCAGATGCTTGGTGAAATAAATGCCCAAGACCACACAGGCAAATAGAAGCCAGAGACCGATCAGAATGATGCTGCCAATTTTGCCCAAGGGTTGTTGCACCCAGAGCATCAGGCTCAGCCAAAGACTTGAACACAGGACAAATACACTAAACAGACTCCCTAATAACCACAGGCTCCAATGCTTTTCTGAATGGTCTTGTCCTTGCATGTTCAATCTTTTATAGAAAATAGGCTTTATTTTCTGTATGTTGCGAACTCAAATGCAATACCGGTTTTGTCATCGATATGTTGTTCTGATGCAACTTTTTTGAACTGGGCCGGAATTTCCGGATAGTAGGCGTGACCTTGCACATCCAGTTCAACATGGGTCAGTTCCAGACGATCAGCGATCTCCAGAGTCTGTTTAAAGATTTCACCACCGCCAATAATAAAAATAGCATTCGGTTTTTCTGAAGTCTGCACATCGGCCACGGCTTGAGTTAAGGCATCTTCAATCGTATGCGCGACCTTAACGCCTTCAAAAGACCAGTCAGGATCACGGGTAATCACCCAGTTCACACGTTTAGGCAATGCACGGCCCATCGACTCAAGCGTTTTACGGCCCATGACAATCACGCCACCTTGGGTGATTTCCTTAAAGTGTTTGAGATCTGCTGAGATATGCCAAGGCAGGTCATTGTCCTTACCAATACAGCGCTGCTGATCCATTGCCACGACATGAACGACTTCTAAATCCTGAAATGCCATACCCATACTCAAAAACAGATAAAAATTATTGCTATTAAAATGCAAAATCCCACTTTAAGCAAAGTGGGATTTGAATATTTTCCGGGGTTTAACGGGAATTAAACTGCAACTGGTGCTTTAATTCCTGGATGTGATTCATAACCCACTATTTCAATATCTTCAAATTTGAAATCAAACAGGTCTTTAACTTCAGGATTCAGTTTTAACTGGCACAGGCCTAAAGGCTCACGACTGAGTTGAAGTTTAGCCTGTTCAAAGTGATTGGCATATAAATGCGTATCACCACCTGTCCAGACAAAATCACCTACATCCAGATCACACACCTGTGCAATCATATGTGTCAATAGGGCATAGCTGGCAATATTAAATGGAACGCCAAGAAATACATCAGCACTACGTTGATAAAGCTGGCAAGACAATTTGCCATTATATACAAAGAACTGGAACAGGGTATGGCAAGGCGGTAAAGCCACCTGACTCGCTTCATTCGGATTCCAGCCAGATACAATCAGACGGCGTGAATTCGGATTGGTCTTGATCTCATTGATCAGCCATTTGATCTGGTCAAAACCATCCTGATTGTAGCTGCCATCCGTATTTTGAGTAGCACCAAAATTACGCCACTGATGGCCGTAGACTGGACCGAGTTCACCTTCTGGACGACCAAAACGCGCGGTCTGTTCCGCAGTTGCCCATTCATCCCAGATGGTCACTTTATTATCCTGAAGATACTTTACATGGGTATCGCCTTTCAGGAACCACAGCAGTTCAATCACGATCGAACGGAAATGAACTTTTTTAGTGGTGAGTAAAGGGAAGCCCTTGGAAAGATCAAAGCGCATCTGATGACCAAATACCGAGCGTGTACCTGTGCCGGTACGGTCGCCTTTATCGCCGCCGTTGTCGAGGATATGTTGTAAAAGGTCAAGATATTGGCGCATAGGTCTCTCTTAAAATCTGTTGCAAATTGCTTTTCTTTGAATTGGGCAATTTAAAATTGCGCTCATCATAACATTTTTTTTGAGTACTTCCGCATAGCAGTGAAAATGATTAAACATGAGAGAAAAGGGCATAAAAAAGCACCCATGATGGATGCTTTTTTATTATCTTTTTTTAAGCCGTTGGCTTACCGGTATGTACCGTATGGATCAGATCGGACAGGTCATAACCCAGCGATTCAGCATAGGCCAGATATTCCTGTTTGGTCGTTTCGTCCAGTGTCGGCTTACGATGCAGGAGCCATAAATATTTCATATTTGGCTCACCGACCAAGGCGGTCTCATACTTGTCATCCAGTTTGAGAATCCAGTAATCCCCTTTGGTAAAAGGTACCCAGCGCAAACCTTCAGGCAAGAAACTGACTTCCAGTTTGCCATGTTCTGCATCAACAATAGTGGCTTCCCCAATAGATTCATCCAGTTTGCCCGCACCATCCAGACAACGGTTCTGGATGCGGACTGTGCCATTTTCATTCAGGCTGTAGGCTGCGGAAATATCAGTACTGTCTTCAGGTTGGTGTTTCATAGGCAGACGGGCAATTTCGTACCAGATCCCTAAATATTGTTCTAAATTGAAATTTAAAATAGTCTTTACATCATGACTCATATTTTTCTTCCTCATCATCTCAATTTAAATTTACTAAATCAGCCTAATACGAGAGTTGTTAGCCGGAATGATGTAATCCTGTAGTGAAATGTTGACTTTATTATCGTGAGTAAAATTACAGATTTAGTCAGAAAGGCGCTCAAATATTGATTTAGAAATAGTCTGAGCAGAACTGCTAATTAATTTGAAAAGTAGTGAATTTATAACTTTTTTGTGAAAATTGTAAATTTTATAAATCTAAAAGAAATAACAAGTTAAGTAAAATTAAATAAATGCGGAAAAATATATTTACATTTTTAACGTGAAAAGTAACATTTAACCGTCTAGTATTCACCGCGTGTTGAAGATTTGAAAGCCAAACTTACAGGCGAGGAGTACTTGGTCCAATATGATTTATGATCATCAAGTGAATATGAGCGAAGTGCATGCTCCTGTTCAAGCGAACGTCATAATTCGTTCCCAATCGGGACAAAATTCCAAACGTCAGCCTCAGCGCTATACCTCTGCGTCAGCTCGTAACAAAAACTCTGAATCTCGCAAGACTTTCGGTGCAATGAACGGCCAGCGTTTCGATATTGAAAAATTCACCAGCTACCTGCAAGGCATTACCCGCAGTACCAGTACACAGAAATGTGCACGCAGTATTCGCGTCGGATTGCAGTCTTCAGGCGCAAAAATTGTGAATCATCCTGTTGCCGCAGCTGACTGGGGCAACACCCTGCAGCAATTGGGCTATCGAAAAATCAACCTGTCTTTTGACCGTCCGAAAAAAGGTGATATCTATATTATCGACCGGACTTCACAGCATCAGTATGGTCATATTGCAGCGTATTCTGGTTCAGCCTGGGTTTCTGATTTTAAACAGAATGGCTATGCGGTCTATCGTAATTCCGATGTGAAATATACGTATTACCGTCTGGATTCATATCTTTAAATCAGACGCTGAAAATTTCAGAACTTAAAAATGAAAGTCGCGAAATGGTTCAATCTTCGAAGCGTTTCGCACGTTGATTATAAATCGACACGATAAACAGTCCAATCGCCACAAAGCCCAAGCATTGTAGACCTAGCGCTACAGTTTCCCCGATCTCACCTGTTTTGGGTAAATAACCGATCAGGCTAATTACTGCCACAATCGGAATCGCCATCGTTAAAGCACGAAAACCTTCGGCATAAGGATTTTCAGGAGAAAGCTTTAATCTGAATTCACGCAAGACGTGCATCAGCATTCCAATCGCCAGACTGATTCCAACAAATATCGAACCCAGTTTCGTTGCAGTCGATGCTATGTAAATTACGATACATACCGTAATAATAATGATGAGCTTGAGCTGACGATTGCAGTGTTCGGAATACCAGAATTCAAGCATGTGGTGAACCTGAATCCGGCTTGTTCTGATTAAGCAAAGACAGAGGCGAAAACAGGCAGATTGCCAAAGCCATAAAGGCAATTCCCTGAGCGCCTGGCAGCAAGATTTAACCCTGTTTCATGTTCATAAAAATCAGGCTGATTAATAAGGCAATCGGAATCCAGGTCAGGACACGATAGAACAGGCCAGTCGGATTTTTTGCTGCGAAATGAATTTTACAGTAACGACAAATCAGAAAAATAATTCCGGTACCGGCAAACATCAGGATGGCATCTAAAGGCAAAGGTTCCATCCAGTACAGACCTACGGCAATTGCAGCAATCACAACAAAGAACAGCAATTTTTTCAGGATCGACACCTGCGGATTAAACCAGAACTCAAGCATGATGATGTAGGAACAGAAAAGATAAAAAGCACTTTAGCATATTTTACATATAAAAAAGCGAGGCAGATGCCTCGCAATATTTATGAAAATTATACGTTATTTTTCTGTGGACCCCAGTCATAAATTTTCTTCTGATAGGCATACCACAGCATCCACAGACCAATCAGGATCATTGGCAGGCTCAGGAATTGTCCTTTACTCATCCAGCCAATAAATAGCTGACCATTATCCGGTTCACGGAAGAACTCGACGATAAAACGGGCCAGACCATAGCCGGTCAGGAATACCGCAGAAACTGCCATACGTGGACGTGGCTTGCTACTGAACCACCACAGTACAATAAACAGAATCAGGCCTTCACAGAGCGCCTGATACAGTTGTGAGGGATGACGTACCAGTTGCAGCGGATCGGTTGGGAAAATCATGCCTAAAGCAAAGTTTGGATCAGTCACCTGACGGCCATAAAGCTCTCCGCCAATAAAGTTACCGATCCGGCCAAACATCAGGCCTGTAGGAACGCAGGGTGCAATAAAGTCCAGCGTCTGGAACCAGGCCATCTTATATTTCTTGCACCACCATAACATCGCCAAGATTACGCCGAGGAAGCCGCCGTGGAAACTCATGCCACCGGTCCAGATCTGGAACAGCCAGAGTGGATTTTCCAAAAACTGAGAAAAACCGTAGAATAAAACGTAACCGACCCGGCCGCCGATGATCACACCCAAAGCCCCAAAGAAAATCAGATCCGAGACCATATCTGGTGTCCAGCCGCGTTGTTTAGCGCGATAAGTCGCCAGTCCCCAGGCAAATAAAAAAGCCAAGAGATACATCAGTCCATACCAGTGGACTTGCAAAGGCCCGAGCGAAATTGCAACGGGATCTATGTTTGGATAGGTGAGCATTCCTGTTCCTTGTGATTCTGTTTTGCACAGATTTTAGCTGAAAGCGAAGAAAATTGTTGTACATTCAATGTGTAAAGATCGAGAGCATCAATTATGTGTATTGTGGCACTGGCTTGGCGAGTTCTGGATGAAACGCCTTTATGTCTGATTTCAAATCGTGATGAGTTCTATCAACGTCCAACCCAGGCATTATATGAATGGGAGAACAGTCCGATTATTGCCGGGCAGGATCTGCAGTCTGGCGGTACCTGGATGGGTATAACTGCTTCAGGACGATGGGCAGTGATTACCAATTTCAGGGATGGTAATGACAAGAATAACTACCCAACTTCACGTGGACATATCATTCAGCATTTTCTGGAATCTGAATTGAAACCTATCCGGTTTGCTCAAGAGTTGGAAAAACGTCAATGTGATTATGCGGGCTTTAACCTGTTTGTCGGTGATCGTGATCAAGCCGTCTATATGAGTAATCGTGGTGAGGCGCCACAAGTACTGGCACATGGGGTATATGTAGTCTCAAATGGCCTAATGAGCGAAGACTGGCAAAAGACCAGGCATTTGCGCAAGCGCTTTACTCAGGAGCTTCTGCCGATGCTTCAACAGAACAACATTCCACAAGCGGATATATATCATGCTGCCTGGGATATTCTGGAAGATGAGCGTAAAGTGATTCCGGCACTATTGCCCAAAACCGGAATTAACGAGGAGATGGAAGAACTCCTATCATCTACATTTATTCAAAGTCCGGTCTACGGCACACGTTGTTCCAATTTTCTAAGATTGCATCAGCAGCATTGGCAATGGCTGGAAAAGTCCCAGCAGGGTGAAAATGTAGGACAGGTGATTGAAAAAATTATTCCATTGGACAAAAAACAAGGCTGACCTAGGTCAGCCTTGTTTTGAAGTTGCTTGAGAATTAAGCTTGAGTCGTTTCTAAGGCTTCACCTGCAATGATTCCCCCATCTTTACGGGTAATAACCACTGTAGCCGAACGAGGGCGAGAGCCTTTGCCTGTACTGATTAAATTTGCAGGCTGGTTTGATGGCCAAGTACCACCCGGATGCTGAACATTCACAAAAATTGCTTTGTAGTCTGGTGTCATGGTCACACCCGTAATTTCACAATCTGCTGGACCGACCAAGAAACGACGTAACTTGGAGTCATCTAGTTGAGTGCCAAGTGGTGTTTTCTGAGTACCGGCACCTGCAGTAGCTGTAGCTACACTACCATCACCAATTTGACCTGGTAAAGCAGCCAGCATCATACAGTTCGTGGTATCTGTATAAGCACCATCATCGGTTTGAATCCACAGTACGCCACGTGGATCGAACCACATGCCATCTGGACTAGAGAAGTCATTGTCATCGGTCAAGCCTGACAGGTTAACCCCAGGAATCGAATCTGCTTCTGCACCAAACAGGAAAATATCCCAAGTGAAGCCAGTCGAGCTGACATCATCCTGATCTTCACGGAAGCGGATGATATGGCCGTTGATGTTACCGCGCAAGCGATTAGTCGTATCATCATCGTCCGAGTACTGACGTGGGTTGGCTGCATCAATGGCATGGCCGGTACCGCGTTGCGAGTTATTGGTTAAAGTTACATAAACTTCACCATTTTCAGGATTTACGGCAACCCATTCTGGACGGTCCATTTTGGTCGCGCCCGCTGCATCGGCAGCTAGACGTGCATGTACCAAGATATCGGCCTGATCTTTAAACTGATACTTTTCATAACTAGTAATTTTCGGGTTATTCATGGACAGTTCAAGCCATTCACCACGCGCTTCACCCGTAGCTTCATTAAAATCAAACTTGGCGACATAGAACTTACCGTGGTCCATGTATTTATCACCAGCTGCATAGCCACCATTGATATCACTTGGATTCCAATTGGTTGCTGATACAAACTTATAGATGTATTCGCCCTGAGAGTCATCACCCATATAGAATGCAAGTGGCTTACCTTCAATCGCACGGCTAACACGGCAATCTTCATGCGCAAAACGACCCAATGCGGTACGTTTTACTGGGCGACTGCGGTTATCGAATGGATCAATTTCCACGATCCAGCCAAAGGTATTGATTGTATTTCGATAATCTTCTTGAGCTGTGTTCGCTAAAGCAGCAGTGTTCCAACGGCTGAACATATCTACAGATGAAAGTGTTGGAGTTGTAATACTCTGCCAGTTATAACCACTTGCCTTATTGCTCACTTTATAGCGAGAGATGGCATGTTCAGTCATGGCGTCACGTACATCCCCAGCATCATCTTCTGTTTGACGCGCGATGTACTGATTAAAATTTTCTTCAGTGGTGAGGTAAGTACCCCACGGAGTATAACCATTACCACAATTATTAATCGTACCGCGTGTGATCAAGCCAGTTGGGCTAAATGCTGTCTGTACCAAGGCATGGTTTTTTACAGGGCCTCTAAATTCGATTTCACTTGCTGCAGTAATACGACGGTTAAATGGTGAGTCCAGATTCACACTAACAGCTTGAGTGACTGGGTCTTTTTTCAAATGAACAATTGAAACACCATGCGCGTATATTTCACGAAGCGCTTCATCTTCAGTAATATCTTTTGGATCAAAAGCATTGCCGCGAGGGTGTAGATCACCACGTTGCAAATATTCATGGTTCATGACCAACAGACCTTGATCAGATACTGTTGCATCATAATTTTGCTTAGCGGCATTCATACCGAAAAAGGTCATGCCGTCATGGTTATCACCAACACGACGCTCATATGAAATACCACTTGGAATATTGTTTTCATCCCAAACTGGCAGGCTTGAATTCAGAGGATCGCCTACAGCGTGCAAGATTTTGAAATCGTAGCCTTCAGGCACCGAAAATTGTTCTAAAGTATTTTTCTCGACTGCCTTAAATTTTAGCGAGCTTGGTTTCGCTGTTAAATCTGGTTCAGTTGATGGTGGAGTAGGATTGTCTGAGTTATTTGGTTCATCATCGTCATCACTACAACCGGTTAAAGAAGCTGCTAAAGTTAAGGCAACTGCACCACCAGCTGTTTTTTTGATCAATTCACGGCGGTTAATATTTTTTTGCAAAAGTTGAGTGAACTCTGCATTCCCCGAATTGTTGCTGTCATAATCATCATTAAAATCTAAATAATCTGTCATTTTTTCTGATCCTGGTGAAAGGCTTGCTTTTCATTAAGTCAGAAATAAATTAGACCTAAAGTATGACAAAATGGTTAAGTCTATATTTCAATAAAATTAAATAAATCAATATATTGGTGTAAATGTAAACAAAAAGACAGCCAAGGCTGCCTGAGTGAAATACATTCTTTTTGTTTTTGGGTTCTTGTTATTGTTGATCGGTTAAACGGCGTTTTTCGATCAGTTTTCCTGCCAGTAAACCCAGTTCAAACAGTAACCACATGGGGATGGCCAACATGATCATCGACAAGGCATCGGGTGGAGTCACGAACATAGCTACAAAGAAACAGCCAACGATAATAAAGCGGCGTTTTTCGACCAGCGTCTGGGTTGAAACCACTCCAATCAAGATCAGAACCAAGGTAATAATCGGGATTTCAAAGGTAAAACCAAAGACCAGAAACAGCTTTAAACAGAAGCTGAGATAACTGTTGATGTCGGTCATTGGGGCTACGGTTTCAGGCGAAACACTGATAAAAAAATGCAGAATCGAGGGCAATGCCACAAAGTATGCAAAGCTGATGCCAGTATAAAACAGCACGATACTGCCGATCAGAAGTGGTAAAGCCAGACTCTTTTCTTTGGCATACAGCGCCGGCTTAATAAAGGTCCAGAGCTGGTACAAGATGAACGGCATCGCGATCATCAGTGCCACAAAAAAGTTCAGCTTAAACGGTGCCATGAAGGTTGCCGTCACATCAGTGGCAATCATGGTCGAGCTTGCGGGTAGCTGTGCACGCAGCGGTTCAGACAGCCACTGGTAAGTCTGATTGGCAAAGGGTAATAAACAGAAAAACAGGCCAATCAGGACAGCAACTACTTTAAACAGATGCTTTCTTAATACCACCAAATGCTGGGTAATTGGCATCTCTTCAAGATTTACCACTGCAGCATCATTTGAGGCTGGTGTGGTCGGTAAGGATGTCATACAGCCACCTTCATTTCTGTATAGCGTTGTTCGGAAATCGCAGCTTGTGTTATTGCCGGTTTAGGTAGATACACAGGGGATACAGGCTCTACGATCGGCTGATAGCTGACCGATACCTGAACAGGCTGAGGCTTTGCTTTTGATTTCTCAGTTGCGATCGGCTGCTGTAAATCTGCCATTTGTGCCTGCATCTTGGCTTCGAGTTGCTGAATCCGCTGCATTTCAGCCTGCATTTGTTCGCGTAGCTCAGACAGACGTAATTCACGATCAAGATCATTCTGAACATTGCTCACCATACGCTTGATCTTGCCGTACCATGTTCCGACAAAACGTACTGCCTCAGGAAGTTTCTCTGGCCCAAGGACTAAAAGCGCAATAATCCCGAAAATCAGCAGCTCGGTCATTCCGATATTGAGCATAGCGAACTCTTAACTCTTGATCGAGGTTTCAGGGGTTTTGACTTGTGCTTCGATGATGCGTGGCTCTGCTAACTTGGCCTGTTCAGCTTCTTCATCTTTGACCGATTTTTTAAAGTCTTTAATTGCGCCGCCAACATCTTTACCCAGATTTTTCAGTTTCGATGTGCCAAACAATAAAATCACCACAATTGCAAAAATCAGCACATGCCAAATTGATAATCCTGCCATTATTTTATCCTCCATATTTCATGCACCTATCTCAGCAGGCTTGTATGACAATGCAGTGACGCTTTAATGACAGTTTGCCGACACAGCATCAGTGCGATGAATAGCTCATATCAAAAAATCTACGATTCGATCAAAACCATGCTGTGCTAGCATATGGCCTGATATAGAAATCCCAGCAGTACTGTCATGGCCTTGATTCTTCCGCTCCTGTCTTTTCTGACCGGTTATTGGGGCGTGCAATATTTAAAACCGATTCGGCCTTTCTTGGCGGCTTTACTGGCCCGGGTCCTGATTCCGGTGCTGATTATTTACAACATGGTGTTCTACCAGGAAGGCAGTTTGTGGCTGATCAGCTTTAGCTTCTTTTGTTCCTGCCTGTTTTTTGCCGTATTTTATTGCATCCTTAAAAATAAACTGCGTGCCTTATGTCTGAGCTATTTAAATGGTGCATGGCTGGGGATTCCTTTTGCCTTGGCCGTTTTTGGTCCACAAGCGACCAGTACCGTGGTGGCGCTGTACATTGGTGGTTCTTTGTTTGGCAATGTCTGTGCAGTCATGGCAGTCAGTGAAGCCAGACAAGACGCGCGTTATATTTTAAAAAATGTGTTGCTCTCACCGCCAGTGGTGGCTTTGTCGATGGCAGCTTTATTGTCATTTTGGGATTTGAGTCACTGGCAACAAGTGGCTTGGGTAGAGATGCTGTATCAAGCCAATAAAGTGCTGGTGACTTTTAGTGGCATGTGTGTGCTAGGAATGTGGCTAAGCAATGTACGGATCAGCCGCTTCGATTTAATGCGCAGTCTACAACTAATTTTTAGTCGGGGATTGTTTGCGGTGTTACTGTGTGGTGCAGCTTATTTTTATTTGCCGATTCCACAGTTTACTCTAACGTATGCCGTCATGCTGATGTTCTTTTTATTACCACCAGCAGCCAATATTGTGGCGCTGGAAACCCATTATCAGGGCACAGGTTATTCAGCGAAATATATTGCCTCAGGAACGATTGCGAGTGCAATTTTGATTGGAGTGTATGGGATGGTGGTACATGCGGTGGTGCCAACGTTATGAAAGTTCCCTCTCCTTGTAGGAGAGGGTTAGGGAGAGGTAATTTACTATTTAAATCCCTCCCAACCTCCCTTTGAAAAAGGGAGGGGCTCCTTCTCCCCAAGGGTGAGGAAATGGCCTCCCTCTAACTCCCTCCTAAAAGGAGGGAGGACTCCTTTAGGAATTAGATTTATTTTTCCAAACTCGCCTTAAACAGTTTCATCGCCTGACCACGATGGCTGATTTTATTTTTTTCTTCCTTGCTCATTTCCGCACTCGCAATACCCAGTTCAGGTAACCAGAACAGCGGATCATAGCCAAAGCCATTTTCACCACGGGCTGCTTCCAAGATCTCACCTTTCCAGATGCCCTGGAAGATTTGTGGTAATGGGTCTTCGGCATGTTGAACTAAGGCCAGTACACACACAAACATGCCTTCAATCGGTTCACCGTCTTTACGCAGTGGTTTCAGGTCAGCCAGTAATTTTTCGTTGTTCGCTGCATCATCACCATGTTCACCCGCATAACGTGCAGAGTAAATTCCAGGTGCACCGCCCAGAACTGGTACACAAATCCCTGAATCATCAGCAATCGCAGGTTTGCCAGAAATACGTGAGGCATGACGTGCCTTGATAATGGCATTTTCAACAAAGCTCAAACCATCTTCAATTGCGTCTTCAATATTCAGTTTACCTTGAGAAATAACTTCAACTGGGAGTTTTAGTTCGGCAAACATCTTTTCAAATTCTGCAATTTTGCCTTTGTTATTACTTGCCAGTACCAGTGTGCCTTGGGATAACCAGTCAGTTGACGCCATGTTGAATCTCGATATTGAACTTTAAGGATGGGCTATTTTAACCCTGCTTGCCAATGTTCAGGAAATAAAGCGGCAATAAAAAAAGCACCCGAAGGTGCTCTTTACAGGATTTCAGCTTATTGCGCCTGAATCCATTTGTCAGCACGGTCACGCGCCTGACGGATCTGTTCCTGAGTCAGGTTGGCTGCCAAAGCAGTCTTTTTGCCTTCAGACAGGGTAATCACTTTATTGTCCAGCATGCCATCACGGGTCGAAAGTTCATACCACTGATAAGCACCCATATAGTTTTTCTTTTTCTCTTCCATCATCGCCAGGTTAAAGCTGGCACGATTATCACCGCGGCTGGCTGCTTTTTCAAAGTACTGGCGAGCCAGTGTTTCATCTTTCTTGGTGCCAATACCATCTGCCAGCATACGGCCTACATTCAATTGAGCCACTGCCAGACCTTGATCTGCTGCTGCTTTATACCAGGCAAAAGCCTGACGTTCATCTTTCTGAATGTCTTTACCATACTGGTATTTTGTTGCTAAATAAAATTGTGCACCAGGCTGACCTGCTTTAGCCGCTTTAGTCAGACTATGAATGTCCATTACTGAATATTGCGCTGCTTGGCTGGCCACAGAAGGCGTTGGTGCAACGTAATCGGCATGGGCCTGCATGCCAAAAAGTCCAGCCAGTAGCGTCGTACTTAATAATAATTTTTTCATAGAGCGCTCACTCGATAAATTGCGACTTCACCAAATAGATTTGGGAGATGTTTGCTCAGCAAACTATCTTCTTGATTCCCATTCACAGCGAGTCGATTAATAATTTTTATGTTGTTTTCCGCGCATAATGCTTCAAAGTCACGGAAGGTACATAGGTGAATGTTCGGGGTGTTATACCACATATAGGGTAAGGCTTCCGAAACCGGCATTTTCCCTTTTAATGCCAAGAAAGAACGAGTCTTCCAGTGCGCAAAGTTTGGAAAGGTAATAATGGCCTGTTTCCCTACGCGCACCATGTCACGCAATAATACGTCTGGTGCATCTACAGCTTGCAAAGCTTGTGCCATCACCACATAGTCAAAAGACTGGTCAGCAAAACGGCTTAAACCGAGGTTTAAGTCCTGCTGGATGATATTTAACCCGCGACTGATCGCAATTGCAATCTTTTCTTGATCAATTTCTAATCCATATGCACGAATATTGTGCTTTTTGCTCATATGGGCCAGCAGTTCGCCATCACCACAACCGAGGTCGAGGATACGTGAACCGGGCTTGATCCATTTCTCAGCAAGTTGTTGGTCAATACGCATTACACAGCCTCCTTCGGTGTTGATCGCAGATGTTCTTCACCGCCCAGGAAGGCGCGCAAGGATTTTACATACAGGGGAATCGGGAACAGGAAGGAGTCATGGCCTTGTTCAGCATCAATATCGACATAGCTGACCGGCTTATGATTGGTAATGAGGGCATCCACGATTTCAACAGAACGTGAAGGCGAGAAACGCCAGTCAGTCGTGAAAGAAACTACCAGGAACTTACATTTGGTTTGTGCCATCGCTTTGACCAGTGACTGCTGATATTCACGTGAAGGATCAAAGTAGTCCAGTGCCTTGGTCATGATCAGGTAAGTGTTGGCATCAAAGTTACGGCTAAACTGTTCACCCTGATAACGCAGATAGCTTTCCACCTGGAACTCCACATCGAAGCCATACATGAATTTGCCAGATTTTAAATCACGGCCAAATTTCTGTTTCATGGCTTCTTCAGACAGATAGGTAATATGACCGACCATACGCGCCAGAATCAGACCACGTTTTGGATAGCTGTCATTTTCCAGATAACGGCCATGATGGAAGTCCGGATCAGACAGAATCGACTGACGCGCAACTTCGTTAAAGGCAATATTCTGTGCAGACAGTTTTGGTGCGCTGGCAATAATCACACATTTTTGCAGACGGTCCGGATAATCTACCGACCATTGCAAGGCCTGCATGCCCCCGAGTGAGCCGCCAATGATGGAATACCACACATCAATTCCCAGACGGTCAGACAGCATCGCCTGAGTTTTCACCCAGTCACGCACAGTGACCAGCGGAAAGTCTGGACCATATGGACGGTTATCATTTTCGGGATTAGGAGAGGTAGGACCAGTAGAACCATTACAACCGCCGATATTATTCAGCGCCACCACAAAGAATTTATTGGTATCGATTGCCTTGCCCGGACCAATGCAGGCATCCCACCAGCCTGGTTTTTTGTCATCTTCATGATGATAACCGGCTGCATGGTGATGGCCAGACAGGGCATGACAAATCAAAATGGCATTGGACTTATCGGCATTCAGTTCGCCATAAGTTTCTACCATCAGTTCAAAACGTGGGAGGATGCGACCGCATTCAAGCTCTAACGGCTGTTCGAATTGGAACTTTTGTGGGACAACAAGGCCCACTGAGTCAGCTGGAAAAGACACGGGAATGATTCGCCTTAAATCTTTAGTATGAATAAATAAAAGGATACCATTTGCAGGTATCCTTCTAAAGTCTTTTTAATGCTATGAATTATTGCTAATTCAAATACTGGATTTAGACGGCAGCAGCAATCACCTGTTCAGTGCTTAACACATCCTGGTCGATCAGGCGGTTGGTACATGCAATAATCGCTTCAATTGAAGAGGTCACGATGTTGTCATGTACACCAGCACCAAAGGCAGATTTACCTGTGCCTTTTACTTGAAGTTCAACCAATGCCAAGGCTTTGGCATGTGCACCTGAGCTGATGCTACGTTCTTCATAGTTCAAGACATCAATCGGCAATTGTAATGCATCCAAGATCGCAGAGATCGGACCGTTACCTTCACCACGCAAGTGCTGAGTTTCACCATTGACTTCAATATCCAACTCAATCACCTGATTGCCATTTTCATCTGACAATTTGTAGTTTTTCGCTGAATAATGGGCATCTTTTGCGGCAACATATGTCTCTTTGAACAAGCTCCAGATCGCTTGTGCTGAAATCTCAGTACCATCTTCATCAGTTTTTTGCTGCACGATTTGCGAGAATTCGATCTGTAAACGACGTGGCAAGGTCACGTTGTAGTTCGATTCTAATAAGTAAGCGATACCGCCTTTACCAGACTGTGAGTTCACGCGGATGACAGCGTCATAGTCACGGCCCAAGTCTTTTGGATCGATCGGCAAGTACGGCATATCCCAGATTTCTTCGTTTTTCTGGAATTCGAAACCTTTTTTGATGGCATCCTGGTGCGAACCAGAGAAGGCAGTGAAGACCAAGTCACCCGCATATGGATGACGTGGGTGGACTGGCAAGCCCGTACATTCTTCAACAGTCGCAATGATTTCGTTGATGTTCGAGAAATCCAAGTTTGGCGCAACACCCTGGGTATACATGTTCAAGGCAATCGCTGCCACGTCCACGTTACCGGTACGTTCACCATTACCGAATACACAACCTTCGACACGGTCAGCACCGGCCATAATTGCCAATTCAGACGCTGCGATCCCACAGCCACGGTCATTGTGACAGTGAACTGAAATGATCACGCCGTCACGACGCTCGATGTTACGGTGCATCCATTCCACTTGGTCGGCATACACGTTTGGTGTAGAGACTTCGACAGTGGCTGGCAAGTTCAAGATCACTTTGTTTTCTGGAGATGCTTCCCAGATTTCAGTCACAGCGTCGCAAACGTCTTTCGCCACTTCCAATTCAGTTGCAGAGAAACATTCAGGGCTGTACTGGAAAACAAATTTAGTTTCAGGCTGTTTTGCTGCGTATTCTTTCACTTTTTGCGCTGCATTAATCGCTAACTGTTTTGCACCTTCAACGTCTACGTTCAACACTTTTTGACGGAATGTCGGTGAGTTAGAGTTGTAGATATGCACGATTGCGCGTTTCGCACCTTGTAAAGATTCAAAAGTACGTGCGATTAAATGGTCACGTGCCTGAACCAATACTTCGATGTAGACGTCATCCGGAATATGACCTTCTTCGATCAATTTACGAGTGAAGTCGAAATCAATTTGCGATGCAGATGGAAAGCCGATTTCAATATGTTTGAAACCGATTTTTACCAACATCTGGAACATTTTGAACTTCTGCTCGATGTTCATTGGCTCGAAGATCGCCTGGTTACCATCACGCAGGTCAGTACTCATCCAGATTGGCGCTTTAGTGATTTCATTGTTCGGCCATTGACGGTCTGGTAAGTCCACACGTTGATACATGCGACGGTATTTTTTACTTGGATCAGCCAACATCATGAGAGAGCTCCTTAGGTAGCCTGGCATACTCGCTTGGTGTAGCAGTTGCTCGGTCTACAGCATAGATTTTGTCTATATATTCGTTTACAGGCAGGTGAGGATAAATTAGATCAATCCTGTATTTTTTAAGTTTTGATCATCAGGATCAACCAGACACCTGCATGGTGAACCTATAATTAAATTTTAGTCCAGAAAACGTGAAAAGTTTTTGCTTTTTCTATGGATTTTAGTCGTATCTTAAAAAAGATTTTCTTATAAAGTTATTAATTGGAAAAATATTTCTATAATCTATTTTAATTTTGTTGGATTTTCCTGTAATTAAGCGATAAGGCTAAAATATTTCTTTATATAATAGCTTTGTTGGAAGTTCTTAAGCAATGCATACATGAAATCTTTCATATCAAAAAATAAAGGCTAGTTTGATGAATCCAGACTAGCCCTTAATATCATGAAGATTGCTCAGATCAGTATTTAAAATGCAGGCCTAAAACACCACTGATGCCTTCTGCTTCAGTGGCATAGTGGGAAGAATAGGCTTTGCTAAAATAACGTGTATCGGACAGGTTATTGATATTCAACTGTAGATCTACATTGGAGTTCACCTGATAACGTGCCATGGCATCGTAACGCACATAACCGGGAACAAATTTGGTATTGGCGGCATTGCCATAAATTTTATCCATTGCCACAGCACCGGCACCCAATGTCAGTTGAGGCATGACCTGATAGGTCGTCCATAAGGTTGCACTGTTTTTTGCTACGTTCTGAACCCGATTGCCATTGTTCGAGCTTGGTACATAGATGGGATCTGCTGTGGTTCCAATATTTTCAAAGCCACCATCAATCAGTTCACTATCCAAATAGGTATAGCCTGCGGAAATTGCCCATTTCTCGGTGACATTTCCATTGATACCCAGCTCAATCCCATCGACACGGGTCTCACCGATATTACGGGTACTGCCATCAGCATCGGTGGAGCGGGTATTGGTTTTTTCAGTACGGAAAATGGCTGCCGTCAGATTCAGTTTATCTTCCAGAAGATCCCATTTAGTTCCCAGTTCCATGGTGCGGACTTTTTCAGCTTTTAGATTTTCAATAGCTGCGCTAATACTTTCAGAGCCATCACCACCATCGATACCGACCGGATTCGAGGAAGTGGCATAGCTGATATAAATACTGCCATTTTCTCTTGGCTTAAAGACCAGACCCGCCTGATAATTAAAAAAGTCTTCTTCATTTTCGAGGGTCAGCTGATCACCTGGAACGGCGGTAATCGGTGTATTGTTTGCACCTGTCACCGCATTATTGAATCGTCCATAGGTCAAGGTTTGCTGAGTTTTGTAATCATCCCAACGTATACCCAGATCCAGAATCCATTGCGGATGCAATTCGATACTGTCCAGTAAGTAGATCGATTTTGATTTGGTCTCGATATCATAACGGTCCGCACCATCTGTATTAAGTGTCCCCGTCCACGCACCCCGGTCTGGATTGTCTACAGAAGTACACCAGCCTAAGGCCACATTGGCAGGAGTACCACAGGCCGCAAAAGAGCTTCCAGTAGCATTCAGACCATTAATAATATATTGGGTACGTTCGGTATCCTGATCTGAATATTCTGCACCCAGGTTAAAGCTGTGTTGAATAGCACCAGTATCAAATTTGCCTGTTAAAGCCAGTAGGTCAGTAAAGGTATCGGTATTTGCGATACGTGAATTGGCCCGTGCCCAGACATTGCCATTCAAAATGAAGTTCCCGCGTGAATCATCGGGGTTGGTCCAGAGGTAGTCATTTTTAGAGCGGTTAAAGACCGCCGTATTACTCAGGGTTAGATTGTCATTCAAATCATGTTCTAATTTTAAAGTACCAATCTGGTTTTCCTGTTTCTGGAAATCACGATCTTTCCAGCCATAGTATTGACCAGCTTTGACATCAATTGGTTTCCCATTACCATTTAAAGCGACATTGGCATTGGTGGCTCCAAATGGATTATTATAGGGAACGCCGGAGTCTGGAATATCATCAGTTTTCAAATAGTAATAACTTAAAGTTCCACGCGTTGCGCTGTCCAGGCCAAAACTGAAGCTGGGTGCAATACCAGCACGTTTATATTCAGGACCGTCATGTTGACCGGCTTTTTCATTCTGGTGGCCCATGACCGCGATACGAGCCGCCATGCCATTGCCGAAGTCCTTGTTAGCATCCAGAGTGATACGTGCATACATATCTGTACCACCCGCAACAGAGCCTTCCAGCGCATCTCCCTTTTTCGCCACTTTGGAGATCATATTAATACTGCCACCCGTAGTGCCCGCACCGCCCATGGCAGAAGCAGAACCTTTGGTAACTTCGACGTGCTCAATGGCAAACATTTCCCGGTTTTGTGAAGTCGAATTTCGCACGCCATCGACGTACATCGAACTTTCCGAGTTATAGCCTCGAATAAAAGGCCGGTCCCCATTCGGATTGCCGCCTTCACCTGCGCCTAAAGTAATACCTGGTACGGTACGCAAAGCATCAGCCAGCGTAGTGACCTGCGTATCTTCAATCAGTTGTTGGGGAATCACGACCACAGATTTTGGCGTGTCCAGGAGTGGCGCAACAAACTTGCTATTGGCTGACTGATCGACTTTTAGACCCGGCACGGGTTCAGCTTGTACTTCCTGATGAATGGTCTCAAGCTGCACCACATTTTCCTGTGCAATCGTGTGTGCAGATGCAAAAGAAAGGGAAGAAACGATGGCTGAAGAAACTATTTTTTTACGAGATTTTATATAGCTCATAATCATTCTTTTTTATTTTTAAGTTTGGATTCGCAAATAATAATTATTATTGTTATCGTTGCTATCCTTCTTGCATTGATATTGGCAATGAACAAAATTTAATCAATTTAAAAAATAGATAGACTAGAGTGCGAACTGAGAATTAAAACCATGTTTTTAATATAGATTGATTAAATATGGATCTTATTTGGTTTTTATTGATAATAGCTATTGATAGATAAAGCTATGTTGAATTGCCTTTAAAGACGCTTCAAGGAGTTAAGGGTAAGATATTTAACTAATTTATTTTTCATTTTTATTTTCAATTAAATCCTAATTAATCAATTCCCCTAAATAGACAGCTCGGTTGAATATCTGCCACGGTCGCTGTTCCCATTAAGGCCATGGTAATCTCAAATTCTTCTTTCAGGATTTTGATCACATGCGCTACGCCCAAAGCTCCGGCAGTCGCCAGACCATAAATATAAGGACGGCCAATCAGGACAGCAGAAGCACCTAGGGCAATTGCCTTGAATACATCCGATCCACGACGGATGCCGCCATCATAGAGCAGAGGAAAATCTGCTGGCACCACCTTTTTAATCAGCTGCAAGGCAATGAGAGGAGAAATGCAGGTATCCAGCACGCGACCGCCATGATTGGAAATGATCAGGCCTTTTACCCCATGCTGAATCGCCAGCTGGGCATCCTGAGGATGCACAATGCCTTTCAGAATCACAGGTAAGTGAGTCTGCTGTACCATCCAGGCAATATCTTCCCAAGTTGGGGCAATTTTCATTAGTCCGTTAAAGACAGGATGATCACCTTCCTTTAATTCTGGTAAGGGAATATGCGTAGGCGTATGCGGATGTTGCATGCCTTCCGGTAAATGAAAAAACGCACGACGTTCACGATCGCGGATGCCAGTATGTGGTGAATCTACCGTAATCACTAGCGCCGTATAATGGTGTGCCTCAGCCATTTTGACCAAAGCTAGAGATTTTTCCCGATTCCCTTGCCAGTAAAGCTGAAACCATTTGCGTGGATTGTCCTGTTTCAATGCGCGCATGTCAGTATTCGTAAAAGTACTGAGAATCATATTACTACCCATCACTTCTGCGGCGAGGGCAGAAGCGGCTTCGGCTTCAGGATGAAACTGCTGCTGATGTCCAATCGGTGCCAAAAAAATTGGATACGGAAATTTTTGTCCGAATATTTCGATTTCAGTGTTGCCTTGGGTCAGATCTTTCAGCATACGCGGCAGAAGCTGAATATCCTGAAACTGCTGTAAATTATCCCGGACACTGACTTCATTCATGGAACCGCCTTGCAGATAATCCCACACCATGCTGGAGAGATGTTTCTCGGCTTCGACCTCATAATCGGCGATGGTTTGTAGGTAGGCTGGGATTTGGGTCAGTGGCGCCATTGGTTCACGTGACATTACAAATCACCCCATTGACGAATCAGGTTGTGATAATGGTGGGTCAGTTGTAGGACTTCTTCGGTATCGCCAATTTGCTGGCGCAGCTTGATAATGGTCATGTCTAGATCAAACAGCATACTGCGTTTGGCATCTTCCCGAACCATACTTTGAATCCAGGTCACAGCCGCAATACGCCTGCCTTGGGTCACTGGTTCAACACGATGCAGGCTGGTCGATGGATAAACAATCACATCACCAGCGTCCAGTTTCACTTCATGGCAACCATACTGGTCTTCAACGACCAGCTCACCACCTTCATATTCATCGATTTCAGATAAGAATAAAGTCAGTGACACATCGGTACGAATGGCCTGTCCGAGTAGAGGAGAGTAATGAATGGCATTATCCACATGATTGCCATAGGTGCCTGAATCCTGATAGCAGTTAAACAGGGGCGGCAGGATATGTTTCGGCAGGGCAGCAGAGGTAATTAAATGATGACTTTTCAGTGCCTGTAAAATGATAGGGCTAATCTGCTGATACAGAACAGAAGAAGAATCCAGCTGCAGGTTCTTTTTGATTTTCTGTGCCTGACTCCCCGCACTGAGTTGCCCATTCATCCAGTGTTCTGAGCGATCCAATTGCTGTCTCAGTTCGGCAACTTGTGCTTTACTTAATACTGCCGGGATATGTAACATCATTTTAAAAGCATTCCTGCAATTGAAAATATCGTGCATTCAAGAGAATACACGATATTGATAGATAGAGATAAAAGCTGAATTAAAATTTATAGTTCAGGGTTAAAGCTGCTGAACGTGGTTGGCCCAAGATCACACGGCCACCTCCATTATTCAACGTGCTGATGTACTCTTTATCTGCCAGATTATAAACATTCAGGTTTAAAGAAGTCTGGTCATTAAAGGTATAACCGGCCATGGCATCAAATACCACATAGCTTGGAATGCTTGGCATATTCGCTGCTGCAGTACTGTCTGTAATCACACGTTTTTGCTCATCCACATAACGTGCGCCCAAGCCCAGTTTTAAACCAGCAATGTTATAGGTCGTCCATAAAGAAGCGGTCCATTCAGGTGACCAACGTACACTATTGGTCTGGGTCACTACACCCGTGTTGGAGTTGACACTGAACTGGTCTTTTTGCTCGGTTTTCATATGGGCAACACCTGCTGAAATATTCCAGGCATCAGTAATTTTACCGACAGCACCCAATTCGATTCCTTTAACTGTAGTTTTACCTTCCTGAACAGACTCGCGGGTAATTGGATCTTGGGTAAACTGGTTTTCATTTTCGGTGTAGTATGCCGCAGCATTTAAAGCCAGATCACCATCCAGCAGGTCCCATTTGGTGCCAATTTCATAATGATGAGTCTCTTGAGGGTCTGCTGCCGAGCTGTTTATTCCTGTAGTTGAAAGGCTAAAGTTGCTGCTACCCGGCGGTGTCAGGGATTTGGCATAAGATGTATACACACTGCTGTAGGCGGTTGGCTTATATACACCACCGAGCTTCCAGCTGAATAAAGTGTCATGGGCTTTTAAATCTGTTTTGGTTTCAGTCACTGCTAGTGTCGTACTATCGGTTGAGTAACCTAGTGCATCGTAATTGGTATCGTAATAATCGACACGGACGCCACCATTAAGTTGAAAACGTTCGCCAAACTTGAGCGTATCGAAAAGATAAGCAGCCGCCGTCTGGGTTTCACCATCCGAATAAGCGCCCGTATACACAGGATCAGGCAGATTCTGGTGACGGTCAGGATGGTATAGATTCGCGGGTGGTGTACTGTTAGTAGGCTGCCCTGGCATTTGTGTAGCCAGTGTTCTGGAATGTTGCTGCTCTTTTAATAGCTCTACGCCAGCGACCAGATCATGCTCTACTGAACCGGTTTTGACATTCCAGTTCACCGTGCTCTGATTGGCCAGAATTTTATTTTCCTGATCAACACCCTGGCGTGAACGGCTTACTGTCCAGTCTTGAGGATTGGTAGAGTCATTTCTTGAAAGGCTATTAATCCCCGTCAAAGTACGCTGCATCTGGGTATTGCCCAGACGGGTAATATTGGTAAATTTCAGATTTTCAGCCCAGTCACTTTCGATTTTGGCTGTATACATATCAGCATCAACATCTTCATGGTCATCTACATGGCCATAATAATTTTCACGGTCTACTTTAGGTGCGCTGGCGATTAGCGGATCTGCATTCCAGAATCCTTTCATGCCAATCGTTGGAATACCGCCATCCGGAATGTTACGTTGGCGGATATGCTGGGAATAAAGATACAGTCGAGTATCACTATCCAGACCAAAGGCGATAGAAGGGGCAACAGCCCAGCCTTGATTCTCGATATAGTCGCGGCCTTCTACACCGCCATCTTGACCCATTGCATTTAAACGGACAGCAACGCTGTCATTGATCGCCTGATTAATGTCAGTGGCAAGACGCGTATGTTCAGCCGTATTGTAGGTGGCAGAGACTTCACGACTGTTTTCCAAATGAGGCAATTTGCTGACCAGATTCACATAACCAGACGCCGTACCACGTCCACCTTCGGCACCCGCAGGGCCTTTTACGACTTCCACCTGTTCCAGGTTAAATACATCACGACTCACAGCGCCGAGGTCACGAATACCATCCAGATAGGTGGAGCTTTGAGTTGAAAAGCCGCGCATCTGGAAGGCATCGCCAGCACTGGTATTCCCATTCTCACCGAGTTGCAGGGTAATTCCTGGCGTATTACGTAAGGCTTCAACCAGGGTGGTTGCACCTTGTTCTTTTAATAAGTTCTTGTTGATAATCGAAACGGTTTGAGGCGTATCTACTAAAGCTTGGCTAGATTTAGCAGAACTCAATTGATCTACTTTATATTCATTTGCAGTTTTATTCTTAACTGTAATTTCTGGAAGCTGAATAACGCCTTCATTGGTGATGTTATCTGCATGAGTGATCAGTGGCAAAGTTGCAGCAAGTGCGACCAATGAAGTCTTGTAATGATGTTTTCGGCTTTTGATATGCGCCATGTGACAGAATTCCTGAATTGAATAATATTTCCCTTACCACCTTGATATGCTCGAGTTCATCAAATAGCAGCAATTATGGAGTTATTGTTATGGCCTTTAACAATTTTGCGAATTGTAGTGATAATAATTATCATTAACAATATTTAATTAAATCATTCTTATGAATTTATGGATGAAATTACTGTTTAATATTCAAACTTTAATCTGGGATTTCTATGAAGAAAAATTTCAAAATAAACTTATTTTTCAGTTTTTTACCTAAGATTAAAAAATGTAATTATTTTCTATTTAAAGCTTTTTATCAAAAGGTGTGTAAATAGAACTAAATCTAGATTTAAAGTTTTATATCTTTCAGAAAATAAAAATAGCCTCACGAATGAGGCTATTTTTTGAGGAGGGAAGAAGCTAAAACTTAGTATTTAAAGTTCAGAGAAAGAACTGCGTTACGGCCTTCTGCTTCAGTTGCATAGTGAGATGCATAAGCTTTAGTGAAATAACGTTCATCCGATAGGTTATTTACATTTAACTGCAGGTCAACATTTTGATTTACGTTATAACGTGCCATGGCATCATAGCGTACATAACCTGGAACATATTTAGTATTCGCTAGGTCACCATACACTTTGTCCATCGCAACTGCACCAGCACCGATTGTTAACGCAGGGGTTAGATCATAAGTCGTCCAAAGTGTGGCTGAGTTTTTCGCAACGTTAGGCATTTTATTTCCATTGTATGGACTATCTTCATTTGTACATACAGTTGGTCGACCGCTACATTTTTTTCCATTATCAACAGCTTCACTGTCTAGGTATGTATAGCCCGCAGAGACTGCCCATTTATCAGTAAGATTACCGTTTAAACCAAGCTCAAAGCCATCTACCTTACTTTCACCAACGTTAGCATAAGTAGTCGGTGTTAACTGAACTCGAGCATTCTGTTTTTCAGTACGGAAAATTGCAGCAGTCAAATTCAATTTGTCATTAAATAGATCCCATTTCGTACCAATTTCAAATGTGCGGCTTTCTTCAGGATCGAGATTGCTATAATTTTCTGCAATACCTTCTGAACCATCACCTGAGTCAACACCTACAGGGTTGGCTGAAGTAGCGAAGCTTGTGTAAATAGATCCATTTTCACGCGGTTTAAAAGTAAGACCTGCCTGGTAAGTGAAGAAATCAGCGTCACTTGAAATGGTTTCACCTGAAGCATTGGTTTTTTGCTTGGTATCAAAGTCATCCCAACGCAATCCTAAGTCCAATAACCATTGCGGATTGAGTTCAATGTTATCCAGTAAATAAATAGAAGCTGTTTCTGTGGTAGTGGTCGTGGTAGCTCTGTTGGCTGTACGAGCACCTAACCATTGATCACGTGAGTTTGGATTGGTTAAAGAAGTACACCATGCATCATTATTTGCACAATCACTGTTAAATCCACCTGTCGTGCTATCAGGGTAGCCAGGGTAGGTGGTTGAATAGTTACCTTTATCAGATTCTTGTTTAGAGTATTCAACACCTGTATTAAAGCTATGCTTTAGAGCACCGGTATTAAACTTACCTGCTAAAGAAAGTTGATCGCTAAAGGTTTCTGTATCTGTAATCCGTGAGTTAATACGACGCCATACTTTATCATTGAGTACGTTACCTTTTGAGTCATCAGGCTGCGTCCATAGATAATCATTTTTTGACTTGCTATAAATAGCAGTATTACTCAAAGTCAAATCATCAGTCAGATCATGTTCTAATTTAAGTGTACCAATCTGATTTTCTTGTTTCTGGAAATCACGATTTAATAAACCATAGTAGATGCCTTGTTTAACATCGATAGGTTTACCGACAGTCGCTTTTTTATCTTTGTCATAATTATATGGAACACCAGCATCAGGCGTATCATCAGATTTTAAGTAGTAATAGCTTAAAGTCCCACGAGTAGGAGTATCCAGGCCAAAACTGATACTTGGTGCAATACCTACACGTTTATATTCAGCGCCGTCTTTCTGACCTGCTTTTTCATTTTGATGACCCATCATAGCAATACGCGCTGCAATGCCATTACCGAAATCTTTGTTGCCATCTAAAGTGATGCGCTGGTAATTATCGGTACCTTGTGCAATGGAACCTTCTAAAGAATCACCAGCTTTAGCAACCTTAGAGATCATGTTGATGCTACCGCCAGTCGTACCGGCACCGCCCATTGCAGAAGAAGAGCCTTTGGTCACTTCAACCTGTTCGACCGCAAACATTTCACGGTTTTGTGAAGTCGCGCTACGAACTCCATCTACATACATTGAGCTTTCAGAGTTATAACCACGAATAAATGGACGATCGCCATTCGGGTTGCCACCTTCACCCGCACCCAAAGTAATACCAGGTACAGTACGTAAAGCATCAGAAAGTGTAGTGACTTGAGTGTCTTCAATCAGTTGCTTAGAAATGACTGATACAGATTTAGGTGTATCCAGTAAAGGTGCAACAAATTTCTTATTTGCGGAATTATCTACTTTTAAACTTGGTGTCTGTTCAGCTTTAACTTCTTGATGAATAGTTTCGAGCTTGACCACATTTTCATCAGCCACAGCATTTACGGTTACAATCGAGAGGGAAGAGGCAATCGCCGATGAAACGAGTTTTTTACGTGATTTGATAAACGACATGTGGGAACCCGAAAAAAAGCTTAAAATTTATGTATGCGAATAATAATAATTCTTATTTAAATTAAGAATTACTTGCCGATAGGAAATGACGATTTTAAGGATTGTATTAATTGGTTTGATCAATGTGATAGTGTATCAAAATGTTTCTAAGTTAATGTATTTAAAATAGATCTGATTAATAGATTATTATCGTTACTTTTATTGAGATTATTAGAGTTTAAAAATTTTGAAGAAAAGATAAAGAAAAGTTTACTAAAAGTCCTATAAAAATCCATAAATGCCGATGAATGAGATGATCTGTCCAGTTTGAGTAATCAATATATCTACTCTTATTTGAGGGAAGGGATATTTAATCAAAGAAAAATGAATTTGACTGAATAAATTTGATTATTACAGCATCAATAAAGACGATTCAAGTATTGTGTTTTGTATATCTGCAAATGTTGTCATATAATGTGGCACATTTTTATAAACCTGTTATTACCAAATATATAGAGGAAGCCATGCAAGTAACTTCTGAAGCGGTTTCGGGCGTTGCCCGTCGTTTAAATGTTTCTGTACCGACGAGCCGTATTAATGAGCAATTTGAAGCTCGTTTAAAACGCACTGCTAAAACTGCGAAGATCAACGGCTTCCGTCCAGGTAAAGTACCTGTAAACGTAGTTCGTCGTGAATACGGCGCTGGTATCTACCAAGAAGTTGTCAACGACATCATTCGTGACACAGTTTTCGAAGCAATCCAACAAGAAAAAATCAACGCTGTTGGTATGCCAAACATCGAAAAAACTGAAATGAAAGATGATGCTTTAGTTTATGAAGCGACTGTTGAAGTTTATCCAGAAGTTGAAGTGAAATTCGAAGGTCTGGAAGTTGAACGTAAAGCGTCTGAAGTAAATGATAAAGACGTTGAGAAGATGATTGAAAATCTTCAAAAACAACGCGCTTCTTGGGCTGAAACTAAAGGCATGGCTAAAAAAGACATGCAAGTAACTTTCGACTTCGAAGGTACTGTTGATGGCGAAAAATTTGAAGGCGGCGCTGCGCAAGACTTTAAACTTGTTTTAGGTTCTGGCCGTATGATCCCTGGCTTCGAAGATGGCATCATCGGTATGAAGAAAGGCGAAGAGAAAGTGATCGATGTTACTTTCCCTGAAGATTACCAAGCTGAAAACCTTGCTGGTAAACAAGCTCAATTCAAAATCAATGTGAAACTTGTTGAAAAACAAAAACTTCCAGAAATTGATGCTGAATTCCTGAAAATTTTCGGTATTTCTGAAGAAGATGGCGTTGAAAAACTGAAAGCTGACGTTCGTAAAAACATGGAACGTGAAGTGAAAAACGGCCTTCGTAACCAGGTTAAAGGCGCAACTTTCGATGCACTTGTAGCTGCAAACGAAGTTGAACTTCCATCTGCAATGGTTGCTCAGGAAATTGACCGTCAACGTCAACAAATGATCCAGCAGTTCACTCAACAGTTCGGTGCTCAAGGCGCGAAAGCATTTGATTCAAGCATGCTTCCAGATGACCTGTTCAAAGAACAAGCTGAGAAATCAGTTAAACTTGGCGTATTGGTAAGCCGTATTCTTGCTGATGCGAAAATCGAAGTAGATCAAGCGCGCGTTGAAGCTTATATCGAAGACATGGCTTCTTCTTACGAAGATCCAAACGAAGTGATCGAATACTTCAAGAATGACAAGCAACAACGTGCTCAAATCGAAGCAGTTGTACTTGAAGACCAAGTTGTTGATCACATTCTGTCATCTGCTAAAGTGACTGATGCGACTGTAAGCTATGAAGACTTATTGAAAGAGCAACAAGCTCGTCAACAAGGCTAATTCAAGCTTTCCATAAAAAGGCGCTTCGTGCGCCTTTTTTCATATTAGTAATTTCTTGACATATCTGATTTTCACAAAACTAATGCAAAAAATATGATGGAATTATTCGCGATTATTTTGCAATTTCATTGATTATCCCTCATATTGTGATTATGGATTAAGTCACAAAAATTTAGGAATAAATAAACCTATGTATGTTCCAACGATTGAAAACGCTTTAGTGCCAATGGTGGTAGAACAATCCTCTCGTGGTGAGCGTTCTTTTGATATTTATTCACGCCTTTTACGTGAGCGGGTAATTTTTCTGACAGGTGAAGTTGAAGACAATATGGCCAACCTGATCGTTGCGCAAATGTTGTTTTTAGAAGCTGAGAACCCAGATAAAGATATTCATCTATATATCAACTCACCGGGTGGTTCGGTGACTGCTGGCATGGCGATCTACGATACCATGCAGTTTATTAAACCGGATGTTGTGACTTACTGTATGGGTCAGGCAGCATCAATGGGCGCATTCCTGCTCAATGCAGGGACTAAAGGCAAACGTTACTGCCTTGAAAATGCACGTGTCATGATTCACCAGCCTTTGGGTGGTTTCAAAGGCCAGGCATCAGATATTGAAATTCACGCACGTGAAATTCTGTTCATTAAAGAACGTTTAAACCGTTTAATGGCTGAACATAGCGGTCAGGACTATGAAAAAGTGGCACGTGATACAGACCGTGACAACTTCATGACTGCTCAGCAAGCGAAAGAATACGGTCTTGTGGATGAAGTTCTAACGAAACGTCCATAAGTTTTAGAGATTGAGATATTGGAGTAAATATGTCCGAACATCCTCAAGGACAAAAGCATTGTTCATTTTGCGGTAAAACGCAGTCTGAAGTCGGAAAGCTGATTGCAGGCGAGGACGCATACATTTGTAATGAATGTGTGGACGTATGCTTAGATTTGGTTCAAACCAGTCAACAGGTCGAAACCAATGACTGGGCGAACCGTCCTTTACCGAAACCGCATGAAATCCGTGCGGCGCTCGATCAATATGTGATTGGTCAGGACCTAGCGAAAAAGACATTATCTGTGGCCGTATACAACCATTACAAACGTCTGAAAGTACAGACCAATGGTAAGAAAGCAGATGATTCCGTTGAAATTGCCAAAAGTAATATCCTGCTGGTCGGTCCGACAGGTTCAGGTAAAACTTTGCTGGCACAAACCCTTGCCCGTCTTTTGGACGTTCCATTTGCCATGGCAGATGCAACAACCCTGACTGAAGCGGGTTATGTGGGTGAAGATGTTGAAAACATTGTACAAAAGCTTTTGCAAAAAGCTGATTACGATGTCGAAAAAGCGCAAAAGGGCATTATCTATATCGATGAAATCGACAAGATTACCCGTAAATCTGAAAACCCATCCATTACTCGTGATGTATCAGGTGAAGGTGTACAGCAAGCCTTGCTGAAAATGATCGAAGGTACGGTTGCTTCAATTCCACCACAAGGTGGCCGTAAGCATCCGCAGCAGGAATTCATCCAGATTGATACCTCGAATATCCTGTTCATCTGTGGCGGTGCTTTCTCAGGTCTTGAGAAAATCGTACAGCAGCGTCAGGAGAAAGGTGGTATTGGCTTTACTGCAGAAGTCCGTAATAAAGACGAAAGCAAAAAGCTGTCTGAATTGTTCCGTCAGGTCGAAGCGACTGACTTGGTGAAATTTGGTCTGATTCCAGAATTCATTGGTCGTTTACCCGTGATTGCGACTCTGGATGAGCTCGATGAAGAAGCTTTAATGCAGATTCTGACTGAGCCGAAGAATGCATTAACCCGTCAATATAAACATCTGTTTGAGATGGAAAATGTGGACTTGGTCTTTGAAGATTCAGCACTACGTGCGGTTGCGAAAAAAGCACTGGAACGTAATACTGGTGCGCGTGGCCTGCGTTCAATTCTGGAAAATTCATTGCTAGAAACCATGTATGACCTGCCGAGTCGTAGCGATGTAGGCACTGTGGTAGTCAATGAAGCAGTCATTAATGGTGAAGCTGCACCAGAATTTCGTGCTGAACGTCAACCACATGATGAGCCAGAAACAGCGTCGAAAGTTGATTTAAAGGTGGTGAATAGCAAATCTGCTTGATTGCTATTCGTCAGAAACGTGCGAAAACCCCGTGTTTTCGCACGTTTTTTATTTCCAAAAGATAAAAGCAGATGCTAATCTCAACATCTAGGCGTGGACGCCGAAAGCTATAAAAATATATCGCAAAGCACTTGCATACAAGAATAAAGACGCAGTGAGGGATAAGCATGCGTGGAGTCGCAATGGTGCTCATCGGCAGTTTGGCGCTGATGGGTTGTCACGGTAAAAAAGCCGTAGTTGAGCCTACACAGCCACTCAGCACTTTAAAAAATATTGATCTTGAAAAAAAACCGGGCTTTGTCGAACAGCATCGGGTGGGGATGTTTACGATTGGTGGCTGGGTCAACCAGAAACAGGGCAATCATTTTCAGGCAGTTAAACCTCAGCATGAGGACGCTGCAATTGTTTATTTATACCGCCCGGATTCCAAGTGGAACCGTCAGGAAATTGTCGCTGCCAGCCTATTTATCAATCAGCATCGTATTCCGAGTTTATTGCATAATCATCATTACTGGATTGAGCTACCTGCAGGCACTTATCGCTTGAGTACCAGTCGTCCTTTAGGTGCGTTGCATTTCCAGAAACCTAAGTATCTGGACTTTACGGTAGAAGCGGGTCAATCCTATTTTATTAAATATGATGAAGAAAATCTTAGCACCCGTCGTAGTGTTCCGGGACCTCTGATGCTGATGCCGAGCAGTGTGGGCCTTAATGAAATTGCTTTTACCCAGTTAAAATCGGACAGTTTTAACTTTTTTGCACAGGATCAGGAAACTGGGAAAATCCGCAAGAAAGCCCAGAAAATTAAGGCAACTGAATACGATCCATCTACAGATGTACAGTTAACCACACCGTTTAAACTCTGGGATCCAAGAACCTGGTAATTAATTTTAAAACTCCAATAAAAAAGCACCCATCTGGGTGCTTTTTTATCTAGCTTAAATTAGCCTGCAGCAGCGTCAACTACTGGAATCTTGCCAATCTTCGCTTGCCAGATTTTTGGAGCAGTCGCGTGTACAGATGTACCATTTACGTCAACTGCAACAGAAACAGGCATATCTTTCACTACAAACTTGTAGATCGCTTCCATACCCAGATCAGCAAATGCAACTACTTCAGCTTCACGGATTGCTTTAGATACGAGGTATGCAGCACCACCTACAGCCATGAGGTAAGTCGCTTTGTTGTCTTTAATTGCTTCAACAGCAGCAGGACCACGGTCCGCTTTACCAATCATGCCATAAAGACCAGTTGCTTCTAATACTTGGCGAGTGAATTTATCCATACGAGTTGCAGTTGTTGGACCTGCAGGACCTACAACTTCGTCACCTACTGGATCAACAGGACCTACGTAGTAGATAAATTTGCCTTTCAGATCAACAGGAAGTTCTTCACCGTTGTTCAGCATGTCTACCATACGTTTGTGTGCAGCATCACGACCAGTATAGATTGTACCGTTTAGAAGCAGCGTATCACCTGGTTTCCAAGAGTTCATTTCTTCTTGAGTAATGTTATCTAGGTCAACACGTTTAGAAGATGAAGAATCCCAAGTAACTGATGGATAGTCTTCAAGGCTTGGTGCTTGAATATGCGCAACGCCTGAACCATCAAGTGTGAAGTGTGCGTGACGGGTTGCAGCACAGTTCGGGATCATGCCGACTGGTTTACCCGCAGCGTGACAAGGGTAATCTTTGATCTTGATGTCTAGAACAGTGGTTAAACCGCCAAGACCTTGAGCACCAATGCCCAATGCGTTTACTTTCTCGAAGATTTCGATACGAAGTTCTTCAAGTTTGTTTTGTGGGCCACGACGAAGCAATTCGTCCATGTTGATCTCTTCCATCAATGCTTCTTTTGCAAGCATCATGGCTTTTTCAGCAGTACCACCAATACCGATACCCAGCATACCAGGAGGACACCAGCCTGCACCCATAGTTGGAACAGTTTTTAATACCCAGTCCACGATTGAGTCAGACGGGTTCAACATTGCCAGTTTAGATTTGTTTTCTGAACCGCCACCCTTAGCAGCAACAGTGATGTCTACTTTGTTACCTGGAACAAGTTTGTGATAGATCACAGCAGGCGTGTTGTCTTTGGTGTTCTTACGGCCAAAAGCAGGGTCAGCCAGTACAGATGCACGAAGTACGTTAGAGTTTTCAAGATAACCTTGACGTACACCTTCGTTGATCGCATCGTCCAGGCTCATGGTTAAATCAAATTTAACGTCCATGCCCACTTCAACAAATACGTTGACGATACCAGTATCCTGGCAGATAGGGCGGTGGCCTTCTGCACACATGCGTGAGTTAATTAAGATTTGCGCGATCGCATCTTTCGCAGCTTTGTTCTCTTCACGGTCGTACGCACGGCTCATCGCTTGGATGAAGTCTTGTGGATGATAGTAAGAAATGAACTGAAGCGCATCTTTAACCGATGTGATCAAGTCATCTTGCTTGATAATAGTTGTCATACAAATATCTCTTGAGCGGGCTGTTAGCTAGCGGGCTAAATTATAAGACAAATGAATCCGGTTGTGGGCGTTTTGCAGGGACATTGGCCAAAAGTTTATAGTTTAAGCAATAAGGAAAATTACTTTGGCTGAAAGATTGGTTAAAAATGACAGGTTTTTGTCATATTTACTGTCATATTTCAGCTTAAAATTTATTGGAATATAATTAAATATATTCTAAATATATGATTTTTATTAATTAATTAAAATTATGAAAATTTCATCATTGTCATATAACTGTCATAAAACTTTTACATAATGCGCTTATCAAATGAATGATGAGTTTTCTTTATGACCCTGACTAGTGTATTGATGGTAATTGCTTTTAGTCTTTATATCGCTGCTACTTGGTTCTACGGCCAGAAAGAAGATCAAGCTTAAGCTTTATCTTCTTTTTTACATTTTAAGAGCTAAAAAATTAGCCTATCTTCAAATCTTCAAATCTTCAAATCTTCAAATCTTCAAATCTTCAAATCTTCAAATCTTCAAATCTTCAAATCTTCAAATTACCTTAATAAAAAAACAATATTTCAATCATCTTGGCCTTGCCACAACACGCCTGTGACACAGTTATTTTTCTTCATTACATTATTAACCCAGAAAAACCCAAAGCCTGAAAACCCTTACACACAGCCAATTTTTTAGGGCTTAGACTGAGGTCTCTCAACTTCTATAAATAGGGCAATTGGAATGAGTAACTTTAATACAAATGACATCAAAGAACATGCTTCAGTAATTGCTTCAGATGGTACTCAAGTTGGTAAAGTGGATCATTTAGAAGGTCAGGACAAGATTAAATTGACAAGAAGTGATGACGAGAATAATGAGCATCATCTGATTCCGGTCAGCTGGGTAAGCGAAGTGAAAGATGACAGCGTGATCTTGAATAAAACAGCAGAAGATGTGCACAAAGAATGGACCACGGTATAAGCATGATCGTTGCCTGACTTGTTCTGGTTTGGCTTAAATAGTCAAACTGGATGCAAGCTTAAATAGGCACTCTGATCTGTTAAAGTGGTAAATGCCAGCCTGTTCGGCTGGCATTTATTTTGTATCATCAATCTTTTTATTTTAGTTTTATTTACTCATAGCGCGGATTACGAACCTGCATAATTTTTTGAGCTAGACGATCTGTAGATGATAGAACGCCTAATGATTACTGAGAAAACTTATAAATAGATCAATAAAAAAACCACCCGATCTTTTGACCGGATGGTTGTGGAGTAAGTAAAGAAAATTAACTAGCTTGCTGATCTGCCTGAATCGCAGTTAAGGCTATAGTAAATACAATGTCATCGACCAGCGCACCACGTGACAGGTCATTCACCGGCTTGTTCAAGCCTTGCAGCATCGGACCGACACTCACGACATTTGCCGCACGTTGTACCGCTTTATAAGTGGTGTTACCAGTATTTAGATCAGGGAAGATAAACACATTGGCACGACCAGCGACTTGTGAATCTGGTGCTTTCTGACGCCCTACACTTTCAACTGAAGCGGCATCGTATTGCAGTGGACCATCAATCAACAGATCAGGACGACGCTGTTTCGCAATCTCAGTCGCTTTCGCCACTTTTTCTACGTCTGCACCTGTGCCTGAAGTCCCGGTAGAGTAAGAAATCATGGCAATACGTGGATCAATGCCAAAGGCTTTTGCAGAGTCAGCAGACTGAATTGCAATTTCAGCCAGTTGTTCAGCATCCGGATCTGGATTAATCGCACAGTCACCATAAACATAGACCTCATCTGGCAGCAGCATAAAGAACACAGAAGAAACCAGTGAATATTCAGGCGCTGTCTTGATCAACTGGAAAGCAGGACGAACGGTATTGGCAGTCGTATGTACTGCACCAGAAACCAGACCATCCACCTGATCAAGTGCCAGCATCATGGTACCGAGTACGACAGTATCCTGTAGCTGTTCACGCGCCTGCAATTCATTGATTTTGCCTTTACGCAGTTCAACCATTTTTTCCACATAATTCTCGCGAATCAGGTCTGGATCAATAATTTCAAGATCGTGCGGTAATTCAATATTGCGTGCTTTAGCAACTTCAACCACTTCTTCCGGTTTTGCCAGCAAGATACAGTGCGCAATCCCACGAGATTGACAGATCGCAGCCGCCTGAATGGTACGTGGCTCATCACCTTCCGGAAGCACAATACGTTTTTTCGCAGTAATCGATTTTTGTACCAGTTCATGACGGAATGCAGAAGGAGACAGACGTGGCTTATAAGAACCATTGATTAGCTGTGCAATCCATTCTTCATTTAAATGACTGGACACAAAACGAGTGACCTGTTCAGCACGTTCAGTATCATCACATGGAATTTCATTGCTTAAATTGGCCAGACTTTGGGCAGTTTCAAAAGTGCTAAGTGGCGTATGCAGAATAGGCAGACCATGTTTAATCGCTGTCTGGCAGAACTCCAGTACAGCCGAATTTGGCTCATAATGTTCAGTCAGTACCAGACCTGCCAATGGAATGCCATTGCTGCTCGCTAAGCTACTTGCCAGCAAGACATCAATACGGTCTGATGCACTAATAATCAGTTCGCCAGCTACAAATTTATGCAATTCATGTTCAATGTTGGACGCAATTAAACTGCTGTGTAAGACACGGCGCTGTTTTGCTTCACCCAAGTTCACCCAGTCTGCTGAAATATGCGCTGCCAGGTCAGAAATACGTGGCACACTTAAAGTATTACTGAATGGAACCAGACCAATGACTGGAAGCTTTTCAGACCCAATATGGGCATGAGTTTTCTGAATAGCTGCTATAAATTTGTTGGTATCACTAATCAGACGTAAACTAGGATCAATGGTCACCGGGATCTGTGCAGAATCTTCCGGTAAGCCTTTGGTGCGCATAAACAATACGCCAGCCATACGAGTAGAAGAGGACCCACCCAAATAACGTAATTGGCTTTCAACTTTTTCAGCTGCCACTTCAGGCTGGTTGATATCAGCATTGCTGACAATGATGACTTTGGCATCGAGTGCCTGCGCCAAGGCTGCATTAAAGCTTGGCGCGAAGGTATCACGGCTATTGGGTACCAAACCTTCAACAATAATCAGGTCGTGATTTTTGGCAATCTCACGATGCAGGCGTACTGCATCTTCAAGCAATTCATCTGTTTCACCAAGATTAAAGCGCTGAATCAGACTTTCATAAGCAATCGGTTCAACGGTTTCACTTTGGGATAAATGACGATAGAGTGCTGTAGTGCGATCTGTATCCTGACTTTTTTCCTGTGAAAAAGGTTTCACAAAGCCTGCCTTTACCCCTTGGCATTCTAAAGCATATACCAAACCTAAACAGGCTGAAGTTAAGCCAACGCCTTCCCCGGTCGGCACCAATAAAATCGTTTTCATAAGTAATATCAGTCGCGCAATAATAGAAATTAGGTAAAAGGGAACCGGGCTTGCTTATGCAAGCGCAGCTTCAGGTTCAGACTTTTTTGCAGTGGCTTGCTCCACTTCATTCTCTACCACAGAATGAGTTTCTTTCGCGATTCGGCCTTCTTCATCAGTCGGAACTACCCAGATTTGTGGGCCTGTACCATTATCGATCCGGCCTTCAGTACCGCGCTTCAAACTGCTATTAGCGTCTTTATCCAGGTTGAAACCGAAATGTGGTAAATAAGCCATAGTTTTTTCACGGATATAAGCCGAGTTTTCACCAATACCACCGGTAAAGAACAGACCATCAATACGTGGCAGACCACAGCTTAAAGCAGCTAAAGATTTCGCCAGACGGTAGCAGAATACTTCAATCGCAAGAGTCGCATCTTCATTGCCTTGTTCTGAGGCTTCAATTAGAGTACGCATGTCATTAGACAGGTTGTCAGATAAACCAAGCAAGCCACTTTCTTTGTTGAGCATCTTGTCAATTTTATATACATCCCAGCCTAAGTTTGCAGCCAGGAAGCTATGCAAACTTGGATCAACATCACCACTACGAGTTCCCATCACCACACCTTCAAGTGGCGTCAGACCCATTGAGGTATCTACACTTTGGCCATTCCACACCGCACAGGTCGAACTACCATTACCGAGATGCGCTGTTAACCAGCCACCTTGCTTAAAGCTGCCCGCAAGTTCAGAACCGCGATCGGACACATAAGCATGGCTGGTGCCATGGAAACCATAACGACGTACGCCATATTCGGTATAAAGGAATTTAGGCAGGGCATAACGGTAAGCATATGCCGGCATGGTTTGATGGAAAGCAGTGTCGAATACTGCGACTTGTGGCAAGTCTGGGAATAAACGTTTAGTCGCTTCGATCCCGATCAGGTGAGCCGGGTTGTGCAAAGGCGCAAGTGGAGTTGCTTCGCGAATTTTTTCAATAATCTCGTCAGTAATTAGTTCAGCTTTGGTCAGGCTGCCGCCATGTACCACACGGTGACCAATCGCATCCGGCTTGTAGTTCGCCAGACGCTCTAAACCTACTTCTAACGCTTTTTTATGATCTGCAAAAGGAATATGAATATCGACTGGTTCATTGCCGACAGTCACACCTTTAATACGGGCATTTTCTGTGCCTAAGTTCTCAGCTAAGCCGTGAATACGGAAATTCTTTTCTTCAAGCAATAGGGCAAACTTGATTGAAGAAGAGCCACAATTAATAACTAATACTGATTTAGACACGATTGTTTACCCGATTCTAATTAAAATTCTCATCCATTTCGTTGACCTGTCTGCTGGCAAAAGCGACACAAGATAGGTCTGTGATCATGTTTTAACATGGGTTTTTTTACTGTCCTAGATAGACTTTAGCCGATTAGACTTAAGCATTATCGACCACAGCGACAATAATAATTAAAATTTATCAGTTCATAGTTTTCATTTATAAATAAAATACTGCTAAAAAATGATCTATTAAACTGTAGCTTATATTTCTTAAAAATAATGTTTATTTATTCTATCTTTTAGGTATGGATATGAAGAAATTATATGCAATTTTATAAAGGCTGCATATTTACTTGAGCATGTCTTTTATTCATTCAATGCATAAAAAATCAGCCTTGCGAACAAGGCTGATTTTATTATCTATTTACTGGCGAATCTGACCATCACCGAAGACTACCCATTTCTGGGAAGTCAGGCCTTCTAGGCCAACCGGGCCGCGGGCATGAATCTTATCCGTCGAAATACCGATTTCCGCTCCTAGGCCATATTCGAAGCCGTCAGCAAAGCGGGTAGAGGCATTGATCATGACTGAACTCGAATCTACACCAGCTAAAAATTCACGAGCGATACTGTAATTTTCAGTGATGATTGAATCGGTATGATGCGAGCCATATTTATTGATATGTTCAATGGCTTCCTCAACACCCGATACGATTTTAACTGCCAGAATCGGACCTAGATACTCGGTGTACCAATCTTCTTCTGTTGCGGCAACTACCTGATTGCCCAAGATACGCTGGGTTTCACGACAACCACGAAGCTCTACCTGTTTTTCCTGATACAGCTCAGCAATTCGAGGCAGGAAATCTTCAGCAACTTTTTCATCAACCAGCAAAGTTTCCATGGCATTACATACGCCATAACGATGGGTTTTGGCATTCAAAGCAATGGGTAGGGCTTTGAGCAGATCAGCCTGTGCTTCGACATAGACATGACAATTCCCGTCCAGATGTTTAATCACAGGTACACGCGCTTCTTCAGTAATGCGTTCAATTAAGCCTTTACCACCACGCGGTACGATCACATCGACATATTCAGTCAGGGTAATCAGCTGGCCAACTGCAGCACGGTCAGTCGTATTAATCACCTGAACTGATGCTTCAGGTAAACCTGCCACTTTTAAGCCATGCTGGATGGCAGTTGCAATGGCCTGGTTAGATTCCAGAGCTTCTGAACCGCCACGCAGAATAATCGCATTTCCAGATTTTAATGCCAGTGAAGCAGCTTCCAGAGTTACATTCGGACGTGATTCATAAATCATGCCCACTACGCCCAAAGGCACACGCATCTTGCCAAGCTGAATCCCTGTAGGACGGTAAGCCATATCAGTGATTTCACCAATTGGATCTTTCAGGCTGATCACATCTTTCAGGCCCTGTAACATACCTTTAAAGCGTGCGGGGTTGAGTTCTAAGCGATCAAGCAGGGCACTATCCAGATTGTTCTGGTGAGCTTTATTCATATCAATCTGGTTAGCAGCCAGAATAGCAGCTTGACTGTTTTCTAAAGCGGTATAAATTGCTGACAATGCGCTGTTTTTAGTTTGGGTAGACGCACGAGCCAAAATGCGAGAAGCCTGGCGTGCCTGCTGTCCTACCGTTTGCATATATTGTTCAATAGACTCTTGCATAGCGGTTCAATCACTTAGAAATTTCACTTTGATATTAACAGTCTGATGCCGGACAATGAAGCCCAACACTTAAAAATCATAAGCTTTTCACTGTTTCTAAACATTTTGAAATTGTTTTATCTTTAAAAGCAGATAAGTGGTTGTCGAATCAGTTGCTTGTGAAAAGCCGCTCTGTATAGAATGAAATGTAGCGACATAGATGTCATTGATATAATTACTACAGCGCAGGATGCGTGTTCAGGATAATCGGAATAATCCTGAAGCATAAGATCTGTAAATAATGACTTGCACAATAAAAATAAGGCAAGGACGGAGGAAAGGAATATGAATTCCATTATCCAGATGGATGCCCAAGCATTGGACCAACATAGCCATTACGGTTTTTTTGATCTTTATGATAAGCACAGTTTCAAGCAACCAGCACGTACGACATGGATCGATGGCTGGAAAATCGAGTATATGGCCATTGCGCGTCCTGATACTTTGCATATGCGCCCAATGGTGATTATTGGGGGAGCTTTTCAGAACTTTAATTCTTACAAATATTGTGTAGAGCAGTTATTTGATGCGGGACCTATTATTTTAATTGATTTACCTTCCATGGGGGCCAACCAGCAAATTACTAACGTTGATACCGGCTTATCTGCAGGAACACTTGAACTGGAAGATCTGGCAGCGATGCTAGGCCAATGGCTGGAGCAGATGCAACTGCCTAAGGTGGCTATTCTGGGAATGTCTCTGGGTTCAGTGGTGGCTTCCTGTCTGGCAGATCAGCGTCCTGAACTGGTAGACCGTATGATTTTGATGGGTGTAATGCAGAAAACCCGCAAAAGCTGGCGCATGCTGCTGGAAGAATCTCTGCATTTAATGAAAGAACAGCGCATGGATGAGTTCGGCCAAGCAGTAATTCTTTATCTGGTTAATCATGCACGTTTAAAGGAAACCCGCATGTCGCCAACAGCAAAACGGCTGTTCTTTAAGCAGATGTCAGAATTTACAGCGACAGAACAGGACCGCTATGACATCAACTGTAACCGTCTTTTAAGACTGACCAATGTACCGATTCCTCAATGCAAAGTTTTGGTGGCTTGCGGGCAATATGACAGCTTTACCTTGCCACATGAGAATGCCAATTTTGCCCTGCAATGTCCAAATATGCAGTATGTGCAGATTGCTTCTGCAGATCATGTACCTCAGTTACAGCGCCGTAAAGAAACCATGCATCTATTTGCAACTTTCCTGCGTGATGAGCCGGTTGATCAACTCGAAGGTATTATCCCGTTCACCCGTGAACAGATGCAGCAGATCGAACGACGTGGGGAAGAGCGGATTACGGTTCAAGATCCACAGCGTTATTTAAGTCATCGTCATTCTGATCTGGTATTCAAGGCAGAAATTGTCGATATGAATTTCTTTGGGGTGTTGCTGGAATTGGAACCTGGATTAACCGATCAGGCAGCCGCATATCCACGTGATCTGGCTTTGCATCTGGAAGATGAAGAAGGTGAGTTCAAGATCGAATGTCTGATCTTCGAACATGATGACACTCAGTTACGTGCCTTGTTCAAGCATGGTAGTTTTGATGTAGCAGAGCGTTTATTACGCTTTGTCCAGAAAGAGAAAGCAATTCAACAGGCTGAAGTATTCGATGCAGTCATCTAAAACAATAGAATTCATAAAAAAACAGCGTAATTAAACGCTGTTTTTTTTCACCGCATGAATCATCCAGACTAAATCGCCCAAATGTTCATCCTGTTCATAATGAGGACTCTGCTGTCGAGGTTCTGCAAAATAACGTTGTGGCTGTTCGACCTCCACCCGCATAAACCCAGCTTGCTGAAAAAACTGCTGTAGTTCTTGGGGCGATTTAAAATGAAAGGTGAATGCACTGCGTGAGATAAATTTTAGCAGACGACTACAAGCCCAGATAAAGCTTGCCAGTCTGTTTTTGACCGGTTCAGGGTAAATATCACTGAGATAATGCACCTCACTGAAACCTTGACCATATTCGTTAATACCTTTGAGCAAGGTAAACAGCATTTTTTGATCAAAGTAATTGATCAGGCCTTCATTAATAATGACTAAAGGCTGCTGCGGGTCAAAGACTTTAAAAATATTCGCCAGTTCTGCACTAAAAATATCGCCGCTCAATACTTCCGGGGCATCCTGATCAATCTGCTGCAAAGCATTAGTTTTGATCTTGGCCATATCGGGCAGATCCAATTCCCGATAATTAATCCCGGGAAATTTCTGTCTAAAATTCCAGCTGCGTGGGGATAAGCCACTGGCAATTTCCAGTACCTGTAATTGAGGATATTCACTAATTAACTGACCTAAGTGTTCGTCAATCATTTGATGACGCTGTTTCAGGGTGGTGCGCATACTGCCACCTACATGACGCTCAGCCCATGACTCCAATGGATGAACCAGTTTGGCAAGGAATTTACCTTTAGAGGTGGCAAATACCGGATGTGAAATCCCCATTTTGTACCAGATATAGCCGGTATAATGTGCGGTAAAAGAAATATGGCGGTGTTGCGAAAGAGATTCTGTCATGTCGTCCTGACCTTATTGTTGTTTTAATTCAATGCTGCTCATCAATATAGCAGTCTTTTCAACATGATAATAAAAAAGGAACACCTTGTCGTGTTCCTTTGTCGTATTCAGGTCATTTAAAAATTACAGAACCTGATCTTTAAACTGACTGATTTCATCACGGATCTGGCACCACTCATCTCCAAGATCCAGTTCAGTGCCGATCTGAATCTCTGGAATTTTTCCGCGCATGCGTTCCAGACGCTGCTGATTTGGCAGCGGTAACTCCTGAATGCCTTCAAGTGCGATACACTGTGCTGCGCGATCATTGCAGACCAATCCCATATCACAACCTGCTTTCAATGCTGCCTGAATGCGGGCATCTGCACCGCCAGCCACACAGGCAGCCTGCATGCTTAAATCATCCGAGAACAGTACGCCGTCGAATCCAAGTTCTTGACGTAACACTTTCTGAATCCAGAATTCTGAAAAACCGGCTGGATTTGGATCAACCTGACTATAGATAACATGGGCAGGCATAAGCGCATCCAGTTGGGATTGTAACTGGATAAAAGTCTGCATATCCTTTTGCTGGATTTCTTCATAGCTGCGCATATCAATGGCAGCGGCCACATGCGAATCTGCTTTAACCGAACCATGTCCCGGGAAATGCTTACCAGTTGAAGCCATGCCAGCACGTTTCATACCTTTCAGGAAAGCACCAGCTAGTGGAATAATATCCTGAATATTTTTGGCGAAACTACGGTCACCAATCACATCACTAATATCATTCAAATCCAGCACAGGCGCAAAACTGAAGTCAATTCCAACTGCCAGTACTTCGGTGGCCATCAACCAGCCACATTTCTTGGCCAGTTCTAGCGCTTTTTCATGATCGGTCTGGTAAAGCTCACCAAACTTGCCCATGGCAGGCAGCAGGGTAAAGCCCTGTTTCAGGCGCTGTACACGGCCACCTTCCTGATCCGCCGCAATCAGAATATCTGGACGGACCTGACGCATATGATCAGTCAAAGCGCGGACTTGGGCAGGAGATTCAATATTGCGACCGAATAAAATCACACCACCGACTTGTGGTGCACCCAAGAGTTCAATATCTTCTTGAGTAAGGGTAGTGCCTGCGATGTCGAGCATCAATGCGCCAATCATATGCGGAATCCATTTTAGAATTTTCGGGGAAAACAATACCTGAATTCTGCAATGATTTGCTACACTTTGTCAGCACAGAATATGATAAAACTACACGACATAAACATATTAAGTTGTTTAAGATGCTGAATACTTTAAGTTCTGCTCGAAAAGCAACACGGTCAAATTGGTCTTGAGGCCAAGGAAGTACGAATTATTTATGAAATTTCAAACAATAGCTTGTGCAGTTGCGATTGCGACAGGCGGATTATTTTTTACCCATGTGGTGAATGATGCAATTGCAGCTGATGGTAAAGAAGTAGTCAGCAAAGCAGTGCTTCAACCTTCTCAAGAACAGGCATTGGTATCCCGACAACTGGCAACTCTCGTTGATCGCCAACATTATTTGAATATGCGTCTGGATGCTCAGACTTCACAGCGTATCTTTGATTTTTATATTGATAGTCTGGATGCAGATCACAGTCTTTTTCTGGCATCTGAAATAGAAGATTATAAAAAACGCTATGGCGCTACTTTCGGTGCCAATCTGAAAGCCGGCAATTTGTCTGGCCCTTATGAAATTCATGCGCAGTATCGTGAGCGTTTAGCCCAGTTCTATACCTTTATGCTGGAAGAACTGAAAAAACCGCAAAACCTGAATCAGAAGAATGTATATATTGAAACGGATCGCGAAAAGGCGCCGTTCTTTAAAACTCAGGCTGAACAACGTGCTCACTGGTCAAAAATGCTGGTCTCTCAGCTGATTAACCTGACGATCAGTAAGGAAGAAGAGCAGGCCAAGCAAAATGCACTTAAAGCCAATCCTGAACTGGCGAATGGTCAGGACCTAACTGGGCCGGAAGATTTAACGCCTGCTCAAACCCTGACTAAGCGTTATACCCGTCAGTTAGAGCGTCTCAGCCGGATCAAGAGTGATGATGTGCTGGACAAAACCCTGAATGCGATGATGCTGACTTATGATCCGCACAGTAATTATTTCCCGCCTGTAGATGCGATGGAGCTGAACCGTCAGACTACATTGCAGCTGGAAGGGATTGGAGTGTCGATTCGCCCAGAACGTGGTAATGAAGATTACACCAAGATTGAAACCATTGTAGAAGGTGGGCCTGCCAGCAAATCAGGACAGGTAAAATCAGGTGACCGTATTGTTGGCGTTGCTCAAGACGGCGAACAGATGGTTGATGTAATCGGCTGGCCGAGCAATGAAATTGTTGGCCTGATTCGTGGTAAGCGCGGCACCAAAGTAACACTGAAGTTACTAGGCCCGGGTGCGACCATGGGACAGGCGCGTAATGTCAGTCTGGTACGTGATGTGATTCAGGAAGAAGATGCCGGGGTTAGAACCCGTACCGTGGAAATCCAGCGTGATGGTAAAAAATATCAATATGGTGTGATTGAAATTCCATCTTTCTATCTGAACTATCGTGCCCGTCGTGCGGGTACCGACTACCGTTCCGTATCAGAAGATACCAATAAGGCCCTGAAAGAGCTGGCTGCGAAGAATGTTGCCGGTATTATTGTAGACTTGCGCAATAACCCGGGTGGTTCACTTGAAGAAGTGGCACGTATGCTGGGACAGGTGATCAAGTCAGGTCCTGTGGTTCAGATTCGTGATGGTAACGGTAATGTTAGCGTCTTTGAAGATGATGATGGTGGTGCACAAACCTATGCCGGTCCATTGGCAGTAATGGTGAACCTGGCTTCTGCATCTGCAAGTGAAATTTATTCAGCAGCAATTCAGGATTATGAACGTGGCATCGTGATTGGTAGTACCACAACAGGTAAAGGAACTGCGCAGGTTCAGCTGGATAGCTTGGCACATGGTCAGGCAACACTGACTCAGCGTAAGTTCTACCGTGTGACGGGGGGTAGTACCCAAAACAAGGGCGTGATTCCGGATATCAAGCTGGTCGATATCTATAACGAAGAGTTTGGTGAACGTAAGGCTAAAAATGCCCTAGAGTGGGATACGATTCCAACTGCGCCATTTAAACGTGAAGGTGTGGTACAAAAATATGTACCGGAACTGGCCAAGTTATCTCAACAGCGTGTCGCTCAGAACCCTCAATTCAAGTATCTGGAACAGCGTACAGCGGCCATGAAAAAAGTCGAAGACCAAAAACGTGTAGTTCTGGATCTGGAACAGCGTAAAGCTGAGTTGCTGGATATCGAGCGTAAAGCTTTAGAAGCTGAAAATGCCCGCCGTGCTGCAACCGGCTTAAAACCTTATCCAAACTGGGAAAGTTATCAGGCATCTCTGGATGCCATGGTTGAAGCCCGGGCGAAAATGAAAGCCAAAGAGCGTCCGGCATTACCGGAAGAAGAAGCTTTTGTGCTGGAAGCCGCACATGTCTTGGCTGACTATGCTCAAGTACAGTCAAAACAGTAACTTTAACATAAAGTAATATAAGTTCTAAAAACAGCCTATTTCGATAGGCTGTTTTTTTGTGCAAATAAAATGCAATATCAATTAAATACAAAGTGCTATGTAACTAAATAAAAAAGAAAAATTTGTGATTTATGTCGAATAAAAAAGCTGGAATATTAAAGTTAATCAATTGATAAAATCTCAAAGACTTCTAATATATAAGCTGAATTTTTTATTTTATCGATTCAGGGCAATTTTAAACTCCACTCCAGCTACTGAAGAGATAAAAATATTGCAATAAATTTTGTATATAGCTTCAAGTTTGAAGCAGTCGGGATGAACTCTGAAAAGAGTATTTTATTTTTTATAGGGCGTAAATTTAGCGGGGAATCGTGCGAATACAGCTGCGCAATAAAATAAAAATGATCGCCCAGATGGAACATTTTATATGATTCATGCTCATCATGATGTCAGTCTGCTCATTGGATCGATGGCTGTGGCATTTATTGCCTGCTATTTGACGCTTACGCTTGAGCAGATGCTATTTCGTAATGTATCGCTAAGGTTGAAAACCCTTATTTTACTGTTCAGCGGTGGCTTGCTGGGGCTAGCAATCTGGGGAATGCATTATGTCGGCATGACGGCAGCTCATTTTCCTGATGCTTATGATATAGATACTGCACTCACCTTAAGTTCTTATGTGATTGGCTTTGTGGGAGCAACCTTTGCCATCTGGCTCACCACCCGTAAAACTTTGCCTTGTGCCCGTCTGATTCTAGGGGCTGTCCTGATGGGGCTGGGTATGTCAGGAATGCACTATGTGGGCATGCTGGGCCTGAATGTTAAAAATCATGTGACTGCCTATCACCCTTTATTAATGATCTGTTCGATTCTGATTGCGACAAGTGGGGCGGGACTCAGTTTCTGGGTGGCATTCAAATATCGACAGGCAGTGCAAAGTACGATCCGGATGAAGCTCGTGGTCGCAAGTATGCTCACGTTGACCATTGTCGGGATGCATTATACGGGAATGGCGGCACTCAGTTTTTATGAAAATGCCCATCCATTGAGCCAGATCAGTCATTCCCACTATGACTTGCTATTTTCAGTCATCCTGATTAGTTGTCTGGTACTGGTGACTGCATTTGGCGTAGCCATGCTGGAGTTACGCTTTGAATCACGTAACCGTCAGCTGATGCTGGCCAATAAAGAGCTGGCGAATCAGGCGATTCAGGATAATCTCACCAAACTGCCAAACCGTTTATATCTGGTCAAATATGCACAATTGCTGTTTTCTGGCCGGCAGCAAGATGCTCAGCATGAAATCGCTTTTTTATATATTGATTTGGATCGCTTTAAAGCCGTGAATGATGTGTTTGGCCATCACGTTGGGGATCAGCTACTGATTCAGCTGGCTTATCGTATTCATCAAATTCTGGGAGATGATTCCAAACTGCTGCGTATCGGTGGCGATGAATTTCTGCTGGTGCTGGAAAATACTACAGTAGAGCAGGCCTCGAAAATATCAGAAAAGATTCTGGAACTGATTCAGGAAAGTTTCCAGATCAGTGGCAAGACCATCAATATCTCGGGCAGTATCGGGATCGCCATGTATCCGAAGCATGGCCAGAATCTGCAGGATCTGCTGATCAATGCAGATGCCGCCATGTTGACTTCCAAGTATCAGGGACGGAATACCTATTCTGTTTTTAATTTCTCGACCGATCAGCATGAAAGCAAAAGCCAGAGTAAACTGATCAATGATCTGTATAAGGCAGTAGAAGAGCAGCAATTTATCTTGGTTTATCAGCCAAAATTTACCCATGATGAGCAGATCTGTGGTGTAGAAGCGCTAATCCGCTGGAAGCACCCATTGCATGGTTTGCTGGGTCCGAATATGTTTATTCCCGGAGCAGAAAAAACCGGTTTGATTATTCCGATGGGCTACTGGGCTCTAGAGCAGGCCTGCAAACAGATTCAGCTCTGGGAAGCTGATCATGCTGATTTTTTCCCAATCGGCGTCAATTTATCTGCGGTTCAGTTTGAGCATAAGCATCTGATCAGCACACTGGAACAACTTCTGAATCAATATAAAATTGATCCTCAACATTTGATGATCGAGATTACCGAATCGACTGCCATGCATCATATTGATTCGAGTATCCGGACTTTGCAGCAGTTGCGTCAAATGGGCATCCAGTTGGCGATTGATGATTTTGGTACCGGGCATTCTAGCTTCCTGTATTTAAAAAACCTGCCTGTCGATGAGCTGAAAATTGACAAGGAATTTATTCAGGGTCTGAGTGCAGGTTCCAAGGAAGAAATGATTCTTGAAAGTATTATTCAGCTGGCCATTAAACTCGGTTTAAAAGTGACAGCTGAAGGAATTGAAACTGTGCAGCAGGCAGAAATTTTAACCCGTTTGGGCTGTCAGCAGATGCAGGGCTATCTGCTGGGTAAACCGATGGATGTCGAGCAACTTGAAGCTAGGGCCTTTGTTTCTTGAACCCGGTAAATCACTATTTAGAATTTTTTATTATTAAACGAATCAATTGTAAATTATAAAATTTATGTGGTTATCGATTTATAATTTCTAGATTGGGTAGTGAATTAAATCCGTTAAATCGACGAGCCAAAAAAATATCAGTTCAACCAGAAAAGAGAATGGGAAACTGCGATTTCTCCAGTTTATAGGGCTGCTTATTGGCTCTAGAAATCTGCTACAATATCGTCAATTTTTCATATTGATCGTATTTGATCTTGAGCACTGCGGTTCTGCAGTAGGTATTTTCCATGAGTTTTAAAGATGAGTTAGCGGCACAGGTCGCTCAGCGACGTACATTCGCCATTATTTCCCACCCCGATGCCGGTAAAACCACCATGACAGAAAAACTGCTGTTATGGGGTCAGGCCATTCAGGTTGCAGGTATGGTGAAAAGCCGTAAATCGGATCGTGCAGCCACTTCTGACTGGATGGAAATGGAAAAAGAGCGTGGGATTTCGATCACCACGTCCGTCATGCAGTTCCCGTTCAAGGACAAGATGATTAACCTGCTGGATACCCCGGGACATGAAGATTTCTCGGAAGATACTTACCGTACCCTAACCGCGGTAGACTCGGCGCTGATGGTGATTGACGGTGCAAAAGGTGTCGAGGAACGTACCATTAAATTGATGGAAGTGTGTCGTATGCGTGACACCCCCATCATTTCTTTCGTCAACAAAATGGACCGTGAAATCCGTGAGCCTTTAGAGTTGCTGGATGAGATCGAAAATGTCCTGAAAATTAAATGTGTGCCGATTACCTGGCCACTCGGTACAGGACGTGACTTTGCAGGTGTCTATAACCTGCTCGAAGAAAAGTTCTATGTCTATAAAGCCGGTTTTGGTTCAGTGATTACTGATATCGAAGTTCGTGATGGCTATGATCATGCAGACTTACGTGAAAAAGTCGGAGAGCTGGCTTGGGCTGCGTTTGAAGAATCGTTGGAACTGGTACAAATGGCGAATGAGCCATTAGATCGTGAAGAATTCCTGGCAGGCCGTCAAACTCCAGTGCTGTTCGGTACTGCTTTGGGTAACTTCGGTGTCGACCATGTTCTGGATACATTTAGCGAATATGCACCGCCTCCAAAAGCGCATCCAACTCAAGACCGTAAAGTAGAGGCGGATGAAGAAGGTTTCACAGGCTTTATCTTCAAGATTCAGGCCAATATGGACCCGAAACACCGTGACCGTATTGCTTTCATGCGAATCTGTTCAGGTAAGTATGAAAAAGGCATGAAAATGAAGCATGTGCGTATCGATAAAGATATCCGCATTAGTGATGCCTTGACCTTCCTGGCTGGTGACCGTCAGCATCTGGAAGAAGCATGGCCGGGCGATATTATTGGTCTGCATAACCACGGTACCATCCAGATCGGTGATACCTTCACTTCAGGTGAAAAACTGCAATTTACTGGTATTCCGCACTTTGCACCAGAAATGTTCCGCCGTGTCCGTCTCAAAGATCCGTTGAAGTCAAAACAGCTACAAAAAGGTCTGAAAGAGCTGTCTGAAGAAGGTGCAACTCAGGTCTTCATGCCACAAAACAGCAATGACCTGATTGTAGGTGCTGTGGGTGTGCTGCAGTTCGAAGTGGTAGCGTATCGTCTGAAAGAAGAGTACAAGGTGGACTGTATTTATGAGCCAGTGAGCATCAATACAGTACGTTGGGTGTCTTGTGCAGATGAGAAGAAATTCAACGAATTCAAGAAAAAAGCCCATGACCAGTTATCTGTAGATGGTGGTGGTCACTTGACTTATCTTGCACCAAGCCGGGTGAATTTACAGCTGATGCAAGAACGTTATCCAGATATCGTATTCCGTAATACACGCGAACACTAAGCCTTCAGGCTTGGAAAATGTTAAACAGCTTCTCCGGAAGCTGTTTTATTTTGTGCTACATTTAAACCACTCATTACTTATATCTCTAAAAAATCATGAAGTTTAGTAAGGAAATCCTGCTCGGTTCAGTCATGGGCTGTAGTTTGTTACTTGGAGCATGTGATAAAAATGAAAAAAAACAGCCAGCGACAGAACAAAAAAAATCTGCAGCAGTCACCCCTGAAGAAAAAGCCAAATTTTTGCCTTACCTGAATATTCAGGAGAAATCGGCCGATATTGCCTTGCCATTTTGTGAGACCAAAAACTGTATTAATCTGGATATTCAGACCTTAAAGACAGCCGATGCCTGGCTAAACCAGTCTATTGAAAAGCAGCAGGCGAAAGTGATTCAGGATCAAATTGGCCTAAAGCAGGATATGAGCCTGCAGCAGGCGGTTAATGCCTATGTAAAAAAATCCGATGCCTGGCAAGCCCAGCTCAAACTGAATAAGGCCTACGAATTATCTCTTTATACCCGTATTCCTTATCAGCGCAATCAATTTGTGTTAATGCAAATTGGGGTAGACAGCACTCAGGAAAATATCCGTGTCAATGAACGCTATTATTTCTTTGTGGCTGATCGTGTGCAGCAAAAAATACTCAGTCCTCTGGATATTATCAATCCTGAACAGCAGTTGCAGATGGACCAAATTGTGCAGCAGGCTTACCAAAAATGGTTAAAGGACAATAATGCAGAAGTCCAGCAGAAAGCTCCAAAAAAACTGTATTGGGGGCAGGCGGACTGGTTCTTTGATCAGGAAGGAATTGGTCTACATTATCGGAGTCAGGAAATTAGCAAAGATGCCAAACAACTGGACATCTATTTAACCAAAGAACAAACACAACAAGTCTTGAAAGTGGATATTTATCAGAATATGTTCTAACAGGTAGGTCCTGCAAGGATAAATGATGATGTTGAACAAAGGTTAATGCATGTCAAATTATAAGAATGTTTTATGTGTGTCAGTATTGGCATCAGCAGTTTTGCTGAGTGCCTGCCAGCCTAAGGAAAGAGAGCCGAAAGAACCTGCTGCACCTGAAGTGGTACAGGCTCAGCCTGAAGTGCTGAAGCTGAGTGGTGATACTGAGAAGCTGAAACTGGCCTTGCCTGAATGTGAAGGGAAAAACTGTCCTGAGATTTCTATTGAGCGATTGAAAAGCAATCAGCCATTTATTGATGAATGGATAGATCAGCAGATTCTGCAGCAGCTACAGGGTATTTTGTCTATTGATGCGATCGAACCGGCGAAAGCATCGGCTGCCAGTGAAGCTGAAGCCGCTGCTTCCGAACCGCAAACCGCATTAGCCAATGTCAAAACTCCAAAACAGCAGCTTGAACAGCAGATTCAGCCGCATATGCAGACTTTCCTGAATCTGGATAAGGAACTGAAAGCACTCAGTGCCAGTCATAGTATTAGCCTGATGATCAAACCGAGAATTCTACAGTCTGGTGATCCACTCGCGACTGTGGTCTTAAACAGTACTCATTATCTCGGTGGTGCGCATGGCGCTTCTGCTCAAACCTACTACAATTTTGATCTTGAGCAGAAAAAGCTGTTTAAGCTGGACGATATCATTCTGCCTAAACAAAAGGCTCAGCTCGAAGCCAAAGCTTATGAGGCTTTTAAAACCTGGGTGATGGAATCTAAACTGGCCAATGATGTAGCCGAATATGAACAGGCCTGGAAATTCAAACTGACGGATAATTTCTATCTGTCTAAACAGGGACTGGCGCTGCAATATGCTGAATATGAAATTGGTCCTTATGTGGTCGGTTTGCCACGTCTGGTCATTCCTTATGAACAGTTGAATGGCATTTTGAAACCTGAATATCTGCCTCAAACAGAGAACGCTGCTTCAGAAGCCCAGCCTGCAACTCCTGCCAAAGCACGCTGATGGTTTCGCTGTTTGATACTCATACCCATTTTGACGTTCCCGATTTTGATCATGATCGGGAACAGCTGGCTTATGCATCCAAAGCAGCAGGGGTGGAGCATCTGGTCTTAATTGGTTTTTTACAGAGCCGGTTTAAGGATTTATTGCAGACGCATCATTTTATTAATCAGTTAGACAATGCGCCTCAAAGTCATCTGGCACCCGGCCTGCATCCATTTTATATTGAGCAGCATCAACCTGAGCATTTACAGGATCTGGAGCAGTTATTAAGCACAGAGCCTTGTATTGCCATTGGTGAAATTGGTCTGGATACTTTCGATAAACGGCATAAACAGCCGGAACTTTTCCAGAAACAGAAAGATTTTTTTGCTGCACAGCTGGAACTGGCGCAGCAGTTTGATAAACCTGTGTTACTGCATATCCGTAAATCTCATGCCGATGTTTTACAGATTCTAAAACAGCATCAGTTTAAACAAGGTGGTATTGCCCATGCTTTTGGTGGCGGGATTGAAGAAGCCAAAGCCTTTATTAAACTGGGCTTTAAGCTTGGGATAACAGGGCAAATCACCAATCCGAATGCCAAAAAACTGCACCAAGTCGTACAGCAGGTAGGACCGGAACATCTGGTGCTTGAAACCGACTGTCCGGACATGACGCCCTTATGTTGCCAGCATTCTACTGAGCAGCGAACTCGCAATACGCCTGCCAATCTGCCTTATGTCCTGCAAGGCCTGGCCAAGAGTCTGCATATGGATCAGGATGAACTGGCACAGCAGCTCTGGAAAAATACTCATCAGGCTTTACATCTGGCGATCTAAGATAAAACTCTACACCGGTCGGAAACTGGATTCCAATTTATGATCCAGTGAAAAAAGGCGCATTATGCAATTTCTAAAATGCTTTAGACTTGGCATCATGCATATAAATTATTTTGAGTGAGATTCACATGGCACAAGGACTATTGGCGGGTAAGCGCTTCTTGATCGCAGGTATTGCAAGTAAATTATCAATTGCTTTTGGTATTGCTCAGGCATTACATCGTGAAGGTGCAGAACTCGCTTTTACTTATCCAAATGAAAAGCTGAAAAAACGTGTAGATGATTTTGCTGCACAATTCGGTTCGGAATTGGTTTTTCCTTGTGATGTGGCCGTAGATGCAGAAATTGACAATGCATTTGCAGAACTGGCAAAACACTGGGATGGTCTGGATGGTGTCGTACATTCAATCGGTTTTGCACCAGCACATACCCTAGATGGTGATTTTACTGATGTGACTGACCGTGAAGGTTTCAAGATTGCCCATGATATCAGTGCTTACAGCTTTATCGCGATGGCACGCGCTGCGAAGCCATTATTAGCAGCACGTCAAGGCTGTCTATTGACCCTGACTTATCAAGGTTCTGAGCGTGTAATGCCAAACTACAATGTGATGGGTCTGGCGAAAGCCTCTTTGGAAGCAGGTGTACGTTACCTGGCATCTAGCCTGGGCGCAGAAGGTATCCGTGTGAATGCGATCTCAGCAGGTCCAATTCGTACATTGGCGGCGTCTGGCATTAAATCATTCCGTAAAATGCTGGACCTAAATGAAAAAGTGGCACCACTAAAACGCAATGTGACCATTGAAGATGTCGGTAATGCAGCATTGTTCCTGTGCTCACCATGGGCAAACGGGATCACTGGTGAAATCATGTATGTCGATGCGGGTTATAACACAGTAGGCATGAGCGCTGAACTGATGCTGGATGCAGAATAAGTCTCTTTAAAAGATTAATTCTCAGCAGAGAAAAACCCTCAAGTTTTTGAGGGTTTTTTATTTTTAACTCTAATTGTTAATGATGTAAGTTTGATGACAAGGGATACAAGAATTTGGATCAAAATATTTATCTTTCAGGACTTTCCCACTAAGATGCTTAATATAAAAACAATACAGGACAATTAAGGATGTTTAAAAAAATTTTAATCAGCATGATTTTTGTGATGGGAACTGTGGGGATCACCACGTCGGGCATGGCAGCAGACAATCACTATCATGACAATATGCATGAACTCGACCATCATTTAAAAAATTTCAAATCTGCCAAAGATAGCAAAGAGGCGCGGGCAGCATTGCAGAGCATGCAAAAATCTGTGGAAGTTTGCCAGAAAAATTTACCATCAGGTCTGCAAAAGCTAAAATCCAAAGATGCAAAAGTTACGGCTTATCAGGGATTGTTAACTGACTTATTGAAAGAGATTAAACAAGCTGAACAGCTTGTTGCAGCCAATCAGCTAGCCAAAGCACAAACATTGACAGAGAAAATGGATCAGATTAAAAAGCAGGGGCATCAAGCCTTTAAATAAGCCATAAAAAAGACCGCAATTGCGGTCTTTTTTAACTTCAAGATCAAGTGATTAAGCTTGACCTTCAACAGCAGCAGCTTGCGCACGTTGCATGTTCGCTTCAAATTCAGCATCGAAGTTGATTGGTGTAAGCAGCAATTGCGGGAAGCTACCTTTAGTGACCATATCATTCACCGCTTCACGAAGGAATGGGAACAGAATATTCGGGCAGTAAGCACCAAGAATGTATGGCAGACGCTCTTCTTCCACGCCATCAATCAGGAAAATCCCTGCTTGAGTCACGTCAACGATAAACGCTGTATCACCTTCATTGGTTGCTTGAACCACAACTTTTAAAGCCACTTCAAAATGAGTCGGATCAATTTTTTCTGCAGAAGAAGAAAGGTTGATGTTTAACTCAGGTTGCCATTGCTTGGTAAAAACTTGTGCCCCAGGAACTTCAAAAGAAATATCTTTAGTGTAAATACGCTCTAATGCCAATTGTGGTTGAGCTTGTTGTTCTTCACTCATTCTTTAATCCTTGATATGAGGTAGGTTTTAGTAAATTAAGCCAATAATTCGTCTAGTTTGCCTTCACGCTCTAGGGCATAAAGTTGATCAAAACCGCCGATAAATTGTTCATTAATAAAAATCTGTGGCACGGTACGATGATTGGTGCGTTGCATCAATTCAAGACGCACTTCAGGGGCTTCATTCGACAAATTAATTTCTTTGAATGCAACACCTTTGCGCTCAAGGAGCTGTTTTGCACGGATACAATACGGACATACTGTCGTCGAATAGATAGTAACTTCAGCCATGATCAATCTCCTGTTCGCAGATTATTTGCTTTTCACCAAAGGTAAACCTTGAGCTTTCCAGTTTGTAATGCCGCCATCCAGACGGTAGGCATCTGCATGACCTACCTGTTGAAGCGCAGAACCTGCAACTTGCCCAAGATTACAAATGAACACCAACGGGCGATCAGATGCTTTTAACTCATCAACGTGTTTTGTAATTTGGCTATATGGAATGTTACGGCTACCACTGATGTGACCTTCACGGAAGTCTTTGGCATCACGTAAATCAATCAGCATGGCATTTTTTGCTTTAACTAAAATTCCCAGCGATTGCGGAGAGATTTTGCGACCATTACGTTGACCTTCGATGATGAAGAAGACAACCACGAGTACCGCGAGTGTTCCAAACAAGAAGGGGTGATTCCCCATAAACTCGAACCAACGTTCCACAATTCACCTAATTACAATTTTAAAATTGCCAAGAGTATAGCTCATAAATATGGTGATCAAAATCACCGCTTCAAGGGCTAAGCCTTAAGAAAATTAATTTTTTTGCTGCGCTTCGTTAATTTCGTCGATTAAACGTAAATAGCTGTCCAGCCGGCGCGGCAAAATTTCCCCTGTTGATGCTGCCTGACGTAAGGCACACTGCTTTTCATGCTTATGTGTGCAGTTACGGAACTGGCAGTGACCGAGCAAGTTTTCAATTTCCGGAAAACCACTTTGAACTTTGTCCAAGGTCAGATGCCAGAGACCAAATTCACGAATCCCTGGTGAGTCGATGAGAGCAGCGCCATCGCCAAAGGAAATTAGACGTGTGGAGGTCGTCGTATGCTGACCCAGTGCCGAGTTTTCGGAAATGACATTGGTTTTCTGTGCAGCATCCGGGACGATCGCATTAATCAGCGTGCTTTTACCTACACCAGACTGACCGACAAACGCTACAGTTTCCTCATTCAGACGAGCGGATAGTTCTGTCAGATCACCATCGGACTGGGTTTGCATCACTTCATAACCCAAATCTTTATATTCTTTAAGCAGATCCAGAATTGGATCATTTTCCTTAAGCAAATCTGATTTATTCAGAACTAAAAGTGCTGGAATCTCTGCATCTGCGCAAGCCACCAGATAACGGTCAATCAAACCCGGTGCTGGTTCAGGCAATGGCGCGAACACAATCACAATCAGGGAAATATTGGCGGCAACCGGTTTAACCTTGTGGTAACGGTCAGGACGGGTCAGCAAAGAAGTGCGCGGATGAATCGCTGTAATAATGCCGAGTCCGGTATTGGGATCAGCCTGCCATTTGACCCGGTCACCTGTTACCAGCAATTCCAGGTTAGTTCGGGTATGGCAGCGCCAGACACTCCCTAGTTCAATCGGCTTCCAGAATGGCTCAGGTTCACCTTCAGCCACGACCGGTTTTTCAGGATGCTGTTCAGGTACAGACAAGGCCTGGACTTCAAGCTGGCGGCCATAATGCTGCACGACCAGTCCTTCCAAGTCTTGAGAGGTATCGATCTCTTCCTGACGCGTTTTGTGCTGTTTTTGAATACGACGTTGTTGTTGTTCAGTTAAACGACGTTTACGTATTAAAGCCATTCAAATCCTAAAAAACCATGGGAGCGAGATGGCAAAAATAGCATGAAGCGGGGTGTGAGTTACAGCATCGACGTAATAAATTTGCTACTATAAATGTTTTATAGCCTAATAAGATTGCACATTTATGAGCAGCACCCCGGATAGCCGCCTGATTTGGATTGACCTGGAAATGACAGGTCTGGATACAGATAATGACCAGATTATTGAAGTTGCCACGATTGTAACGGACGATAACCTAAATATTCTTGCCGAAGGGCCCGTGCTAGCTGTGCATCAATCTGACCGTATCCTGAATGCGATGGACGAGTGGAATACTCGCCAGCATGGTCAGTCTGGCCTGATTGAGCGTGTACGCCGCAGTAAATTGACTGCTCAGGATGCAGAACGTGAAACGATTGAATTCCTGAAAAAATGGGTCAATCCAAAAGTATCGCCGATGTGTGGTAACTCGATCTGTCAGGACCGTCGCTTTCTGCACCGTTTAATGCCTGAACTGGAACAGTATTTCCATTACCGTAATCTAGACGTATCTTCAGTAAAAGAGCTGGCAAAACGCTGGCGCCCTGAAATCATGAGTGGTCTGAAGAAAAATGCTTCGCATCTAGCGATGGATGATATCCGTGATTCGATTGCTGAACTGAAATATTATCGTGAATATTTCTTCATTATGAATAAATAATCCGAGCAAATAAAAAAGAGGCGAAAGCTTCTTTTTTATTGCTTGGCAGAAAGTTTCTTGTGATAAAAGTTTTCACTGCTTTCAAACAGTACCCAGGTCAGAAGCACCAGAGCAAGATGGGTCTGGGTTTCATATTGATCCAAGATAATCAAAGCAAATAATCCTAAAGTCAGGATACGGATCATGATACTGAGATAATAATTTTTCTGCTTTTTAAAGGTTAAACCGTAAAGATAGAGCAGGAACAGGAAAACCATCAGGGCAAAAAGGGCGTTAAATAGCATGCTGATCTGGCTCCCTTTAGGACAATAATAATTGAAATATTTTGAAGATTATTATGATGGTAATTTGATCAATTTTACGTGTTTTAGCGATGGCACAAGAATGCTTTTTTAACTGATTTTGTATCTGGATTTTAGTGGCAGTAAAGTGTCCATGATTTTGCTAAAATGCTCTGGTGTTTTTCTTGCTATTGATGACCTATGACTGATCTGCTTCAAGATGATGAGTATGACCGCCGTTTTGCGGGTGTAGCCAAAATTTATGGTGACGATAGCTTTCATCATTATGAAAACAGTCACGTGATGGTGATCGGAATTGGCGGTGTTGGTTCATGGGCAGTCGAAGCATTGGCACGTACCGGGATTGGTGAGCTCACACTGGTCGATATGGATGTGGTCGCAGCATCGAATATTAACCGTCAGTTACCAGCTATGACGGCGACACTAGGATGTGAAAAAATCGAAATCATGGCAGAACGCTGCCGTTCGATTAATCCACGCATCAAGATCAATCTGATTGACGATTATCTGACGCCAGAAAATGTGAAAGAAATTCTGTCAGGAAATCCTGACATCATTCTGGACTGTATCGATGACGTCAAAGCGAAATTTGCCTTGATGCTGCATTGCCGTTTTAACAAGGTTCCATTGATTGTATCCGGTGGAGCAGGCGGTAAACTGGATCCCTTAAAAATCCGTGTTGCCGATTTATCCAGAACCGAACAGGATCCAATGCTGGCAAAATTACGTGCGCAATTACGTGCTAAAGGCATCTGTAAAAAGCCAAAAGAAAAATTTGGCATCACTTGTGTCTACTCTATCGATAACCCATTCTCGAGTGCAGATGTTTGTGCAAGCGCAGGCTTACGCTGTGGTGGTTATGGGTCTGCAGTGGTAGTGACATCTAGCTTCGCCATGGTTGCGGTATCGGAAGTATTGAAAAAGCTCGATAGTAAAAGACTTAAAGCCTGATTGAGTCAAAAAAAAGCACACGATCTGTGCTTTTTTTTATGCTAAGTTTAAAATGAATTTTTATACATATAACAAAAACAATCTTTTGGTTTTGGAGCAGCTATGTGGTTTTTGCTAGTGCTGGTTTTGGGGATTGGGGCTTTAGCAATCTGGATGTGGAAACGTCCTGATCCGGTGAAACGTGATCAGGCCAAAGCCGTGCATCATGATCTATGGATTGAACAGATTGATGCTCAATTGAAGTATGCAACCCGTCTAAGTACGGATCCGCATCACCCGGACTATGGACGTGCCTATCAAATTTATCAGGGGCTGGCCCAGCAGCAGGAATTGCCGCAGGCTTATGTGGGCATGGCCCTAATGCACTTAAACGGACAGGGCTGTGAGCAGAGCACAGAAAAAGCGATTAGTTTTCTTGAAAAAGCTTATAGTTTAGGTGGTGAGGATGCGGCCTATCATTTAGGCCAGATCTATGATGGTCATCAATACCAATTAAATGATCCTGAAAAAGCCTTGTACTGGTATCGGCATGCGGTCGTGCGTGGTCATCTGGATGCGCAGTATCGCATCACTGAGCTGGCTGAATCTGACCATGACACTGCAGAACAGCAACGTCTGCAACTGTTAATTCAAAATGCCGAGCAGGGACATGCCAATTCACAGTATCAGTTAGCCCAATATTATTTGGCGGATGGTGCAGCGCAAGATTTAAGTCTGGGTATTCACTATCTGTTTCTGGCAGCACAGCAGGACCACTTGGCGGCCAATCAGGATATTGCCGAAGCCTATGCAAATGGCAAAATCTTGCCCAAAGATCAACAGCAGGCTTTGAGTTTCATTAAACGCTGTATTCATCTCGGTGATCAGAGTGGTTTATATGATTACTATGCCGGCGTGTTACTCGGTACTATTGATCCTGATCAACGTCAACGGGTGTTTAAGCATCTATTACAGCAGTCCAAAGAACATAAAGATGCACAGGCCAAAACCCTGATCGGTCTGGCTTATTTTCATGGCTGGTATGTGCAAAAAAATGAAACCATGGCATTTCGTTACTGGTCTGAAGCAGCACAAACCCAGCATTCTCAGGCCTTGAGTCTGATTGCTGCACTATATTTTGAATCCTATCTGGTCGAACATGAACCGGAGAAAGCATTTGAACTCTATCAACATGCTTTGCAAAATGATCCTGATCATGGCTTCAGTCAGATGGGCCTGGCACTCTGTTATTTAAACGGAGTAGGTATAGCCAAAGATACGGCTAAAGCTACCCAAATGATTCAGGCAATTGCACAGCAAGAGCAACTTGTAGCACAGTCTGAAGCTGATCTGATTTATATAGTGGGACGTTTTTATGGCTTGCCTGAATATCCGCTGCCGACCCGAGAAAAGGCAATTCAATATTTGAATCAGGCGGTGGCGAAAGGATCAAGTAAGGCTGCCTGGTATCTGTATCAAGCATATTCTGGTTTTTATCCAGTCTTTGAATTGAATGAGGAACAGGACAAACGTTATCTGCATCAGGCAGCTCAATTGGGCAATGCACAAGCCCAGACCGAATTAGGCTTAATGTATTTAAAGGGCAAAAAGGTGGAGCAGGATACGGCTTTAGGACTGAAATATCTGGAACAGGCTGCGAGCCAGCATAATGGTCTCGCACTAAATGCTTTAGGTGAGGCTTTGGAACAAGGAATTGGCATTGAAGCCAATTTGGATCAGGCAATCCAGTGCTATCGTAAAGCGGCTGCGCAGGTGAATGCTGATGCTTATAGTCATCTGGGGCGCTTATATACCAAAGGCATTGGTGTAGAACGTGATATTGCAATTGCCCGTCAATGGCTAGAAAAAGGCAGTCTGTTAGGACATGAGCCTTCTATTGAACAGCTCAACAATGTAAATGCTTATCTGCATATGTAAACTTCAATAAAAAAACCGCTGACTAACAGCGGTCTTTTTTGAGTCAAATATATTGCTTAAGGTAGTTGTTTGATCGGGCTACCACCCAAAGCTTGCATCAGGGTCACATAAGCATTGTATTGGCTTTGTCGGGTTTGCACCAAAGATAGACGGGCATTCCGCGTAGTTTCCTGTGCATCCAGCAGATTTTTCAATGCTACTGCACCATTACGATAACGCACTTCGGTCAAACGTTCAGTACGTTCAGCCAGTTCAACGTTACGCTGTTGTAACGCAACCTGTTTGGTGAGTTCAGTACGATTAGACAAGGCATTCTCTACATCGGCAAAAGCTTCATACATGGTCTGACGATACTGGATAATCGCTTTTTCATATTCCAGTTCATTCACCTGCAAATCACGCTTCATGTCATTCCATTGCAGGAATGGCAGGCTGAGTCCAGCACCTAAGGTCGCCACCGGATTTTTAAGTGCATCTGACAATGATGAACTGGTGCCCACGCCGGTACTTAGGCTGCCAGTCAGACTGATCGAAGGATAATAACTGGCTTTATTGGCATCCTTGTTGGCCAAGGCTTTACGCAAACGCAGTTCAGTGGCTCTCAAGTCAGGACGACGGGAGAGAAGGCTAGCAGGTAAGCCGGCTTCAATCGACGGTAAAGTAATATTCGGTAAACGTTTAGGTTCCTGAATCGAAAGCTGTTGCACAGGCATATTCATGAGTACTGCCAGCGCCGTACGCGTTTCCACACGTTGCTGTTCAATCTGACTTAAGGTCGCTTGCTGGCTTTGGATCGCCTGTTCAGCTTGAGTCAGATCGAGACCAGATACTGCCCCGGCGCGATACTGGACATTGACCAGATCATAGGTACGCTGTGCAGTCGCTAGGTTTTGTTGAACTACGCTATAACGTTCATTTAGATAACCCAGTTGCCAGTACAGTTGAGCAGTCGTACCAATCAGACTTTGTGCAGTCGCCTGCAAGTCCTCTTCAGATGCCAAAGCCTCCCAACGCGCTGCTTCAGTCTGATTGGCCAGTTTACCGAACAGATCCAGTTCATAGCTTAAGCCAGGGAAATTGACACCAAAACCGGATGAACTGCTGCCATCTTCCAGATCAAAGCTTCTACGCGTGGTTAACCCCGCATCACTGATGCGTACACCTTGCTGGCTTTGTGTCTGTTTGGCCTGAATACGGGCTTGCTGCAAATTGATCCCGGCAACGGCCAGATTACTATTGGCTGCCAGCACGTCATTCACCAGACTATTCAATTGGGGATCTTTAAATAGAGTCCACCATTGGTCTGCCAAAACATTAGCATGAATTTGCTGGCTTACAGCTTTACTGTTTTGAAAGTTGTTAGGTACCTGTACAGCAGGTTGTTCATACGGCGTTTTCACTACGGCCGCACAGCCGACCAGTGAACTCCCTAGAATTAGGGCACTGGCAAGTTTGGTAAGAGTATGCATATCAGATTCCTTATTCTCGAGAAAGTGCATCGACTGGATTCAAACGGGCTGCATTACGTGCCGGGATAAAGCCGAACACAATACCAATCAGACTTGAGCAGACAAAGGCCGCGACAATCGATGTGGTCGAGTATGCCATCTGGAAGGTCCCTCCAGCAAAATGCGTAATCAGCTGACCGATACCGAGTGACAGCAATACGCCTAAAATACCACCCAGAATACAAACCAGAACAGCTTCAATCAGGAACTGCTGCAGAATGTCACTTTGGCGCGCACCGACCGCCATCCGTACTCCGATTTCCTGAGTACGTTCAGTCACGGAAACCAGCATAATATTCATTACGCCGATACCACCGACGACCAGAGAAATCACCGCAATCGCAGAGATCAGCAAGGTCATGGTTTGAGTCGTTTGCTGAATCGTTTCACGGATACTGTCTGCATTTTGCGTAAACACATCCTGCGCACCGTGACGTTGGACCAGTAAATTCAAAATGGCATTTTCCGCGGCTGCGCTTGGATATTCATCCTTAATACGCACAATGATCTGACGCACATTCGGTTGACCCAGCATACGGCTCATGACGGTAGAATAGGGCAGATAGACATTCAGGCTATCATTGTTTCCCATCATGCCTTTTTGCGCATCAATGACGCCAATCACCCGGCTTGGTACACTGCCTAAAAGCAGTACCTGACCGACAGGATTGGTGCCATCTGCAAAGAAAGTATTTTGGGTGTTGGTATCAATCACCACATCCTGCGCCTGCTCAGTAATACTTTCTTTATCAAATGGCTGACCTGATTTAAAGGTCATACCTTTGACATAGAAGAAGTCTTCACTGACGCCGTTGACGGTAGTTGATGCTTCAATCTCTTTGAAGCGTCCAGTGACACTGCTGTTGACCGATGGGCTGACCCCATCCACATAAGGCTGTTCTGCCAGTGCATCGGCATCAGCGGGAATTAGCGTCTTGGATTGGGAGGAACGTGAATTATCCCCGAAGCCCCGGCCCTGGAACACGGTAATGGTATTGGTCCCGAGACTGCTGATATTTTCCAGAATCTGCTTTTGTGAACCGTTACCCAGCGCAACGACCGAAACCACCGATGCGATCCCGATAATAATCCCGAGCATGGTCAGGAAGGTCCGCATCCGGTGCGCATTCATGGCCAATAAGGCCATACGGAAAGCTTCACCGAGACGGTCTACTGCAGAACGCCAGCTCGAGATTTTCTTCTGTTCATTTCGGACCAGATTTTCTTTCTCGAAACCATCATCAACTTCAGGCATATTCGGTTTATCTGAAATGATATTCCCGTCTGAAATCTCGATAATACGCGTCGCATTTTTTGCCACGTTATGATCATGTGTGACCAGAATAATGGTATGACCTTTGGCATTCAGCTCACGCAGAATCCGCATCACTTCAATACCGCTATTCTTATCCAGTGCACCGGTTGGTTCGTCGGCAAGAATCACGTCACCGCCATTCATCAGGGCACGGGCAATCGAAACACGCTGCTGCTGACCACCAGACAATTGACTCGGACGGTTCTGGGTTTTTTCACCCAAGCCCAAATCAGTCAGTAATTTGACAGCACGTTCGTGACGGGTATCTGAATCTGCACCGGCATAAATTGCAGGAACTTCGACGTTACCTGCCGCACTTAAATCACTGAGCAGATGATAACGCTGGAAAATAAAGCCGAAATATTCACGACGTAACTGTGCCAGTTCATCGGCTTCAAGTTCGCGGGTTTCACGGCCTTTAACTTTATAGCTGCCCTTGGTCGGCTTATCCAGACAGCCCAGAATATTCATCAGGGTGGATTTACCCGAACCGGACTGACCGACAATGGCGACCAGTTCGCCCGGATAAATCTCCAGATTGACCCCTTTTAAAATCTGGACCGTGCTTTCACCCGCAGGGAATTCACGAACCAGATTCTTGACCTCGAGTAGAGGTTGCTGTTGTTGATTCATGCTTACATTCTCATTGGGCCGGCGCCACCAGGACCACGGCCACTGCCGCCACGTTTAGCACCGTCATTAGAAGTATCAGAGCCATCTGCAATCACAACCTGATCACCACGTTTCAAGCCTTTGATCACTTGTGCGGTTACACGGTTATTCAGACCAATCAGGACAGGGGTTGGTTTTGCTGTTCCATCTGCCTGCAATACACGAACCATGGCACGCTGAGCTTTACCTTGTTCAACCAGGGCACGTTCAGCATCAGAAAGTTCTAAGCGAGGAGGGCGGTCACCTGCCGGACGTTTACTATCGCCACGGGCTTGATCCTGACCTTCACCACGTGCAGATGGGTCAACGGCACCGCGAGAGCCTTCACCACGATTTGGACGTTGTGGACGGTTTGAACCTTGAATGGCAGCCGCCGGAACAGTCAGTACATTTCGTGCTTCATCAAGAACGATATAGACTTGCGCCGTCATATCAATACGCAGCTTGCCATCTTCATTCGGTACATCAAACAGGGCGTTGTAATACACTGCAGAGCCTGAAGTTGAGCTTGAAGTATTGGTTTCAGTATTAATTGAATTTGGTGCAGGTTCAACCTGACGAAGTTTGGCGTAAATTTTCTTATCAGTATTACCCAAAGTAGTGAAGTACACTGTTTGGCCTTCCTGAACTTTCATGACATCGGCTTCGGAAATCTCAGCCTTAATCGTCATGGTATCCAGTTGTGCCAGTTTCACAATCGTTGGTGCGCTTTGATTGGCGTTTACAGTCTGACCTTCTTCAGTCACGATCGCTACGATGGTTCCGTCCATTGGCGCCACGATTTGGGTATAACCGAGATCTTCTTTCGCGGTTGCCAAGGTTAAACGTGACTGCTCAATCTGTGCATTAATCGCAGTGATATCTGCCTGAGCGGTTTTGTAGCTGGCTAATGCAGATTCCAGTTCTGAACGCGAGGTTGCATCTTGGGCATACATGGCTTGCTGACGCTTATACTCGGCTTCCACCTTGGCAAGGTTGGCCTGTTTCACGGCAAGCTGTGCCATCTGGTTTTTAATGCTGGCTTCAGCAGTCTTTAAATCATTTTCCTGACGAACAGAGTCAATTCGGGCAATCAGTTGGCCTTGTTTGACCTGATCGCCGAGTTGCACATACATTTTTTTAACCTGACCCGAAACCTGGGCACCGACACTGACCATTTTGGTGGCTTCAAGTACACCAGTTGCCAGTACCGAATTTTCAATATCCCCTTGGGTCACTTCAGCTGTAATGTATTGTGGCTGCTGCTCTTTTGGTTTCAGAAAATACCAGGCAGTGACTGCCATCAGGATGGCAATTACAATCGCCATAATGAGTTTCGTAGGTTTTATTTTTGGCATATGGATTCAGATTCGGGTCGTAGGATAACAGTTGATTATAAAAGCGAAATTAGGATAAAACGTGAATTTTTTTTATTTAAAATGAGAACTATTTTCCACTGCCTGGTTTAAAAAAGCATATAAGATAAAACCTGATTTTATATAAAGGATTCATTGACCTACTCATATTGGAATCATCTTTTTAGGTGAAATTTTATACGATTTAGCTATCCAAAAAATATTGATCATATGATGAATCAATTAAATCTTCATGGGAGTATAAAGTACTTCTCAGATATACTGCATGCAAAAACCTGGCCACTAAATTGCTGATAAAAATACGCCATAGTGCTGCTCAATATCATGGAAGTTTTTAATGATATTTGTTGTAAAAATAATTCTGCGCTAAAGCCAACCTCTTTTATTTTTTAATCTAATTTTTCGAATGATATGTTCTATTAAAATTTAAAAAATCTATGTTTTACATATAGATTTAAGCAAATAAAGTTTGTAATATTTAATTCCATAAAAAAAATATGGGTTTATTTATTAAGAGAATATGCTCATTTAATGAGCGGAAAAATAATACGACTTTACTAAGAAAATTGATGAGGTTCATAGATGGAATGGAATGAAAGTTACAATATTGGAATTGAGGTGATTGATCATCAACATCGCCAGATTCTGGACTATATAAATGCTTTAGAGCAGGTCAAAAGTACCGGAGATCGCGATAAAATCCGGGAGGTTTTAGATGATTTGATCGACTATACTCAGTCACATTTCAGCTTTGAAGAAAACCTGCTGGAACAGGTGAGTTATCAATATTTGCCTTCACATCGCGGCATACATGAATTATTTGTCAAAAAATTAAATGATTATCGTCTGAAGTTTGAGCAAGGTCAGTCCATTGAAAAAGATTTATATCGTCTTCTGTCCAAATGGCTCATCAACCATATTCAGCACGATGATCAGGATTATGTAGAAGCAGTACGGGACAATATGCTGAGCTACCTGCGAACGCAGGAGAAGAAAAAAGGCAAAGGCTGGTTTGCGCGTTTCTTTAGTTAGGCACTCGGAGATGCAAACAAGCTTTGACCGCACATTTCAGCAATGGCCTGCAAGATCAGATGTTCAGGGTTCTCTCTGGACATCCCTTTGATTGCAGCATCGATCCGGATCAAAAGCTGAGGCCAGCTTAAAAAGCGCTGTGGACTTAAACGACGCAAGGCTTGCTGATATAAGCTCACTTTAGTCTTCCAGATACCGATTTGTAAGGCATTTTGTGGCTGTTCAAATAATTGCATCAATAGACGCATTTCTTTGCTGATACTCCACAAAATCAGGCTCATCGGTTCACCTGAGGCAATCAGATACTGAAAGATCTTAATTGATTGTGCCAAATTCCCATTGAGCAAGGCATCACTCAGATCATAGGTGCTGTAACGGGACTGATCCTGCAAGCAGGCATATAGATGGTCAATCTGGATAATATCTACTTCAGCAAAGGTATCTGCTACGCGCATCAGGCTATTTTTGGCTGCCAGCAAATTGTGCTCATGATGCTGCTCTAGCCATTGCCAGGCGTCATTGGCCAGCTTAATTCCCAGTTTTTCCGCTTCAATTCCGAGGATCTGTTGACGATCTTTTGGGTAGTTCGCTACCAGTGATACATTTACGCCATTGGCATCAATGGTCTGGAAAAAACTGGATTTCAGGCTGCTGGCATCCTGTTTCGGCATGACCACCAAGAGCAGATTATCACTGTCCTGTTGGAGATAGCTTTTTAACAGTTTGAGACCGCTGGCATCCGGTTTGATATTGCCATGCACTTCAATTGCCAGTTGGCTAGAAAATAATGACAGGCTGTTTAAAGCATTGAAGACATTTTTCCAGTCAGAGGCAGAGCTAATATCATAACGCTGGCGTTCAACTTCACGGCTTTGCCAGCTGCTACGAAAGGCATCTACCAGATTCTGTTCCAGCAAAGGCTCCTGACCATGTAACACCCAGGCACCGCGAGCTTCATTGACACGTTTTAATGCCTGGAGGTAGTCAAGTTTCATTGGGTCATCTTATTGGGCTGGTTGAGTCGAAGTTTCTGATCTTGCCAATGGCAAACGATTCGAAGAAATTTGACGGGCAATCTGCTGGGCCACATCATCAATTAAGACCTGATTTAAGAATTTTTGTTCCTGGTCATCCGTATTCACGGTTTCAATATCATATTGATAGGTACGGGTCGCGATTACCGTACGGGGTTCAGTCACCGGATTGCCTTGTGCATCTTCGATTCGGAACGTCACATTCAGGCGCAATAAGGTTTCCACCAGTTTGCCATTCAATTCTAAACGGCGAGGGGTGTAATCTAGGACACGTAAGACATAAGCATCAGGTGCATTACTCAGCTGTACTCCAGCAGCACCCAGGTAAACAGCCAGTTTTTCCTGAAGATCTTCAGTATTGTCAGGGAGGGCCAAACTCATGACTGAGTAAGCTACAGGTGCGGAACTCGGATTGGTTCCTTTTAAATGAAAGCCACAGCCGACGAGGCCTGCACTGAGACCACAAGTTAAAACAATTGCTGCTAAACGTTTGCCCAAATGCATGCGCTGTCCTCTGTTTTCCATCGGGAAATAATTTGAAATCCTGAATCGGATTGTAAAGTCAAAGCCCGTTGACTGGCAACGGGCTTTGTTTGGAATTGTTTTACTTGCTAAATTTAATCCCCCTAAATCCCCCTTTTTCAAAGGGGGACTTTCCATAATGTGTAGCGCTTCTAGGAAGCGCAGCTCCTCCCTTTATTAAAGGGAGGGTGGGAGGGATTTCTCTAAATTTATTTAAACAACAAGGTTTACAAGTTTATTCGGCACCACAATTTCTTTCTTGGTTGGACCAGTCAAGAATTGCTGAACTTCTGGTAATGCTTTGGCTTGAGCAAGAATGTCATCTTTCGATGCATCCACAGACACTTCGAGTTTGCCACGAAGTTTACCGTTCACCTGAACCACGATGGTTTGTGTATTACGAGTCAATGCAGATTCATCCACTTGTGGGAATTGCGCTTGAGTTAACTCGATTCCAAACTGAGCCAATAAAGTCTGGCTTAAGTGTGGTGCAAATGGTGCAAGCAAAGTTAAAAGCGTAGTGATCGATTCACGAGCTACAGCAACGTCATTGTCATCTTTCGCTTCAAATTTGTTGTTCGCATTTAACAGTTCCATCATTGCTGCAATCGCAGTGTTGAATGCGTGACGACGTTCGATGTCATCACCCACTTTCTGGATGGTTTCGTGAGTCTTACGGCGTAAGTCTTGCGCAGCTGTAGAAAGAGCGGCTTTATCGAATTCAGTCGCAGCATTGCCTTTTTCAAGGAAACCGGTTGCCAAACGCCATACACGTTTCAGGAAGCGGTTTGCACCTTCAACACCGGCATCAGACCATTCAAGTGATTGATCAGGTGGGGCTGCGAACATCATGAACACACGTGCAGTGTCTGCGCCGTATTGGTCAATAATCGCTTGCGGGTCGATACCGTTGTTTTTCGATTTCGACATTTTTTCCTGACCGCCAACGATGACATCTTGACCATCACCTTTGTATTTCGCAGAAGTGATGCGACCTTTCTCATCACGCTCAAGTTCGATGTCGGCAGGGTTGAACCAGGTTTTCTTGCCTGATTCAGATTCGCGGTAATAGGTATCCGCAAGCACCATACCTTGAGTGAGCAAGTTAGTGAACGGCTCGTTACCTTGTACCACGCCTTCGTCACGCATCAATTTGTGAAAGAAACGTGCATAGAGCAAGTGCAGAATCGCGTGTTCAACACCACCGATGTATTGGTTTACAGGAAGCCAAGTTTGACCTGCTTCAGGTTTTACCATGCCATCAGTAAAGTCTGGAGATGCATAACGTGCATAGTACCAAGATGATTCTACGAATGTGTCTAGCGTATCTGTTTCACGACGCGCGTCACCACCACAGCATGGACATTTGGTTTCATAAAATTCAGGCATTTTGTTCAGCGGGTTACCTGAACCATCTGGAACCACGTCAGTTGGAAGTACCACAGGAAGTTGATCTTCAGGCACTGGCACTTGACCACATTTGTCACAGTTGATCATTGGAATTGGACAACCCCAATAACGCTGACGAGATACACCCCAGTCACGTAGACGGAATTGAACTTTTACATTCGCAAGACCTTGTGGTTCAAGTTTCGCCAAGAATGCATCAAATGCGCCTTGGAAGTCTAAACCGTCAAATTCGCCTGAATTAACCAGTTTACCGTCTTTAGAGCCGTACCATTCTTGCCATTGAGTTGCGTCAAAGTCTGTATCTTCTGCACCTTTGGCATCAATCACTTGCTTGATGGTTAAGCCATATTTATTGGCAAATTCGAAGTCACGTTCATCATGTGAAGGCACTGCCATCACCGCACCTGAACCGTAAGACATCAGTACGTAGTTTGCGATCCAGACAGGAACTTCTTCACCTGTGACAGGGTGTTTCACAGAAAGACCTGTTGCCATGCCTTTCTTCTCGGCAGTCGCAAGATCCGCTTCTGCCACAGAACCCATACGGCATTCTTCGATGAATGCTTGAAGCTCAGGATTATTTTCCGCAGCTTTTAACGCCATTGGGTGTTCTGCTGCCACTGCAACATAAGTTACACCCATCAATGTGTCGGCACGCGTGGTAAATACAGTTAAACCGTCTGCATACACGTCTGGATTCGCTGAAGGGAAGGTGATTTCCATACCTTGTGAGCGACCAATCCAGTTGCGTTGCATGGTCAGGACTTGTTGTGGCCAGCCGTCTTTCAGTGTTTCAAGATCGTCCAGTAATTCTTGCGCATAATCAGTGATGCGGAAGTAGTACATTGGAATATCACGTTTTTCAACCAATGCACCTGAACGCCAGCCGCGACCATTTTCAACCTGTTCATTGGCAAGAACGGTCTGGTCGACTGGATCCCAGTTTACGGTTGAAAGTTTACGGTAGATCAGGCCTTTTTTATAAAGCTGAACGAATAGCCATTGTTCCCAGCGATAGTATTCTGGTGTGCAGGTTGCGAATTCACGATCCCAATCTACAGACAGGCCAAGTTTCTTCAACTGATTACGCATGTAATCAATATTTTCGAAAGTCCATTTTGCAGGAGCGACCTGGTGTGCAATTGCAGCGTTTTCCGCAGGAAGACCGAAAGCATCCCAACCCATGGGTTGTAATACAGTTTCGCCTTTTAGACGGTGAAAGCGGCTGATCACGTCACCAATGGTATAGTTACGCACATGACCCATATGCAGTTTGCCACTTGGGTAAGGGAACATCGAGAGGATATAACGACGTGGACCTTCTACAGTGTCGGCAACTTTAAAGGCTTTGCGAGATTCCCAGTCCTGTTGGACTTGAGACTCAATCGCACTGGCTTGATATTCTGAGTCAATGTGAGTAGTCATATACGTAATACAAGAGAACGGTTAAAAAAATATAAGGCACAGCATAGCGCAAAATGCACCTAAAAGTGAATTTTGCGGATGGTATTCTGCAGGAAAAATCTAAATTGGCAGACGAGTATGATTAGAAGGCTACACGCTCAGACTGACCACGTTGTAAAGCTTCATTGGCTTCACGCTGTTGCTGCTCATTTTCAGAAACGACAGGCACAGCTGCAGATGAGTTTGAGTTACCCGTTTCGGTCTGGTTCTCATTTTCGGTTGTTCTTGCTGGGGTAGGCGCGGAATTGTTCCAGCCATAGGTTTCTACTTTGCTTTTGTGCTTGGCATTTTTAGGAGGCGGGGTTTTGGTATAGTGAGTCACGCCTTTGGCATCGACCCATTTATAATATTCAATCGCTAAAGCAGAGCTGCTTGCTACACCTAAAACAAACGTAGTGGCAAAACTTAATGCGGTCAGGAAAGATCTTTTCATGAGTAAAAGTCCTGAAAATTTCAAGCGGTTAAATAGGGTTGTTATTGTAGAGAATTTTTTGCCATAAGATGATTTTTAATTCAATTAATTTTGTGATCAGTAGTGATCTTAATGTTTTGAGCTGATACCTAAAAAGAGTAATTTTATATAAAAAAAATTTATTTATAAACAGTTGCATTGAATTTCTTAAAAATTCATTCAATTTTTTTATATAAGACATATTAAAAATTTATAAAATTAAAGTTTTAAGTATATGAAATTTATTAATTTAAATTAGAATTTTAAAGCTAAAAACCAGAGTTAAAGTCGAAATTGCCTGTAAAAGCAGCAAATTTTAGACGTATAAACAATAATAGCCTGTTTTTTAAACTTGACTTTAAAGGCTGAAAACACAAGAATGCAGCAATAGTTTTATATGCCTTAGATCGATCACCCTTCGAATAAGTGTCATGTCATGCAATGGGCAATTTTTCTAGCCGAAAAATTGAACAAAGCGAACAAAATATGTTTACCCCAACATGTTTTAGATCTTGTATTGCTCGAACAGCAGGTAGATCGGATTTTTTATTCCTATTGCTTTGAAAACTATGAAATTTGTGTGCTATAACAGTGCAGACAGTTAATGAATGAACACTGCAAATGCCTCCCATTTGTGCAGTGAATAATATAGGGTGAATCACGTTGGAACTTCTATCTGGTGGTGAAATGCTCGTTCGCGCATTAGCGGATGAAGGCGTTGAACATGTTTTTGGATATCCAGGCGGCGCAGTACTGCATATTTATGATGCGCTATTTCAACAAGACAAAATTAATCATTACCTCGTACGTCACGAACAAGCTGCCGGTCACATGGCGGATGCTTACTCACGCGTAACAGGTAAAACTGGTGTTGTGCTGGTCACTTCTGGTCCAGGCGCGACTAATACCGTTACTCCAATTGCAACGGCTTATATGGACTCCATTCCAATGGTGATCCTGTCTGGTCAGGTTGCAAGCCATTTGATCGGTGAGGATGCGTTCCAAGAAACTGATATGGTCGGTATTTCTCGCCCAATCGTGAAGCACAGCTTCCAGGTTCGCCATGCCAGCGAAATTCCTTCAATTATCAAAAAAGCATTCTATATCGCGTCATCTGGCCGTCCAGGTCCAGTTGTAGTTGATATTCCTAAAGATGCAACCAACCCAGCAGAGAAATTTGCTTACGAATATCCTGAAAAAGTGAAGATGCGTTCGTATCAACCACCATATCGTGGTCACTCAGGTCAAATCCGTAAAGCGATTGATGAACTGATTCATGCGAAACGCCCAGTCATTTACTCAGGCGGTGGTGTGGTTCAGGGCAATGCTTCAGCACAATTAACTGAGCTTGCACATCTATTGGGTTACCCGGTTACCAATACCCTGATGGGCCTTGGCGCATTCCCGGGCGATGATCCACAGTTCATCGGCATGTTGGGTATGCACGGTACTTACGAAGCAAACATGACCATGCACAATGCAGACGTGATTCTGTGTGTAGGCGCGCGTTTCGATGACCGTGTAACCAATAACCCTGCGAAATTCTGCCCGAATGCCAAAGTCATTCACATTGACATCGATCCGGCGACCATTTCTAAAACCATCATGGCGCACATTCCAATCGTGGGTGCAGTAGAACCTGTACTGAACGAAATGCTGAACCAGTTGAAGCAAATGAATGTGTCCAAGCCAAATCCTGAAGCGATTGCGGCATGGTGGAAACAGATTGATGAATGGCGTCAGGTTCATGGCTTGAAGTTCGATGTACCGACTGATGGTTCTATGAAGCCACAGCAAGTGGTTCGTGCCCTAGACAAAGTCACCAATGGCGAAGCGATCATCACGTCTGACGTTGGTCAGCACCAGATGTTCGGCGCGTTGCACTATCGCTATAAGCGTCCTCGTCAATGGATCAACTCTGGTGGTCTAGGTACGATGGGTGTTGGTCTGCCATATGCAATGGCGGCTAAGCTTGCATTCCCGGATCAGCAAGTAGTTTGTATTACTGGTGAAGCATCGATTCAGATGTGTATCCAGGAACTTTCTACCTGTAAGCAATATGGCTTGAACGTGAAAATCCTGTGCCTGAACAACCGTGCCTTGGGTATGGTGAAACAGTGGCAGGACATGAACTACGAAGGCCGTCACTCTAGCTCTTATGTAGAGTCTTTACCTGACTTTGCAAAATTGATGGAAGCTTATGGTCATGTAGGTATTCAGATTGACCATGCGGACGACCTTGAGTCTAAGCTTGAAGAAGCGATGGCAATCAATGATAAGTGCGTATTTATTAACGTAATGGTTGACCGTACAGAACACGTATATCCAATGCTGGTTGCGGGTCAATCGATGCAGGATATGTGGTTAGCAAAAGGGGAGCGCACGAAATGAGACATATTATCTCTGTACTCGTAGAAAACGAAGCAGGCGCGCTTTCTCGCTTGGTGGGTTTATTCTCACAACGTGGCTACAACATTGAAACATTGAACGTTGCGCCAACTGAAGACCCAACACTTTCACGTCTGACTTTGACGACTTATGGTGATGATCACAAGATCGAACAGATCACTAAACAGCTGAACAAGCTGGTAGAAGTGGTTAAAGTGGTGGATCTGTCTGAAGGTGCGCATATTGAACGTGAGTTGATGCTGATCAAAGTGAAAGCTTTAGGCGCAACCCGTGATGAAATCAAACGTACGACCGATATTTTCCGTGGTCAGGTGGTTGACGTAACGCCAACAACTTACACGATTCAAATCGCGGGTACGACTGAAAAAATCGACGGTTTTATTGACGCATTAGCAGAAAACACGATTTTGGAAGTGGTGCGTTCAGGCGTGTCAGGTATCGCACGCGGCGAAAAAGTACTAACCATCTAAATTTTTTAAATTATTTCCTCATTCTAATAAGAAGGGGGCTTCAGGCAATGTGATCAAGGATCATTGCCTGATGAAACGGACACACAAGCATTTAAGCGGAGACAGCAATGCAAATTTTTTACGATAAAGACTGCGACTTATCTATTATTCAATCTAAGAAAGTAGCAATCATTGGTTATGGTTCACAAGGTCACGCACACGCGCTTAACCTTAAAGATTCTGGCGTTGACGTAACTGTTGGTCTACGCGCGAATTCTACTTCTTGGAAAAAAGCTGAAAACGCTGGTCTTAAAGTTGCTGAAGTTCCTGCTGCTGTAGCTCAAGCTGACGTAGTAATGATCTTGACTCCAGATGAGTTCCAAGCTCAACTTTACCGCGACGTGATTGAGCCAAACATCAAAGAAGGCGCGACTCTAGCATTTGCTCACGGTTTCTCTGTTCTTTATAACCAAGTTGTTCCACGTAAAGACCTAGATGTAATCATGGTTGCGCCTAAAGCTCCTGGTCACACAGTACGTTCTGAATATCAACGTGGTTCAGGTGTTCCTGACTTAATCGCGATCCACCAAGATGCTTCTGGTAATGCACGTAACGTTGCGCTTTCTTACGCTTCAGGCGTAGGTGGTGGCCGTACTGGTATCATCGAAACTTCTTTCCGTGAAGAAACTGAAACTGACTTGTTCGGTGAGCAAGCGGTTCTTTGTGGTGGTGCTGTTGAACTGGTTAAAATGGGCTTCGAAACTCTGGTTGAAGCTGGTTATGCGCCTGAAATGGCTTACTTCGAATGTCTACACGAACTTAAATTGATCGTTGACTTGATGTTCGAAGGCGGTATCGCTGACATGAACTACTCAGTATCTAACAATGCTGAATACGGCGAATACGTAACTGGCGTTGAAGTCATCAACGAACAGTCTCGTGAAGCAATGCGTAATGCACTTAAACGTATCCAATCTGGTGAATATGCGAAGATGTTCATCCAAGAAGGTGCGTTGAACTACCCATCTATGACTGCTCGTCGTCGTCAAAATGCTGCACACGGTATCGAACAAACTGGTGCAAAACTGCGTGCGATGATGCCTTGGATTCAAGCAAACAAAATCGTTGATAAAGAGAAAAACTAATTTCTTGAATCATTTGATTTGAATGCGAAAACCCACTCACTAGAGTGGGTTTTTTATATAATGGAATAATAATTTAAATAAATATAAAAAGATAAGATGAAAGATCGAACTGAATTTTTAATATAGAAAATCATATTTAACCCGAATCCTGCTTAAGCCGATGACTTCATAATTTGAATTGTTGGCTTATTTTTATGGATCAGTTGATATGCACACAAGGACGCGTAAATCCCTCCTAGAAATCCATGAACACTACGTGCTTTG